>NZ_JBJGZS010000030.1:0-56586 GCF_054050635.1 Geodermatophilus sp. SYSU D00079 | reverse complement strand
CCCCCCCCCCCCCCCCCCCCCCCCCCCCCCCCCCCCCCCCCCCCCCCCCCCCCCCCCCCCCCCCCCCCCCCGCGCGCGGCGTTGACGATGATCACGCCGCGCTTGGTGGTGGCCAGCTCGGCGGCGCCGATGAGCCCGAGGGTCTCGGGCGTCTTGGGGAGGTGGACGGTGATGAAGTCCGCCTCGCGCAGCAGCTCCTCCAGCGACACCATCCGGACGCCGAGCTGCGCCGCGCGGCCCGGCTGGATGTAGGGGTCGTAGGCGATGAGGGTCACGCCGAACGCGGCGAGGCGCTGGGCGACCAGCTGACCGATGCGGCCCAGGCCCACGACGCCGACCACCTTGTCGGTGACCTCGACGCCGGTGAACTTCGACCGCTTCCAGGTGC
Source organism: Geodermatophilus sp. SYSU D00079 (assembly GCF_054050635.1). Classification (NCBI taxonomy): domain Bacteria; kingdom Bacillati; phylum Actinomycetota; class Actinomycetes; order Geodermatophilales; family Geodermatophilaceae; genus Geodermatophilus; species Geodermatophilus sp. SYSU D00079. The sequence continues at coordinate 56,198 of NZ_JBJGZS010000030.1, read as the reverse complement.
CCTCGCGCAGCGACGCGTCGGCGGCGGGGATGTGCCGGGCGGCGGCCAGCAGCAGGGCCACGGCGTGCTCGGCGGCGCTGACGATGTTCGACGTCGGGGCGTTGACCACCATGACCCCGCGCTCGGTGGCCGCGGCGACGTCGACGTTGTCCAGGCCGATGCCGGCCCGGGCCACCACCTTGAGGTTCGGCGCGGCCGCCAGTGCCTCGGCGTCGATCTGCGTGGCGCTGCGGATCATCACCGCCGACGCGTCGGCCAGTGCCGGCAGCAGCGCGGCGCGGTCGGCACCGTCGACGGACCGGATCTCGACGTCCCGACCGAGCACCTCCAGCACGCTGGGCGCGAGTTCTTCGGCGATCAGGACGACGGGCGCGGTCGTGGTCACGGGACCACAGCCTAAGGACGGCGGCACCCCCGTCCCCGGCCAGCCCCTCCCGGGTCGGGCGACACCTCCCGCCGGAGGGGTGGGTGTGCTTGCCCGCGCTGGGGTGCGCCGACATCCTGACCGCGCAGAGTCGGCACAGCCGGCGCCGACGGAGGAGATCATGAGCACCCACGACAACGAGCCCGGCAGCAGCTCCGGCTCGCCCCAGTACGGCCAGGGCCCGCAGTACGGGCAGGGCCAGCCGTACGCGCAGGGCCAGCAGCCGGGGCACGAGGCGCCGCAGTACGGGCAGCCCTCGGCCTACGGCCAGCAGGACCAGCCCTACGGGCAGTACGGGCAGCAGCCGTACGGCCAGCAGTACCAGCCCTCGCCGTACGGCCAGGGCTACCCGCAGCAGTACGGCCAGGCCCCTCCGCAGCAGTACGGCGAGTACGGGCAGTACGGCCAGTCGGCGGTGCCGGCCAAGCCCGGCGGCGTGGTCACCGCCGCGGTGCTCGGCTTCGTCTTCGGCGCGATCGGGGTCATCGTCACCCTGTTCGCCGTCGTCGCCGGCGCCGCGGCCAGTGGCAGCAGCTCGGACTTCGACGACATCCCCGGCTTCGAGGGCGTCGCGGGCGCCATCGGCGGCGTGCTGCTGGTCTTCGGCCTGCTCGCCCTCGTCTGGACCGTGGTGATGATCTGGGGTTCGGTGTGGGCCCTCACCGGCCGCAGCCGCGTGATGCTGCTCGTGGGCGGCTCCATCGCCCTGGCGTTCACCGCGCTCACGCTGATCAGCAGCCTGTCCGACCCCGACAACAGCGGCGCCGGCGGCATCATCACCAGCCTGCTGTTCTTCCTGGCGGCCCTGGCCATCGTCCTGCTGCTCACGATGCGGCCGGCGCCGGCCTTCTTCGCCGCCCACCGCGCCCGGCGCGGGCGCTGACCTGCGGCTCCGGGGGGCGGGAGTCCCCCGGGGCCACCGGGGTGGTCCTCCACCCCGCCGCCGACCGTCCCGACGGCGACCCCGCCGCCCAGGAGGATGCTGAGTCCATGTCCAGCCCCAGCGGATCCGAGCCGCACCCCGCACCCGGACGCGGTCCCGAGGACCAGCCCGGCTGGGGGGCACCACCGCCACCTCCCGGCCAGGCCCCCGGTGCGCCGGGCCCCGGCTGGCCGGCGCCGTCCGCCGGCCCGGGCACCCCGCCCGGGAAGCGGCCCCCACAGGTGCTCCTCGCCGCCGTCCTCGGCTTCGTCGTCGCCTTCTTCCTGCTGATCGGGGCGCTGGTCCTGTTCGCGGCGTCCTCGCTGTTCGGCGCCCTGAGCGCGGTGTTCGGCGTCCTCTACCTGGCGCTGACCGCGCTGAACGTCGTCGGCGGCGTCCAGGCCGTCCAGGGGCGGGGCAGCACGCTGCTGAAGATCGCCGGGGGCATCACCGCCGGCCTCGGCGTCCTCTCCCTGGTCACGTACCTCGTCCAGGGCAGCTTCGACTTCTCGACGCTGGTGTCGATCCTCATCGGCGCCGCCATCGTCTTCCTGCTGGTGCAGCCGGCGTCCAGGGCCTGGTTCGCCGCCCGCGGCACGAAGTAGTCCCCCGACGCCACGAGGCCCCCGCTGCCGGCCGGCAGCGGGGGCCTCGTGACGTACTGGAGCGGCCCCCTCCTGGGCCCCACCCCGAGCGGAGCCTGGGGTGGGGGGAAGAGGCCCTCCCTCAGTTGCGGGCGGCGGTGCCGGTGTAGTCGTCGGAGGCCGACACCCAGCTCATGAGGCCGCGCAGCTTGCGCCCGGTCTCCTCGATCGGGTGCGCCTCGGCCTCGGCCCGGCGGCGCTTGAAGTCCGGCGCGCCGGCGTCCTGGTCGGCGATGAAGGCCGCGGCCCAGGAGCCGTCCTTGATGGCGGCGAGGACGTCCTTCATCGTGTCCTTGACGTGCTGGTCGACGATCTTCGGGCCGGTCGTGTAGTCGCCGTACTCGGCGGTGTCGGACACCGACCAGCGCTGCTTGGCGATACCGCCCTCGTACATGAGGTCGACGATCAGCTTCAGCTCGTGCAGGCACTCGAAGTAGGCGATCTCCGGCTGGTAGCCGGCCTCGATCAGGGTCTCGAAGCCCGCCGCCACCAGGGCCGACATGCCACCGCAGAGCACGGCCTGCTCGCCGAACAGGTCGGTCTCGGTCTCCTCGGCGAAGGTCGTCTTGATGACGCCGGCCCGCGCGCCGCCGATGGCCTTGGCGTAGGACAGCGCCAGCTGCAGCGCCTGACCGCTGGCGTCCTGCTCGACGGCGACCAGGCAGGGCACGCCCTTGCCGTTCTCGAACTCGCGGCGCACCAGGTGGCCCGGGCCCTTGGGGGCGACCATCGCGACGTCCACACCGGCCGGGGGCTTGATGTAGCCGAAGCGGATGTTGAAGCCGTGGCCGAAGAACAGCGCGTCGCCGTCCTGCAGGTTGGGCTCGACCGACTCCTTGTACAGGTTCCGCTGCACGTGGTCGGGCGCGAGGATCATGATCAGGTCGGCCTCGGCGGCGGCCTCGGCCGGCGTCACGACCCGCAGGCCCTCGGCCTCGGCCTTGGCCCGGCTCTTGCTGCCCTCGGGCAGGCCGACGCGGACGTCGACGCCCGAGTCCCGCAGCGACAGGGCGTGCGCGTGGCCCTGGCTGCCGTAGCCCAGGACGGCGACGGTGCGCCCCTGGATGATCGACAGGTCGGCGTCGTCGTCGTAGAAGATCTCGGCGGCCATGCGGTGCGTGCTCCTTCGGTTGGTCCTGATCGGGAGGTCTGGGGGTCCGAGCCTCAGGCGGTGCGCTCGACCGGGCGCAACGTACCGGCGCCCGACATCGACCGCGGACCCCGCCCCAGGGCGACGGTGCCGGACTGCGCCATCTCCTTGATGCCCAGCGGGGCGAGGACGGCCAGCAGTGCCTGGAGCTTGTCCGGCGTGCCGGTGGCCTCCAGGGTCACCGTGTCGGTGTTGACGTCGATGACGTGGGCGCGGAACAGCTCGGCGGTCTGCAGCACCTGGGTGCGGTCGGCCATGGGGGCGCGGACCTTGACCAGCAGCAGCTCGCGCTGGACGGCGCCGGCCGCCTCCAGCTCGACGATCTTGATGACCTCGACGAGCTTGTTCAGCTGCTTGGTGATCTGCTCCAGCGGCTGGGTCTCGGCGTCGACCACGATGGTCATCCGGGACAGGTCGGGGTTCTCGGTCGGCCCGACGGCCAGCGACTCGATGTTGAACGCGCGCCGGCTGAACAGCGCCGAGACCCGGGCGAGGACGCCGGACTTGTTCTCGACCAGGACCGACAGTGTGTGGCGGGTCATGACCCGGGGTTCCTTTCAGGACGGAGTGGACCAGGGCTGGCCCCGTCCGGGCCCTCGCCCCGGGCGGGGCGAGGGGTGGGGAGGACGGGGTCCTCGGAGTTACACCTGTCCGTCGCCGAAGACCGGGCGGATGCCGCGCGCGGCCATGATGTCGTCGTTGCTGGCACCGGCGGCGACCATCGGCCACACCTGGGCGTCGGAGCCGACGACGAAGTCGATGACGACCGGCGCGTCGTCGATCGCCATGGCCTTCTCGATCACCGCGTCGACGTCGTCCTTGCTCTCGCAGCGCAGGCCCACGCACCCGAGCGCCTCGGCCAGGGCGACGAAGTCGGGGATGCGCACCGGCTTGGGCCTGCCGTCCTCGTCGACCGGGTGCAGCTTGGTGTTGGAGTAGCGGCCCTCGTAGAACAGGGTCTGCCACTGCCGGACCATGCCGAGGTTGCCGTTGTTGATGATGGCGACCTTGACCGGGATGCCCTCGATCGCGCAGGTCGCCAGCTCCTGGTTGGTCATCTGGAAGCAGCCGTCGCCGTCGATGGCCCAGACGGTGGTGTCGGGGCAGCCGTACTTGGCGCCCATCGCGGCGGGGACGGCGTAGCCCATCGTCCCGAGGCCACCGCTGTTGAGCCACGTGCCGGGCTTCTCGTACCGGATGAACTGGGCGGCCCACATCTGGTGCTGGCCGACGCCCGCGGCGTAGATCGCGTCGGGGCCGGCGATGGCGCCCAGCCGCTCGATCACGTACTGCGGGGACAGTGCGCCGTCCTCGGGCCAGTCGTAACCCAGCGGGTACTTCTGCCGCCACGAGTCCAGCTGCGCCCACCAGGCGGCGAGGTCGGGGGTGCGCCCGGCCTCGTGCTCGGCGCGCAGGGCGGTGACCAGCTCGGCGATCGTCTCGCGGGCGTCGCCGACGATCGGGACGTCGGCGCGGCGGTTCTTGCCGATCTCCGCGGGGTCGATGTCGGCGTGGACGACGAGGGCCTCGGGGGCGAAGGAGGACAGCTGGCCGGTGACCCGGTCGTCGAAGCGCGCCCCGAGGGCGACGAGCACGTCGGCCTTCTGGAGTGCGGTGACCGCGGCGACGGTGCCGTGCATGCCGGGCATGCCGAGGTGCTGCGGGTCGCTGTCGGGGAACGCGCCCCGGGCCATCAGGGTGGTCACGACGGGGGCCCCGGTGAGCCGCGCCAGCTCGGCCAGCTCCGCGGTGGCCTGCGCCTTGAGCACGCCGCCACCGACGTAGAGCACCGGCCGGCTGGCGCGGGCGATCAGCGCGGCGGCCTCGCGGACCTGCTTGCCGTGCGGGCGGGTGGTCGGCTTGTAGCCGGGGAGGTCCAGCCGCGGCGGCCAGGTGAAGTCGGTGGTCGCCTGCAGGACGTCCTTGGGGATGTCGACCAGGACCGGGCCGGGGCGGCCGGTGGCGGCCAGGTGGAACGCCTCGGCGATCCGCTGCGGGATCTCGCGGGGGTCGGTGACGAGGAAGTTGTGCTTGGTGACCGGCATCGTGATGCCGCGGATGTCGGCCTCCTGGAAGGCGTCGGTGCCGATCGCGCTGCTGGGCACCTGACCGGTGATCGCGACGATCGGGACCGAGTCCATGTAGGCGTCGGCCAGCGGCGTCACCAGGTTGGTCGCGCCGGGACCGGAGGTGGCCATGCAGACGCCGACCCGCCCGGTGGCCTGCGCGTAGCCGGTGGCCGCGTGGCCGGCGCCCTGCTCGTGCCGGACCAGCACGTGCCGCACGCGGGAGTCGAACAGCGGGTCGTAGGCGGGCAGGATCGCCCCGCCGGGGATCCCGAACACCACCTCGACGCCGACCGCCTCGAGCGAGCGGACGAGGCTCTGCGCCCCGGTGCAGCCGAGGAGCGGCTCGGCGGCGGCCTCGGCCACCGACCGCGCGGTGGTCTCGACGCCGGCGAGCGCTGCGGCGGCCTCGCGGGTCGCGGACTCGCCGGGGGTGGTGCTGTTCATGGCGTCTCCTGGCAGTGCCCCGGTGGGGGGCGTCGGTTCGGGGGCCGTGCGGTGTGCACGCGGTGCCTGCGGGCGCGGGCCGGCCGCCGTCCGGGGAGTCCAGGGGGCCCGCAAACGAAAGACCCCTCGTGCCTGCGGGCACAGAGGGGTCAGCGCGTCGGTCGGGCGACCGACGCGCTAGGCGACTACGAGGAGCAGGCAGGCCGGGCGCACCCGCCCACTGTGCGCCTCGACGCGGGCGCCCGTCAACCACCCCGTCCCACACAGTGGACCGGTAGGGGCTCAGACGTGGGACGGCACCCCGGCGTCGTCGAGGACCGCCGGGTCGAAGCGGGCCAGCAGCGCGGGCAGCTCGGCGGCGGGCACCGGGCGGCCCAGCAGGTAGCCCTGCAGGTACCGGCAGCCCAGCCCGCGCAGCGCCGCGAGCTGACCCGCCGTCTCGACGCCCTCGGCCACGACGTCCATGCCGAGCGTGCGGCCGAGCTCCACGACGCTGCCCACCAGCGCGGCGGTCCGCGGGTCGGACTCGATGTGGGCGACGAATGCGCGGTCCATCTTGAGCACCTGCACCGGCAGCCGGGCCAGGCGCGCGAGGCTGGAGTGGCCCTTGCCGAAGTCGTCGAGCGACAGCACGCAGCCCATGCCGCGCAGCGTGTCGAGGTCGCCGTCCATCCGGTCACCGGCGCCCATGAGCACCGACTCGGTGAGCTCCAGCATCAGCCGGTGCGCCGGCACGCCGGCGCTCGCGAGGACCGCCGCGACGTCGGCGGCCAGGCACCCGGCCTGCAGGTGCCGGATGGAGACGTTCACGCCGAGCTGCACGTCGTGGCCCGCGGCGAGCAGGGGGGCCAGCGCGGCGGTCGACTCGGCCAGCACCCACCGCTGCAGCGGCACGATCAGGCCGTCGTCCTCGGCCAGGCCGACGAACTCCTCGGGCGGGACGGAGCCGAGCTCCGGGTGGTCCCAGCGGACGAGGGCCTCCAGGCCCAGCACGCGCCGGTCCGGCACGCCCACCACCGGCTGGTAGACCACCGACAGCTGACCACCGGCGATCGCCGCGGGCAGGTCGCGGGCCAGCTGCGCGCGGCGGTCCACCACGCGGTCGAACGAGGCCCCCGACGTGCGGACGCAGTTCTTCCCCGCCGCCTTGGCCGCCCGCAGCGCGACGTCCGCGCGGCGCACCGCCTCGGCCGGCTCCTCCCCCGGGCGCAGCACGGCGACACCCACGCTGCCGGAGACGCGGAAGACCAGGCCTCCGTCGGCGCTCCCGCGCGGGGTGACCGGGCGGTGGTCGCGGTCGAGCAGCAGCACGAGCCGCTCGGCCAGCGCCGTGGCCTCCTCCCGCCCGGCACGCACGAGGACGGCGAACTCGTCGCCACCCAGCCGCGCCACGACGTCCCCCTCGCGGGCGGCCGCGCGCAGCCGGTCGGCCACCTCGCCCAGCAACCGGTCGCCGGCGTCGTGGCCGGCGACGTCGTTGACCGCCTTGAAGCCGTCCAGGTCCACCAGCAGCAGACAGCCCGGGGCGGAGGAGGCGAGCGCCGTGCGCAGCGCGGTCATGAACCGCGCCCGGTTGGGCAGGCCGGTGAGGAAGTCGGTGTAGGCCAGCCGCTCCAGCTCGCGCTGGGCGCTGGTGCGGTCGGTGACGTCGCGCAGGTGGAGCACCAGCCCGTCGTCGTCGCCGGTGCGTGCGGCGCCGGAGACCTCGACCTCCCGCCAGTCCCCCTCCTGGGTGTGCAGGCGCACGGTGGCGGGCAGCTCGGGCGGCTGCTCCCCCGCCCGCACGGCGACCGCCACCCGCTCGAGGAGGCCACGGTCCCCGGCGTGGACGAGCCCGAGCAGGACGCGACCGGAGAGGTCGCGGTGGGTCCAGCCCAGCTGGTCCCTCGACGGCCCGGACGTCCAGGCCACGCGGCCGGTCCGGTCGAGCAGGACGGTGACCGCGTCGCCGCTGTGCAGCAGCGCGCGCAGCCAGCCCTCGGTGTGCCGCACCCGCCGGGTCAGCCGCTCCCCGTCGGCGGCCCACACGAGGCAGCGCACGAGGGTGAGCAGCATGAGCACGGTGATGCCGGCTCCCTCCAGTGGGGAGACGGTGCGCCCCGCGGCGACCCCGATGGCGAGGAACAGCGCGACACCGAAGGCGGAGCAGTTGCTGAACAGGACGCCGGCGAGCGGCAGCCCGGCCGGCGGTTCGGCGTCCTCGCCGACCCGACCGGGGTCGACGTCGACCGCCCGGACGGCGGCCGCGAGCATGGCCAGCCACGCCACGCCGGTCACGACGTCGAGTGCGGTGTCCCGGGTGGTGACGGCGAGGGCGCCGCTGAGCACCACGACCGCGAGGGCGACCGAGGCGGCCAGCAGCCAGCCGGCGGCCCGGCGCCGGCCGTCGTCCACGGCGGCCACCGCCACCAGGCCCACGCCGCACAGCAGCGCCCCCACCGCCGGGTAGCCGACGGAGACCAGCGGGTCGGCGACGCCGCCGGAACGGGCGGCCGCGTCGGCCAGGAGGGCCTCTCCGGCCAGGCCGACCGCCACGAGCACGATCCCGCCGTCGAGCAGCGCACGGGAGCCGATGGACCGGGGGCCGGCCGAGGACAGCAGCCGGGCACAGGTGCTGATGGCGACCGGCACGGCGGCCAGGAGCGGCAGGTCGTGCCAGCCCGCCTCGCTGGTGTTGATCCCCACCCCGGCCAGCGCGCTGCCGGCCTGGCCCAGCCCCAGCAGCACGGTGGTCAGCGCGAGGGCACGCCAGGGGCCGGCCGAGCGTCCCGGCAGCCGGGCCCCGTGGTGGGCGATGACGAGCGCGGTGACCCACGACCCGAGCGCGAGCAGGGCCGGGCCCAGGCGCAGGGCCGTGTCCCCCGCGGTGGTCTCGACCAGCGCCAGCGTGCCGGCGAGGGCGGCGAGCAGGGCCAGGAGGGCAGCGGAGCCGCGGCGTCCGCGGTCGGCCGGGCCGCCGGCCGTGGTCCCCGGCATCAGCGGGAACCGACGAGGCCCGGCCACAGCACACCCGCACCGTCGCTGAGCAGTTCGGTGAGCTCGGCCGACCGCATCGGGCGCGCGAGCAGGAAGCCCTGGGCGAAGCCGCAGCCCAGGCCGCGCAGGGCACCGAGCTGGGCCGGGGTCTCCACGCCCTCGGCGACCACGTCCAGGCCGAGGGCCCGGCCGATGGTCACGACCGACTCGCACAGCGCACGGCTCTTCGGGTCGCGGTCGACCCGCGCGACGAAGGACCGGTCCAGCTTGAGCACGTCGATCGGCAGGCGGGTCAGGTCGGCCAGCGAGAACCGGCCGGCACCGAAGTCGTCGAGGGCCACGTGCACGCCCATGAGCCGCAGCGCCTCGATGTCGACGCCGACGTGGTCGCCGTCGGCCAGCACGGTGGCCTCGGTGATCTCCAGGACCAGCCGCTCCGGCGGCAGTCCGGTGGCGTGCAGCACGGCGGCGACGTCCCCGACGAGGGTGCGCGCGGCGACGTGCGAGGCGGAGATGTTGACGCCCAGCTGGAGGGGCGCGCCGGTGCACGGGAGCGCGACCGCGGCGGTCGCCGCCTGCTCCAGGGCCCACCGCTGCAGCTCGTCCATGACGCCGGCCCGCTCGGCGACGGGCACGAACTCCGCCGGGGGCACGTCGCCCAGCTCCGGGTGGCGCCAGCGCAGCAGCGCCTCGATGCCGCTGATCCGCTGCTCCTCCAGGGAGACCACGGGCTGGAACAGCACCGAGAACTCACCCCGCGTCCAGGCGCCGGGCAGGTCGTCGCGCAGCCGGTCCCGCCGGGCGGCGGCCGACCCCAGCGCCGGCCGGTAGCGCAGCGCCGTCCCGGGCCCGGAGGCCGCGGCGGCCCGCACGGCCAGCTCGGCGTGGCCGGTCAGCTCCGCGACGGTCGCACCGGCGGTGAGCTCGACGACGCCGATGCTCGCAGCGAGGTCGAAGACCCCCGCCGGGGTGTCCACGGGCTGCTCGATGACCGACAGGCAGCGGTCGGCGAGCAGGTCGACGGCGTGCGCCGCGCCCTCCACGAGGACGGCGAAGGTGCCGCCGCCGAGGTGGGCCACGACCTCGGGGGCGCGGACGGTGGCGCGCAGCCGGCGGGCGACCTCGACCAGCACGGCGGTGACGACGTCGGTGCCGGCGTGCTCGCGCACCTCCTCCAGTCCCTGGAGCTCGGCCAGCAGGAGCGTGGTGCAGGGCACGCCGGGCTCGCCCGCCCGGACCAGCCGCTCCTCGAGGCTCCGCTGGCATCCCGCGCTGTTGGGCAGGCCGGTGAGCGGGTCGGTGAAGGCGACCTGCTCGAGGGCGCGTTCGCGCTCCACCCGCTCGGTGGTGTCCCGGCAGTGCAGCACGACCGCACCGACGGAGGCGTCGGTGCGCAGGTCGGAGATGCTGGCCTCCAGGTGCCGCCAGGTGCCGTCGGCGTGCTGCAGGCGCAGGGCGGTCGAGGCCCCGCCGTCGCCGTCCCGGTGCAGCGCACGGGCCAGCGGGAGGGCGTCGTCCGGGTGGACGAGCTCGAGCAGGTCCCGGCCCACCACGACGCGACCCGGGTCGCCGAGCGTGGCGCCGAGCGCCGACGACGCCCAGGTGACCCGCAGGTCGTCGTCGAGGATCAGCACGGCGTCGCCGCTGGAGGCGACCAGGGAGCGGAAGTAGGACTCGCTGCGGCGCAGGCGCGCCCCCATGCGGTGCTCGTCCCCCGCGGTCACCCACCGGTGGACGGCGGCCAGGACCGCGCAGACCTGGACGCCGAGGATCGTGACGGCCGTGGTCTGGCCGGTGACCAGCGCCGCGACGGCGGTGGCCATCAGGGCCCCGACCATCGCCAGGTGCGGCAGCACCTGCCCGAGCTGGGTGGAGCGGCCGCTGCGCGAGCGGGGCCGGTCGCCGTCCTGCGGGGACAGCCGGCGGTCGGCGAGGGCCGCGCTCGCCAGCAGCGTGAGCCCGCCGACGACGAGGAAGCGGGTGAGGTCGGTGAGCGCGGCGGCCTCCGAGAGCAGCGCGGAGGTGCCCAGCGCGCGGCCGGTGGTCGTCAGGGAGATCCCGGCGAGCAGGACCAGGGCCACCCGCTGCCGGCAGCTGTGGACCACGCCCACGACCACCAGCGCGGCGGTCACCGTCGAGGAGGTGACCAGCACGGCGGCGGCGAGGACGGCGCCCTCGGCCGGGGCGAGGTCCAGCCAGCTGCGACCGGTGCCCAGCACGAGCAGCTGGACGACGAGCGCGCAGGCGGTCCCGAACAGCGCCACCTCGACCGCGGCCCGGCGGCCGCGGCGCAGGCGCTCGCGGTCGACGAGCGTGAGCACGCCGAGGGCGACCAGCAGGTAGCCGGGCACGGTGGGCAGCCAGCGCACGAGCACCTGCTGCATCGGGTCGCTCGGCGCGAGGGTGGTGGTCGCCAGGAACCCGGCGACCGGCAGGAGCGGGGCGACGGCGATCAGCCACCACCCGCGCGCTCCGCGCTGCCGGCCGCGGGCGGCACAGCCGATGACGGCCGCCGCGACCACGCCCATCGCGGCGACCGCGACGTCGGCGGCGGAGCCCGGACCGCTCGTGCCGGCGGCCACCGCGCAGGCGGCCGCCGCCAGCGCGGCGCTCACGAGGAGCACCCACCTCAGCCTGTCCACACCGGGGGTGTCGGCACCTCGCGCCGCCCACCACAGCGGACCGGGCGGCCGCTCACCCCTCGGGGTGAGGGCCGGCCCCCGGCCCCGACCCGCAGGTCAGGGCCGGGGCGCGAGGGGTCCCCACGGCACCCGGCCCCGTCCCGGGGTCTCCGAGGTGAGGAGGGAGAGGGTCTCCGTCAGCCGCAGATGGCGCCCTGCGCCGCCGAGCCGACGAGCTTGGCGTACTTGCCGAGCACGCCGGTGGTGTACCGCGGCGGCAGCGGCTGCCAGGTCTGCCGGCGGCGGTCCAGCTCCTCGTCGTCCACGAGCAGGTCGAGGGTGCGGGCGGCGAGGTCCAGCCGGATCGGGTCGCCGTCCTGCACGAGGGCGATCGGACCGCCGTCGGCGGCCTCGGGCGCGACGTGGCCGACGCACAGCCCCGTCGTCCCGCCGGAGAAGCGGCCGTCGGTCAGCAGCAGGACGTCCTTGCCCAGGCCCGCGCCCTTGATCGCGCCGGTGACGGCGAGCATCTCGCGCATGCCGGGGCCGCCCCGGGGGCCCTCGTAGCGGATGACGACGACGTCGCCGGCCTTGAGGGTGCCGTCGGTGACGGCGTCCATCGCGCCCTGCTCGCCGTCGAACACGCGCGCGGTGCCCTCGAAGACGTCGGCGTCGAAGCCCGCGGACTTGACCACCGCCCCCTCCGGGGACAGCGAGCCGCGCAGGATGGTCAGCCCGCCGGTCTTGTGGATCGGGTCGGACATGGCGTGGACGATCGTGCCGTCGAGGTCCGGCGGGGAGATCTCCTCGAGGTTCTCGGCCATCGTCTTCCCGGTCACGGTGAGGACGTCGCCGTGCAGCAGCCCGGCGTCCAGCAGCGCCCGCAGCACGACCGGGACGCCGCCGACGCGGTCGATGTCGGTCATCACGAACCGGCCGAACGGCTTGACGTCGGCCAGGTGCGGCGTGCGGTCCCCGATCCGGTTGAAGTCGTCGAGGGTGAGGTCGACCCGCGCCTCGTGGGCGATGGCCAGCAGGTGCAGGACGGCGTTGGTCGAGCCGCCGAGCGCCATGACCACGGTGATGGCGTTCTCGAAGGCCTTCTTGGTCATGATCTGGCGGGCGGTGATGCCCTGGCGCAGCAGGTTGACCACGGCCTCACCGGAGGCCACGGCGAAGGCGTCGCGGCGGCTGTCGGGAGCCGGCGGGGCGGCGCTGCCGGGCAGGGCCATGCCCAGCGCCTCGGCGACGCTGGCCATGGTGTTGGCCGTGTACATGCCGCCGCAGGAGCCCATGCCGGGGCAGGCGGCCTTCTCGATGGCGTCGAGGTCCTCACGGGTGATCAGCCCGCGGGCGCAGGCACCGACGCCCTCGAAGACGTCGATGATCGTGAGGTCGTCGCGGTCGCCGAGCTTCCCCGGCAGCGTGGAGCCGGAGTAGAGGAAGACGCTGGCCAGGTCCAGCCGCGCGGCGGCCATGAGCATGCCGGGCAGGGACTTGTCGCAGCCGGCCAGCAGCACCGAGCCGTCGAGCCGCTCGGCGAACATGACCGTCTCCACCGAGTCGGCGATGACCTCGCGCGACACCAGCGAGGCGCGCATGCCCTCGTGGCCCATGGAGATGCCGTCGGAGACCGAGATGGTGCCGAACTCCAGCGGGTAGCCGCCGGCCGCGTGCACGCCCTCCTTGGCCCGCTTGGCCAGCCGGTCCAGGGAGAGGTTGCACGGGGTGATCTCGTTCCACGACGACGCGACGCCGATCTGCGGCTTGTCCCAGTCGTCGTCGCCCATGCCGACCGCGCGCAGCATGGCGCGGGCCGGGGCCCGGGTGATCCCGTCGGTCACCTCGCGGCTGCGGGGCTTGACGTCTGCGGTGGTGGTGGGGCGGTCCTCGACGCTGGTCACGTCCGACGAGGGTAGGCCGGTCCACGGACTGGACAAGGAGAGCGTCGATACTGGTACCGACACCACCACCGAAGGGAGGGCCCGCGTGCCGCCGTCCGCCCGCCGCGAGCTGGCCGACTTCCTCCGCTCCCGCCGCCGCCAGGTCGACCCGCACGAGGTCGGCCTGCCGGCCGGGGGCGCCCGGCGCACCCCCGGGCTGCGCCGGGAGGAGGTCGCGCTGCTGTCGGGGGTCAGCCACACCTGGTACACGTGGCTCGAGCAGGGCCGGGACATCCGCGCGTCCCGCCAGGTCGTCGAGGCACTGGCCCGCACGCTGCGCATGTCCCCCGCCGAGCGCGAGTACGTGCTCCGCCTGGCCGGGCACGGCGGGGCGGCACCGGAGACCGCCGCCCAGGGCATGCCCGCGCACGTGCAGCGCCTGGTGGACGCCCTCGGCAGCTCCCCCGCCTACGTCATCACCGCCAGCTGGTCGATCGTCGGCTGGAACCACGCCTACGAGCGGCTCTACCCCGGGGTCGCCGCCGTGCCGGCCGCCGACCGGAACCTGCTGTGGCTGGTGTTCACCGACCCGGCGGTGCGCGCGCTGCTGGGCGACTGGACCACCGACAGCCGGCGCTTCCTCACCCAGTTCCGGGCGGAGGTGGGCCCCCGCCTCGCCGACCCCGACGTCGTCGACCTGGTCGCGCGGCTGGACGCGGCCAGCCCGCACTTCCGCGCCGGGTGGGCCAGCCACGACGTCGACCGGTTCAGCTCCGGGGAGCGGCGCTTCGAGCACCCCGAGGTCGGCACGCTGCTGCTGGAGCACCACCAGCTGACCCCCGCCGACGCCCCCGGGCTGCAGCTGGTCGTCTACACCGCGGCCGAGGGCAGTGACGCGGCCGACAAGCTGGCCCGCATGACCGGCTGAGCCGTTCTGGGAGACTCGGCAGACGTGGCTGCTCCCGTCCGTATGCGGATGAGCCGGACGGCGTTGCTCCCGGTCGCCCTGCTGCTCGTCTGCGCCGTCCCGCTGGCCTCCGCCGCGACCTGGACGCTCGTCTTCCTCCTCGTGCCCGTCCTCGTCGCCACGTGGGTGCTGCGCGTCGGGGTGGACGTCGGCGACGACGGCATCACGGTGCGCTCCCTGGTCGGCCGGCGCCGGGTGCCGTGGTCGCAGCTGGCCGGCATCCGGGTGGGCCCCCGCAACGACCTGTGGCTGGTCACCACCGGTGCCACCGAGGTCCGCCTGCCCGTGCTGCGCACCCGCGACCTCCCGCGGCTGGCGGCGGTCTCCGGCGGGCGCATCCCCTCCCCCGACCCGACCGCCTGATCCGGGGTCAGTAGGCGTCGACGACGTTGACCAGCGGCTCCCCGGCGAGCACGCGGGTCACCTGGTCCACGACGGCGGCCGCCGCCCGCTCGTTGGTCTCCGGCACGTTGCCGGCGACGTGCGGGGTCAGCAGCAGCCCGGGCGCCGACCACAGCGGGTGCCCCTCCGGCAGCGGCTCGGGGTCGGTGACGTCCAGCGCGGCCCGCAGCCGCCCCGACCGCAGCTCGGCCAGCAGCGCGTCGGTGTCGACGACCACCCCGCGCGCGGCGTTCACCAGCAGCGCGCCGTCGGCCATCGCGGCGAGGAAGGCCGCGTCGACCAGCCCGGTGGTCTCCGGGGTGACCGGCACGATCACCACCACGACGTCGGCGTGCGGGAGCAGCCGGGGCAGCTCCTCGGTGCCGTGGACGCCGTCGCGCGCGGTCCGCGCCACGTAGGTCAGCTCGACGTCGAAACCGGCGAGCATCCGCCCGACGGCCCGTCCGATGTCGCCCGCGCCGACGACCAGCACCCGGGACCCCGCCAGAGTGGGGAACGGCGCCGGCGACCAGCGGCCGGCGTCCTGCTCGCGGACGAAGTACGGCAGCCCGCGCTGGGCGGCCAGCACGGCGGCCGCCACCCACTCCGCGGTGGACGGCGTGTGCGCGCCCCGGGCGTTGCACAGGACGACGCCCGCGGGCAGCCGGCCGACGAACTTCTCCGCCCCGGCGCTGAGCAGCTGCACCAGCCGCAGCCGGGGCAGGGCCGCGGCGAGCTCGAGGTCGGCTCCCCCGCCCCCGCGCGGCACCCACACCTGCGCCTGGGCCGCCTCACCGCTCGGCACGTCGCCGGGGTCGACCCGGTGCGCGCGCACGCGGGGCGACACCGCCTCCACCGCGGCGGCCAGGGCCCGGGAGGGGACGAGCACGTGCAGCGTCTCGTCCGGGCCGACGACGTGGGAACCGGTGATCTGGGGAGCCACGGCCGCCGACCCTAGAAGGACCCCGTCCTCCCCACCCCTCGCGGGCTCGGGGCGGGCCCCGGGACGGGGCCAGGAGCCGAGGGGGGACCCCGTCCTCCCCACCCCTCGCGGGCTCGGGGCGGGCCCCGGGACGGGGCCAGGAGCCGAGGGGGGACCCCGTCCTCCCCACCCCTCGCGGGGCCCGGGGACGGAGTCGACAGGCCGGGGCGCGGCCCGGCGCACGTACTGTTCTGGGGGTGAGCCGGTGGCGCGGGAGACGGGGGCCGGGGCTGGCCGGTGCCCTGCTGCTGACCGCCGTCCTGGCCGGGTGCGGCAGTGACGGCTACGAGCCCGCGGGGCCCTTCCGCCCGCTGCCGGAGGACCCGCCGCCGCAGGTCGGCCCGCCCACGGAGTCCACGGTGCCGCCGGGCCCCGGCGACCCGGCCGACCCCGGCTCCGGCGAGGAGGGCGGCGACCCGAACGTCGTCGCCTCGGGCCTGACCGTGCCGACCGGCCTGGTGGTGCTGCCCGACGGCTCGGCGGTCGTCGGCGAACGCGACAGCGGCCGGCTGTTCCAGGTCTTCCCCGACCGCTCCCCCGCCCGCGAGCTCATGACCGTCGCCGGGGTCGACGCGGCAGGCGACGGCGGCCTGCTCGGGCTGGCGCTGTCGCCGACCTTCGCCGAGGACGGTCTGCTCTACGCCTACGTCTCCACGGCGACCGACAACCGGGTGGTCCGCTTCCCCCTCGGCGGGACGCCGAACCCGGTGCTCACCGGCCTGCCCCGCGGCGAGACCCGCAACGGCGGCGGGCTGCTGTTCGGCGCCGACGGCACCCTGTTCGTCGGCACCGGGGACACCGGCAACGCCGCCCTGGCCCAGGACCCGGCGTCACTGGGCGGCAAGGTGCTGCACGTCGACGTCTTCGGCCAGCCGGTCGGCGCCGGGCCGGTGTACAGCAGCGGCCACGGCAACGTCACCGCCCTGTGCGCCGGCGGGGCGGAGGCCCTGTTCGCGACCGACGACGCGGTCGAGGGCCCCGACGCCCTGGACCGGGTCGCCGAGGGCAGCGACGCCGGCTGGCCTCAGCCGGGCCCGGGCAGCCGGCCCCCGGTGCTGGAGGTCCCCGCCCCCGAGGCCGGGCTGGGCGGCTGCGCGGTGTCCGGCCGCACCGTCTTCCTCGGCGCCCTCGACGGCCGGCGGGTGCACGCGGTCGAGCTCGACGCCGGCGGCGCGGCCGTCGAGGAGCCCACCGACTTCCTCGCCGAGCGCTACGGCCGGCTGCGGACCGTCGTCCTCGACGCCGACGGCGCGCTGTGGATCACCACGTCCAACCGCGACGGCCTCGGCACCCCCGTCGAGGAGGACGATCGCGTGCTGCGGGTGCTCCCACCCGGCGGCTCCGGCGACTCGCCGTTGTGACCGTGGGGTGACCCCGCAGTCCTCCCGGACCGCGGGGTCAGAGCACGCGCTCCTCGAGCATCCGCTTGACGGTCGCGGCGTCGGCCTTGCCGCGGGTGGCCTTCATGACCGCGCCGACCAGCGCGCCGAGGGCCTGCACCTTGCCGCCCTGCACCTTGGCGACGACGTCCGGTGCACCGGCGATCGCGGCCTCGACCGCGGCGACCAGCTCGTCGGACTCCCCCATCACGGCCAGCCCGCGGGCCTCGACCACCTGCGCGGGATCGCCCTCCCCGGCCAGGACGCCGTCCAGCGCCTGCCGGGCCAGCTGGTCGTTGATGGTGCCGGCGGAGACCAGCCCGGTCAGCTCGGCGACCTGGCGGGGGGTGATGGCCAGCTCCGACAGCTCGACGCCGGCGTCGTTGGCCCGGCGGGCCAGCTCACCGAGCCACCACTTGCGCGCGTCGGCGGGGGTGGCACCGGCGGCGACGGTCGCGTCGACCAGGCCGAGCGCGCCGGCACCGGTCAGCCAGCCCATCTCCGTGGCCGACAGGCCCCACTCCTCCTGCAGCCGCGCGCGGCGGGCGGCGGGGAGCTCGGGCAGCTCGGCGGTGAGCTTCTCCACCCACTCGGCGTCCGGGGCGACCGGGACCAGGTCGGGCTCGGGGAAGTACCGGTAGTCGGTCGCCTCCTCCTTGCTCCGCCCGGCCGAGGTGGTGCCGGTGTCCTCGTGGAAGTGCCGGGTCTCCTGCAGCACCCGCTCGCCGGCGTCCAGGACCGCAGCCTGCCGGCGCATCTCGTAGCGCACCGAGCGCTCCACCGACCGCAGCGAGTTGACGTTCTTGGTCTCGGTGCGGGTGCCCCACTCGAGGCTGCCGATCGGCGCCAGCGAGGTGTTCACGTCGCAGCGCAGGCTGCCCTGCTCCATGCGGACGTCGGAGGCACCGAGGGTCTGGATGATGTCGCGCAGCTCGGTGACGTACGCCCGGGCGACCTCCGGGGCCTTGGCGCCGGCGCCGGGGATCGGCCGGGTGACGATCTCGACCAGCGGGATGCCGGCGCGGTTGAAGTCGACCAGCGAGTAGTCGGCGCCGTGGATCCGCCCGGTCGCGCCACCCACGTGGAGGTTCTTGCCGGTGTCCTCCTCGAGGTGCACCCGCTCGATCTCCACCCGGTAGGTCTCGCCGTCGACCTCGACGTCGAGGTGACCGGCGGTGCACAGCGGCTCGTCGTACTGGCTGGTCTGGAAGCCCTTGGGGATGTCCGGGTAGAAGTAGTTCTTCCGGGCGAAGCGGCACCAGCCGGCGATCCGGCAGCCCAGCGCCAGCCCGATGCGGATGGTCGCCTCGATGGCAGCGGCGTTGGCCACGGGCAGCGAGCCGGGCAGGCCGAGGCACACCGGGCAGGTCTGGGTGTTGGGCTCGGCGCCGAAGGTCGTGGCGCAGCCGCAGAACATCTTCGACGCGGTGCCCAGCTCGACGTGGGTCTCCAGGCCGATGACCGGCTCGTAGCGGGTGAGGACCTCGTCGTAGTCCACCAGGGTCTCGGTCATGAGGGGTTGTTCTCCTTCGGGCCGGTGCGACCGGTCATCCACGCACCGACCGCGGTCAGCAGGCCCAGGACGATGAAGACGGCGAAGAACGCCTCGCCGGTCGCGATCCAGCCGACCAGGCCCACGAGGACGACGAACGCGGTGAGGGCCCAGGCGGCCTTGAGGGGACCGGTCACGCCTCGGCCCCCGCGGTCGCCGTCCGCTGCGCCAGCTCGTCGAGCAGCCGGTGCCCGCGGGCGGCGTCCAGGGCGGCCTCGACGGCGGCGGCGACCCGGTAGCAGCGGTCGTCGGCCAGGGCCGGCGCCATCACCTGGAAGCCGACGGGCAGCCCGTCGGACAGCCCGCACGGCACCGAGATCGCCGGGAGCCCCGCGAGGCTGGCCGGCAGCGTGCACAGGTCGGCGGCGTACATGGCCAGCGGGTCGTCGACGCGGGCCCCGATCGGCCACGCCACGGTCGGGCTCGTCGGGCTGACCAGGACGTCGACGTCGTCGTAGGCGGCGGTGAAGTCGCGGGTGATGAGCGTGCGGACCTTCTGCGCCTGCCCGTAGTAGGCGTCGTAGTAGCCGGCCGACAGCGCGTAGGTGCCCAGGATGATGCGGCGCTTGACCTCCGCGCCGAAGCCCTGCTCGCGGGTCAGCGACATGACCTCGTCGAGGGAGTGGCTGCCGTCGTCGCCGACGCGCAGGCCGAAGCGCATGCCCTCGAAGCGGGCCAGGTTCGACGACGCCTCGCTCGGGGCGATGAGGTAGTACGCCGGCAGCGCGAGGTCGAACGACGGGCAGGAGACCTCGCGGACCTCGGCGCCCATGCCCTCCAGCAGCGCCACGGTCTCCTGGACCCGGGCGAGCACGCCGGCCTCGTAGCCGTCGGTGTGCCCGTCGCCGCCGAGCTCACGGACGACGCCGACCCGCAGGCCGGCCAGCTCGCCGCGCGCACCCTCGGTGGCGGCCTTCACCAGCACCGGCACCGGCGCGTCGATGCTCGTGGAGTCCCGCGGGTCGTGGCCGCCGATCGCCTCGTGCAGCACCGCGGCGTCGAGCACGGTGCGCGCCATCGGGCCGGCCTGGTCCAGGCTGGAGGAGAAGGCGATGAGCCCGTAGCGCGACACCGACCCGTAGGTGGGCTTGTGCCCGACCAGGCCGGTGACCGCGGCCGGCTGCCGGATGGAGCCGCCGGTGTCGGTGCCCAGGGCCCACGGGGCGAGGCCACCGGCGACCGCGGCGGAGGACCCGCCCGAGGAGCCGCCGGGGATGCGGTCGGGGTCCCAGGGGTTGCGGGTGGGCCGGTAGGCGGAGTTCTCCGTGGAGGAGCCCATCGCGAACTCGTCCATGTTGGTCTTGCCGAGCAGCACCGTGCCGGCGTCCTTGAGCCGCGCGGCGACGGTCGCGTCGTACGGGGGCCGCCAGCCCTCGAGGATCTTCGAGCCGCTGGTGGTGGGCACGCCCTCGGTGACGAAGACGTCCTTGAGCGCGACCGGCAGGCCGGCCAGCGGGCCGAGCTCCTCGCCGGCGGCGCGGGCGGCGTCGACCTCCCCGGCGCGGGCCAGCGCGGCGTCGGGGTCGACGTGCAGGTAGGCCCCCAGCACGCCGTCCGCGGCCGCGATCCGGTCGAGGTAGGCGCGGGTCAACTCCACCGAGCTGAGCTCGCCGGCGGTGAGCCGGCGGCCGAGCTCCGCGGCGTCGAGGGTGGTGAGGTCGCTGTCCACCGGGGTGCTCACTCCTCCTCCCCGAGGATCTGCGGCACGCGGAAGCGGTCGTCCTCCGCGGCCGGGGCCTGCGCGAGGACGACGTCCCGCGGCAGGCTCGGGGTCACGACGTCGGGGCGGGTGACGTTGGTCAGCGGCACCGCGTGGGTCATCGGCGGGACGTCGGCGACGTCGGCCTTGCCGACCTGCGCCACGGCGTCGAGCACCGCGGACAGCTGCCCGGCGAAGTGGTCGAGCTCGTCGTCGCTGAGGGCCAGGCGGGCCAGGCGCGCCAGGTGCGCGACGTCCTGCCGCCCGAGGGACGCCTGCGGGGAGGGGGTGCTCACTGCGGTGGGGACTCCACTTCGGCGGTGCCTTCCGAGGCCGCTCGCGGCCAGGGAACCAACCCCGCCACTGTACGTGGGGCCTCTCCGGCGCCGTCCGGCGGCGACGTCGGCGGCGACTCGCCCGGGGGTCCCTCGACCGCCGACGGGTCGATGGGGGAAGCTGGGCGTCCCGCGATCGACGGAGATCGGCCCGTACCTCGAACCGGAGGGACCCGTGTCCTATCTCCTGCGGCTGGTCGTCCCCGACCGTCCCGGCATCCTCGGTGCCGTGGCCACCGCCCTCGGCACCGCCGGGATCGACATCGTCTCCGTCGACGTGCTGGAGCGCGGCGGCGGGGTCGCGGTCGACGACATCGTGGTCGACCTGCCTCCCGACCGCCTCCCCGACAGCCTGATCACCGCGGCCCACGCGGTGGACGGCGTGCAGGTGGAGTCGCTGCGGCCGTTCGCCGGCCCGTTGGACACCCACCGCGAGCTGGAGCTGCTGGAGTCCCTGGCCCGTGCCGCGGCGCCGGGCCCGCCCACCCTCGCGGTCAAGCTGCTCGCCGCCGAGCTGCCCCGGGTCTTCCACAGCGGCTGGGCGGCGGTGCTGCACGGCGGGGACGACGGACAGCCGTGCGAGGTGCTGGCCGCCTCCGACGCCGCCCCCGGCTTCGACGGCATGACGCTGCCGTGGCTGCCGATGTCCACCCCGCGACTGCTCCCGAGCGAGGACGACTGGCTGCCCGAGCGCTGGCGGGAGATGGCCATCGAGATGATGGCCACCCCCTTCGGCAGCCCGCAGACGGCCGTCGTGCTGGGCCGCTCGGGCGGGCCGGCCTACCGGCGCTCGGAGCTGCTCCGCCTGGTGCACCTCACCGGGATCGCGGCCAGCGTCGTCCACCTGCCGCCGGTGTGACGCCGCTCAGCGCGGCGTCTGCTGGTGGAACACCAGCCGCCAGCCGTCGTCCCGCCGGACGTACGCGCTGCTGATCAGCGCCGAGTACGGCGCGACGCCCTCCCGCTGGGCGACCACCCCGTAGGTGACCAGCCCCGAGTCGGCGGACAACCGTCGCACCACGACGTCCTCGAGCGCGTGGGAACTCCACGGTGGGCCGCCCATCGCCGCCAGGACGGTGGCGCGGTCGTCCAGCCGCATGCCGCCCGGCAGGAGCATCTCCACGTCGTCGTCGAGCACGCGGTCGTAGAAGGCCAGCGCCGCCTCCGCGGACGTCGACAGCGCCTGCCAGCCCCGCTCCTCCAGCGCGGCGAGGTCGTCGTCGGGCTGCTCAGCCATCGGCTCCCTCCTCTGTCGGGTTCGCCGGCTCGCTGCCGTCGCCGATCGTGGCGACGGCGCGGGCCGCCTCGGGCCCTTCCTCCAGTAGCACACGGAAGCCGTCGTCGTCCAGGATCGGCGCCTTGACCTGCACCGCCTTGTCGTACTTGCTGCCCGGGTCGGCGCCGACGACGACGAAGCCGGTCTTCTTGCTGACCGACCCGGTCACCTTCCCGCCGCGTTCCTGGATCGCCGCGGTCGCCTGGTCGCGGCTGAGGTCGCGCAGCGACCCCGTGACGACGACGGTGACCCCGGTCAGGGGGCCGGGGCCGGCGTCCTCGCCCTCGTCGGCCATCCGGACGCCGGCCGCCCGCCACTTCTCGACGACCTCGCGGTGCCAGTCGACGGCGAACCAGTCACGGACGGAGCGGGCGATGGTCGGGCCCACGCCGTCGGCGGCCGCGAGCTCCTCCTCGGAGGCCTCCGCGATCCGGTCGAGGGAGCGGAAGTCACGGGCCAGCGCCTGCGCCGCGGTCGGGCCGACGTGCCGGATCGACAGCGCGACCAGCACCCGCCACAGCGGGACCTCCCTGCGGGTGGCCAGGTTGGCCAGCAGCTTCTGGCCGTTGGCCGACAGCGCGCCGTCCTTCCTGGTGAAGAACGCCGTCCGCTCCAGCTTCTCCGCCTCGAGGGAGAACAGGTCGCCCTCGTCCTGCAGCAGGCCGCTCTGGAGCAGCGCGACCGCGGCCTCGTAGCCCAGGTTCTCGATGTCGAACGCCCCGCGCCCGGCGACGTGGAACACCCGCTCCCGCAGCTGGGCCGGGCAGGACCGCGCGTTCGGGCAGCGGATGTCGGCGTCGCCCTCCTTCTCCGGGCGCAGCTCCGTGCCGCACTCGGGGCAGTGGGTCGGCATGACGAAGGCGCGTTCGTCGCCGGTCCGGGCGGCCACCACCGGGCCGAGCACCTCGGGGATCACGTCACCCGCCTTGCGGATGACCACCGTGTCGCCGATGAGCACGCCCTTGCGCTGCACCTCGCTCGCGTTGTGCAGCGTGGCCAGCTGCACCGTCGAGCCGGCGACCTTGACCGGCTCCATGTAGGCGAACGGCGTCACCCGGCCGGTGCGCCCGACGTTGACCCGGATGTCGAGGAGCTTGGTCGTGGCCTCCTCCGGCGGGTACTTGAACGCGATCGCCCAGCGTGGGGCGCGCGAGGTCGAGCCCAGGCGGCGCTGGAGCGCGATCTGGTCGACCTTGACGACGACGCCGTCGATCTCGTGCTCGACCGAGTGCCGCTGCTCCCGGTAGCGCTCGATGTAGGCCCACACGCCCTCGAGGTCGTCGACCACCTGGTGGCGCTCGCTGGTGGGCAGGCCGAGTTCGCGCAGCCGGGTGTAGGCCTCCGACTGCCGCTCGGGCTGCCAGCCGTCGTGGGCGCCCAGCCCGTGCACGATCATGCGCAGCGGCCGCGAGGCGGTGATCCGCGGGTCCTTCTGCCGCAGCGACCCGGCCGCGGCGTTGCGGGGGTTGGCGAACGGCGCCTTGCCCTGCTCGACCATCGAGGCGTTGAGGTCGGCGAAGGCCTCGACCGGGAAGTAGATCTCGCCGCGCACCTCCAGCCGCGCCGGCAGGTCCTCGCCGCTGAGCTGCTGCGGGACGTCGCGCATCGTGCGGACGTTGGCGGTGACGTCCTCACCGGTCACGCCGTCGCCGCGGGTGGCCGCGCGCACCAGCCGGCCCCCCTCGTACAGCAGGGCCACGGCCAGGCCGTCGATCTTCAGCTCGCACAGGTAGCGCGCCCCGGTGCCGGCCTCGCGCTGGACCCGCGCCTCCCACGCCGAGAGCTCGTCGCTGCTGAACGCGTTGTCCAGGCTCTGCATCCGCTCGAGGTGCTGGACCGGGGCGAAGGTCGCGGCGAACCCGCCGTTGACCTTCTGGCTCGGGGAGTCGGGCGTGACCAGCGCCGGGTGCTCGGCCTCGATCGCCTTGAGCTCGCCCATCAGCTCGTCGTACCGGGCGTCGCTGACCAGCGGTGCGTCCTGCACGTAGTAGGCGAACGCGTACCGGTCGAGCTCCTCGGACAGGTCGCGGTGGCGGGTGCGCGCCTCGTCGGGGACCTCGGTGAGGTCCTCCCGGTCGGGGGCCGCGGCCACCTCGGGCGCGTCGACCAGCGGCTCGTCCAGCGGCTCGGCTTCGGCTGTCACGACCGAACGGTATCCGCCCGGTACGACGCCGAACCGACGCTCACCCGGCCGTGTGCGTCACTCCGGCTGGAGGTACCGGGCCGCCTCGCGCACGTGGGTCATCACCGACCGCGCGTGGCCCGGGGTCGCCCCGGCCAGCCCGCAGGCCGGGGTCAGCGTGACGGCGGTGGACAGCTCCTCCACCGGGAAGCCCAGTTCACGCCACCACGCCTGCAGCCGGGAGGCGGTCGCCTTCGGGGCGGGCAGCGTCGCGTCGGTGCCGGGGACGACGCCGGGCAGCAGGTGGGTGCCGGCCTCCACCGCGGTGCCGATGGCGTCGAGGTCCTGGACCAGGCCGAGGTCGAAGGAGATGCCGTCGGCGCCGGCGGCCCGGAACAGCTCCAGCGGGGCGCGGTGGGCGCAGCAGTGCACGACCACGGGCACGTCGAGTGCGCCGATGACGGCGGCGAGCTCCTGCTCCACGACGGAGGCCTCGACCGCCGGCAGCCTGCCGAAGCCGCTGACGGTGGGCAGCGCGCCCTGCAGGACGGCGGGCACCGAGGGCTCGTCGAGCTGCACCACGACCCGCGCGCCGGGCACCCGGGCGGTGACCGCGGCGACGTGCTGCGCCACCCCCTCGGCCAGCGACTGCCCGAGGTCGCGGCGGGCGCCGGGGTCGACGACGGCGCGGTCGCCGCGGGTGCGCTCCAGGCCGGCGGCCAGCGTCCACGGCCCGGCCACCTGGAGCTTGAACGGCCCCTCGTAGGCCTCGGCCACGTCGTACAGGGCGTCGAGGTCGCGGGCCAGGAACTCCTGCGCCCGGCGCTGGTCGATCCCCGGTCGCGGGACCAGCCGCCAGCCGGCCGGGGTCAGCTCCACGGCGATCTCCACCAGGAGGGCGGCGCCGCGACCGAGCAGGTCCGCGCCGGCGCCCCGGCCGGGCAGCTCGGGCAGGTGCGGGAAGTCGGGGAGCTCACCGGTCACCGTGCGCAGTGCCTCGGCGGGGTCGGTGCCGGGCAGTGACCCGACCCCGGTCGCCGGCCCCCAGGACAGCGGCGCGGGCCCGGTGTCGGGAACGGGGTCGATCGGCGAGGCGGGATCGATCGGCGCGGCCACGCCACCGACGCTAGTCGCGCGAGGTGGGCCGCCCGCAGGGCGTCCCCGCGTCCGGGACGAGCCGACCTCAGGCGGGGACGGGCCGGCCGGCGGAGACGACGGTCCCCTGGCCCAGCACGAGGTCGCCCCGCTCGGCGTCGGGCGCGTACAGCACCGCGGACTGGCCCGGCGCGATCCCGCGCTGCTCGGCCCCCAGCCGCAGCACCAGCCCACCGTCCTCGGCGGCGGTCACCGCACACGGCACGGGACCGCCGTGCGCGCGCAGCTGCACCTCGGCGTCGAACGGCAGCCGCGGCGCCGGACCGGCCCAGGTCGGCACGGCGGTGCGGACCTCGGTGACGCCGGCGAGGTCCGCGGTGCCGATGGTGACCGTGCGGGACACCGGCTCGATGCCGAGCACGTAGCGCGGGCGGGAGTCCCCGACGTCGACGCCCAGGCCGCGGCGCTGCCCGACGGTGAAGCCGTAGGTGCCGCCGTGCTCCCCCACCGTCGCACCCGTGGCCGCGTCGACCACCGGCCCGGGCCGGTCCCCCAGCCGCCGGGCCAGGAACCCGCGGGTGTCCCCGTCGGGGATGAAGCAGATGTCGTGGGAGTCGGCCTTGGTGGCGACGGCGAAGCCGCGCTCCGCGGCGATCTCCCGGACCCGCTGCTTGGTCATCGACCCCAGCGGGAAGCGCGCCCCGGCCAGCTGCTCCCCGGTCAGGACGGCGAGCACGTAGGACTGGTCCTTGGCCGCGTCGACCGAGCGCCGCAGCCGGCCGCCGGCCAGCCGGGCGTGGTGGCCGGTGACCACGGCGTCGAAACCCAGGGCCCGCGCCCGGTCCAGGACCGCGGCGAACTTGATCTTCTCGTTGCAGCGCAGGCACGGGTTCGGCGTGCGGCCGGCCGCGTACTCGGCCACGAAGTCGTCGACGACGTCCTCGGTGAACCGCTCCGCGAGGTCCCAGACGTAGAAGGGGATGCCGAGCTCGTCGGCGACGCGACGGGCGTCGTGGGCGTCCTCGACGCTGCAGCAGCCCCGGGCGCCGCTGCGCAGCGTCTGGCGGTCCGGCGAGAGGGCCAGGTGCACCCCGGTGACGTCGTGGCCGGCGTCGACGGCCAGGGCCGCGGCGACCGCCGAGTCCACGCCGCCGCTCATGGCGGCGAGCAGGCGCACTACCGCCGTCCCATCCCGGCCCGCCGGGCGCGCTCCACCACGGGCCCGACGACCTCGAGCACCGCGTCCACGTCGGCGTCGACCGAGGTGTGACCGAACGAGAACCGCAGCGAGCTGCGGGCCCGGTCTGCGTCGGCTCCGACGGCGAGCAGCACGTGGCTGGGCCGGGCCACGCCGGCGCTGCAGGCCGAGCCGGTGGAGCACTCCACACCGCGGGCGTCCAGCAGCATGAGCAGCGCGTCGCCCTCGGCCCCGGGGAAGGACAGGTGCGCGTTGCCCGGGAGGCGGCCGGGCCCGCCGGCGACGACGTCGTCGAGCGGGGGGCCGTTGAGCTGGACGTCGGGCACCTGCGCCATGACCCCGGCGACCAACCGGTCGCGGAGGGCGGCCAGCCGGGCGGTCCGCTGCCCGCGGGTCGCCACGGCCGTCGTCGTGGCCACCTGCAGGCCGACGATCGCGGCCACGTCGAGCGTGCCCGAGCGCACGTCGCGCTCCTGGCCGCCGCCGTGCAGCAGGGGCGTGCACTCCGCGTCGCGGCGCAGCAGGAGCACGCCGGCGCCCATCGGGCCACCCAGCTTGTGCCCGGTCATGGTCAGCGCGTCGACGCCGCTGGCGGCGAAGTCCACCGGCACCTGGCCCACGGCCTGCACCGCGTCGGTGTGCAGCGGCACCCCCACGGCGTGCGCGACCTCGGCGAGGGCGGTGAGGTCGCTGACCGTCCCGATCTCGTTGTTGGCCCACATGACGCTGGCCAGCGCGACGTCGTCCCCGTCGCCGAGCGCCGCGCGCAGCGCGTCGGGGGTGATGCGGCCGGTGGGCTCCACCGGCAGCCAGGTGATGTCGGCGCCGTCGTGCTTGGCCAGCCACTCGACGCTGTCGAGGACGGCGTGGTGCTCGGCGGGGCTGACCACGATGCGCCGACGGCGGGAGTCGGCGTCGCGGCGGGCCCAGAACAGGCCCTTGACGGCGAGGTTGTCGCTCTCGGTGCCGCCGCCGGTGAAGAGGACCTCCGAGGGGCGGGCGCCGAGCGCCTCGGCCAGCCGCTCGCGGGCCTGCTCGGCGGAGCGGCGGGCGGCGCGGCCACTGGCGTGCAGCGAGGAGGCGTTGCCCACCCGGCCCAGCTGCTCGGTCATCGCAGCCAGGACCTCGGGCAGCATCGGCGTGGTCGCCGCGTGGTCCAGGTAGGTCATGACGCCGCCAATGTAGTCGTGGGCGCGGCGGTGCCCTCCTCGGCCGGGGCGGCCGCCCGGGGCGCCACGGCGGCACCGACGAGGGCCAGGCCGGTGAGGACCGCCGCGGCTACCGCGACCGCGGCGGGCAGCGGCAGCAGCGCCGCGGTGGCCGCGGCCACGAGCACCCCGACCAGCCCGACGCACAGCGCCGACCCGGTGACGTCCGCGATCTGGAACGCCGCGGAGTCCGCGCCCCGGCGGTGCTCGGGTGACTGCGCGAGCAGCAGCACCCCGACGCTGGGCATGCCCAGCCCCATCCCGAGCCCGGCCACCGCCCACGTCGCGTAGGCCGGCCACCCACCGACCCCCGGGACGGCGACCAGCGCGCTGGCGCCCACGCCGACGGCCAGCAGCACGAAGCCGACCCGCAGCAGCCGGGCCCGGGACACCGCGGGGTGGCGCCCCTGCAGCTGCGACGCGGTCGCCCACCCGACTGCGCCGGCGGTCAGCGGGAGGCCGGCGGCGGTGGGGCTGAAGCCGTGCAGCTGGGTCAGGGCCAGGGGCAGCAGCACGTCCATCCCGAAGAACGCCCCGGCCAGCAGCCCGCGGGCGCCCACGACGGCCGGGAGCCCGGCCCGCGCGCGGACGACGCCGGCGGGGAGCAGCCGCCGCAGCCCGAGGGTGAGCGCGACCAGGCCCGCACCGGCCAGGGCGACCGCGGCGAGGTCCAGGCGCTGGCCGGCCACCTGGAGGGCGCCGGTCCCGACCCCGGCGAGGGCCGCCCACGCCGTGCGGGCGCCCCCGCGGGGAGCCCCGGACGCCGTCGGCGCGGCGAGGCCGCGCAGCGCCGGCAGCACCAGCAGCACGCTGACCGTGACCAGGGGCAGCAGGCCGAGGAACACCCAGCGCCAGCTGGCGTGCGTGGTGACCAGCCCGGCCAGCACCGGCCCCACCAGGGCCGGGAGCACCCAGGCGGCGGAGATCGCGCCGAACAGGCGGGGTCGCAGCGACGCCTCGTAGGCCTGCCCGGCGACGACGTACAGCGAGACCGCGATCAGCCCGCCCCCGAGCCCCTGCACGGCCCGGGCGGCCACCAGCAGCGCCATGGACCCGGCCAGCCCCGCGGCCAGCAGCCCGGCACCGAACACCGCGACACCGGCCCCCAGCGCCGCCCGCGGGCCCCGCCGGTCGCCCAGGTCCCCGCCGACGACCATCCCGACGACCGAGGCCACCAGGTAGGCGCTGAACGGCCAGCCGTACCAGGCCAGCCCGTCGAGCTCGGCGACCACCGTCGGCATCGCCGTCCCGACGGCCATCGCCTCGAACGCGACGAGGGTGACCAGCAGGAGCAGACCGGACGTCGGCAGCCGGTGCCGACGGTCGAACAGCCCCGCTCCGGGTGCCTCCACGTCCACCTCCCCGCCAACGGTCGCCCCCGGCGACGACTTCCCCGACACGGCGAACGCCGGCCCCGTCGGACGGGACCGGCGCTCGGCGCCCCACGACCCCGTCCTCCCCACCCTGAGCGTGGGGAGGGACGGAGCCCTCCTGACTACTTGCGGGCGGTGATCAGTTCGGTGGCGGCGGGGACGACGGTGTTCAGGTCGCCCACGATGCCGAAGTCGGCGAGTTCGAAGATCGGGGCCTCGGGGTCCTTGTTGACCGCGACGATGGTCTTGCTGGTCTGCATGCCGGCCCGGTGCTGGATCGCCCCGGAGATGCCCACGGCGATGTACAGCTGCGGGGAGACGGTCTTGCCGGTCTGCCCCACCTGGAAGGTGTGCGGGTAGAAGCCGGAGTCCACCGCGGCCCGGGAGGCGCCGACGGCGGCGCCCAGGGAGTCGGCCAGGCCCTCGATGATGGCGAAGTTCTCCGCCGAGGCGACCCCGCGGCCGCCGGAGACGACGATCGCGGCCTCGGTCAGCTCCGGGCGGCTGGACTTCTGCTCCACCACCCGGTCCACCACGCGGGTGGCCTTGGCCGCGTCGGAGATCGCCACGGTCACCGGCTCCTCCTCGGCCGCACCGGGGGCGGGGGTGGGGGTGACCGAGTTGCCGCGCACGGTGTAGATCGGGGTGCCGGCGGTGACGCGCGAGTGCACGATCGTCGCCCCGGCGAACGCCGTCTGGGTGGCGGTGCCATCGGCGGCGATCTCGGTGACGTCGGTGAGGAAGCCGCTGCCGGTCTTGACCGCCAGCCGCGCGGCGACCTCCTTGCCCTCCGGAGAGGAGGGGATGACCACCGCCGCCGGGGACTTCTCGGCCACCAGCGCCGCCAGCACCTCGGCCTTGGGCGCGACCAGGTAGGACTCGATCTCCTCGGACTCGGCGACGTAGACCTTCGCCGCGCCGTACTCGGCCAGCTGCGCGCGCGCCTCCGCCGCCGAGCCCGGCGCGCCGGCGACGACCGCCGCGGGCTCGCCCAGCGCGCGGGCCGCGGTCAGCGCCTCCAGGGTGGTCTTGCGGACACCGCCGCCGGCCGGGTTCAGCTCGACCAGGACCAGGACCTCTGCCATGACTGCTCTCGTCTCCTCGTGCGGGTGTCGGTCTGGGCCGGGTCAGACGATCTTCTGGGCGGCGAGGTAGTCGACCAGCTTCTGGCCGCCGTCGCCCTCGTCGGTAACCTTCACGCCCTCGCCCTTGGGCGGGCGGCCGGCGAAGTCCAGCACCTGGCTGGTCGCCGAGCCCAGGCCCACCGTGCCGGGGTCGACGCCCAGGTCGGCCAGCGTCAGCTTCTGCACCGGCTTCTTCTTCGCCGCCATGATCCCCTTGAAGGAGGGGTAGCGCGGCTCGTTGATGGTGTCCCAGGTGGACACGATGGCCGGCAGCGGTGCCTCCAGCGCCCAGTAGCCGCCGTCGGTCTGCCGCTCCACCTTGGCCACGCCGCCGTCGACGGTGAGCTTGCGGGCACCGGACAGCTGCGGCAGGCCCAGCCGCTCGGCCAGCAGCGCCGGCATCACCGACATCTGGCTGTCGGTGGCCTCCGCCCCGCACAGCACCAGGTCGTACTCCAGCTGCGACAGCGCCGCGGCCAGCACCGCGGAGGTCTGCACCGCATCCGAGCCGTGGATCGCCTCGTCGGTCACGTGCACCGCGCGGTCGGCGCCCATCGACAGGCCCTTGCGGATCGCGTCGGCCGCCGAGTCCGGCCCCACGGTGAGGATCGTGACCTCCCCGCCCTGGGCCTCCTTGAGCTGGAGGGCCTCCTCCAGGGCGTACTCGTCGATCTCGTTGAGCACGTTGTCCGCACTGCCCCGGGCGACGGTGTTGTCCCCCGGGTCCAGCGTCCGCTCGCTCCCGGAATCGGGGACCTGCTTGACCAGAACGACGATGTTCATCGTCAGACCTACCTCCGCGCTGGGGTCAGGGGGTCGCGGGCCGGCGCCCGCCTCGCTCCGATAGTGGAGGTTACCGCCGGGTAACGGAGACGCCCGCCCGGGCTCCGGTGACCCCCGTCACGACGTCCGGGCGCTGCCCTGGGCGTCCGGGGACGGCTCGGCCGGGACCACCAGCACCGGACGCTCGGCCGGCGTCACCGTGACCGCCGTGCCGGGGACGAGGTCCGCGCTGTCGGCGCTGGCCACGTCGACGACCACCTCGATGCCCTCGGCCAGGGCGACGGCCAACCGTGTCGTGGCGCCGGAGAAGGTGCGGGTCACGACCCGGCCGGCGCCGGCCGGGTCGGCGTGGACGACCAGGGACTCCGGGCGCACCAGCGCGACCAGCGGGACCGCGGGCAGCGCCCCGGTCACCGGCCGCCGGACGCCGAGCAGCCGCACTCCCCCGTCGACCGGCTCGGCGGGCAGCCGGTTCATCGTGCCGACGAACTCGGCGACGAACGCCGTCGCGGGCCGCTCGTAGAGCTCGTCGGGCGAGGCCACCTGCTCCAGCCGGCCCTGGCGCAGGACGCCGACCCGGTCGGCCACCGACAGCGCCTCGGCCTGGTCGTGGGTCACGAAGACCGTGGTGATGCCCAGCTCGAGCTGGATGCGGCGGATCTCCTCCCGCAGCTGCACCCGCACCTGCGCGTCCAGGGCCGACAGCGGCTCGTCCAGCAGCAGCACCTGCGGGGCGACGGCGAGCGCGCGGGCCAGGGCGACCCGCTGCTGCTGACCGCCGGAGAGCTGGTGGGGGTAGTGGCTCCCCCGGTCGGCCAGGCCGACGAGCTCGAGCAGCTCGGCGGCCCGCCGCCGCTGCTCGGTCCGGCCCCGCCGGCGCACCCGCAGGCCGAAGCCGACGTTGTCGGCCACGGTCAGGTTGGGGAACAGGCTGTAGGCCTGGAACACCATCCCCATGTCCCGCCTGCTGGCCGGGACGCCGGTGATGTCGCGGCCGTCGAGCAGCACCCGTCCGGTGTCGGGCCGCTCGAACCCGGCGATGGCGCGCAGCGCCGTCGTCTTGCCGCAGCCGGAGGGGCCCAGCAGGGCGAGGAACTCCCCGCCGCGGACGTCGAGGTCCAGGCCGTCGAGGGCCAGCACCGAGCCGTACCGGCGGGTGATGCCGTCGAGCCGGACGGCGACGCCGGGGCGCTCGCGCAGGTCGGCCGGGGCCGCGGCGGCACGCGCCGGGACCGGGGTCGTGGTCATGCGGACTCCTTCCCCGTCCGCCGGCGGTCCAGCGCGGAGATCAGCAGCAACAGCACCCAGGTCAGCACGAGGGAGAGCACCGAGACGGCCACCGACAGCTGCGGCTGGGACCCGGAGATCTCCAGGATCCACGTCGGGAAGGTCCGGAAGCCCAGGATCTGGGCGATGGTGAACTCCCCCAGCACCAGGGCGAGGGTCAGGAACGAGGCGTTGAGCACCGACGTGCGCAGCACCGGCAGCACGACCGACACCAGCACCCGCGGCCACGAGGCGCCGAGGTTGCGGGCGGCCTCGGTGAGCGTGCGCAGGTCGGTGCCGCGCAGGCCGGCGTCCAGCGCCCGGTAGACGAACGGCAGCGCCAGGACGACGTAGACGAGGACGAGGATCCACGGCAGCGACGGGCGCTGGAGGGCGAAGAACGCCTCGGCCAGCGGGGTGCCGAAGAAGTGGTCCGGCGCCCAGGCCAGCACGCTGCGCACTCCGACGACCAGCGCGATCGGCGGCAGCACCAGCGGCAGCAGGGTCAGCAGCTCCACCGTCGTCCGCAGCCGGGGCAGGCGCAGCTCGACCAGGACGACGGTCGGCACCATGAGCAGCAGCGCCAGCAGCACGGTCAGCACCGCGATGGTCAGCGACCGGCCGAAGGTCTCGGCGAACCCCTCGGCGCCCGGGATGCGCGTGTAGTTCTCCGCCGTCAGCCCGCCCGCGCCCCGGTCGCGGACCGTGAACCACAGCGAGGCGCCGATCGGCACGAGGAAGTAGAGGCCGGCCAGCGTGAGCACCACCCAGCGCCACGCACCGCCCCCGCGCCGGCCCGGCCGGACCGGCGCCTCGGGCGCGACGCTGCCGGCCCCGGCGATGCCCGCCGTCGTCACGACAGCCACCGCTGCGTGCGCCGCTGCACCCAGGCGTAGAACGCCATGACCAGGCCGATGAGCACGACCATGCCCAGCGCCAGCGCCTTGCCGAGGTTCTCCGAGCCGACGACGACGTTGCTCGACAGCGCGTCGGCGATCTGGAGGGTGACCAGCGGGATGCTGCTGCCCACCAGCGCCCGGGCGGTGGCGTAGGCGGCGAAGGCCGAGGCGAACAGCAGCATGGTCGCCCCGATGACCGGCGGGGCGAGCACCGGCCCGCCGACGTACCGCCAGTACTGCCACCCGCTGGCCCCGAGGTTGTCCGCGGCCTCCCGCCACTGCGGGCGCAGCGCCTCCAGTGCCGGGGTGATGGTCAGGACCATCAGCGGCACCAGGAAGTACAGGTAGACCAGCGCCAGCCCGGCCATCGAGTACAGCGAGAAACCCGACAGCCCGAGGGTGTCGGTGAGCAGCGCGGTCACCACCCCGGCGTTGCCGATGGTCGCGATGAAGGCGAAGGCCAGCGGGATGCCACCGAAGTTGGCCAGCACGCCCGAGGCGGTGAGCACCAGCCGGCGCAGCAGCCGGCCGCGGCGGGCCCGCAGCACCGCGATCGCCAGCGTCAGCCCGAGGGCGGCACCCAGCACCGCGGTGATCGCCGACAGCTGCAGGCTGCCGACGTAGGCGCGGCGGTAGGCGCCGTCGGTGATCGTCGCGAGGTTGGCCGCTGACCAGGTGTCCTCGAAGGTCACCGGGTCGGTGACCCGGAACGCCTCCACGCCGAGGACGACCACCGGCAGCACGAGGAAGACCGCGACGTAGAGGAAGAACGGGACGGCGCCGAGCCAGACCAGCACCCGGCCGCGGCCGCCCCGGCGCGGCCGGTCCGGGGCGGCGGCGAGCGAGCCGCCGTCCCGGACCGCGGTGTCCGCTGCGGCGCTCAGCCGGAGATCTCCGCGTTCCACCGCTCGGCGACCGCCTGCTGTGCGGCGGTCTCCTGCTCCTGGGTCGGGAAGTCCGCGGTGCCCTCGACCGGCGGCAGGGCCGCCAGCGCGTCGGCGTCGGCCGTGCCAGCCTCCTCCATGGCGGGCAGGCGCACCGGGCGGGCGCCGCCG
This sequence comes from Geodermatophilus sp. SYSU D00079, assembly GCF_054050635.1. Classification (NCBI taxonomy): domain Bacteria; kingdom Bacillati; phylum Actinomycetota; class Actinomycetes; order Geodermatophilales; family Geodermatophilaceae; genus Geodermatophilus; species Geodermatophilus sp. SYSU D00079. The sequence goes on along the minus strand of NZ_JBJGZS010000030.1, from coordinate 22,371 downwards.
TTGAGCCAGATGTTCTGCCCCTCGTCGCTGTAGAGGAACTCCTGCCACAGGCGCGCGGCGGCCGGGTGCGGGGCGAACCGGCTGATCGCCTGGCTGTAGTAGCCGCCGAAGAGCCCGTCGGTCGGGACGGCGACCTGCCACTGGGCGCCCTGCGCGGTGAGGTCGTCGGTCAGGGCGGCGTTGTTGTAGTCCCAGTCGATGGAGATCGGGGTCTCGCCGCTGAGGATCGTGGCCGGGGTGATCTCGACCGGGTTCCAGTTGCCGGCGTCCTTCACCTGGCGGAAGAAGTCGATGCCCGGGCCGATGTCGTCGAGGTCGCCGCCGTTGGCCAGCGAGGCGGCCCAGACACCGGCGAAGGCCGCCGCCGCCTGCGTCGGGTTGCCGTTGAGCGCCACCTGGCCGGCGTAGCGGGGGTCCAGCAGCTCGGCGAAGGTCGCCGGGCACTGCGCGACCACCGTGGCGTTGCAGCCGATGGAGATGTAGCCGCCGTAGTCGTTGTACCAGTGGCCCTCGGGGTCCTTCTGGTCCTCGGGGATCTCGTCCCAGGTCTGCACCTGGTACGGGGCGAGGAGGTCCTGCGCCTGGGCCTGGCGGGCGAAGGCGGTGCCGAGGTCGAGCACGTCGGGGGCGCGGTCCTGACCGCGCTGGCTGGTCACCGCGTTGAGCTCGTCCTGGCTGGAGCCGTCGGGCAGGGCGCTGACGACCTCGATGTCGTACTTCTGGCTGAAGGTGTCGATCATCTCGCCGTAGTTGGCCCAGTCCGGCGGGAGCGCGATGACGTTGAGCGTGCCCTCGGCCTGCGCCGCCTCGACCAGGGCGTCGAGGTCCCCGAAGTCCTGCAGTGAGGTGGCGCCGGCCGCCTCGCTGCCCGCGCCCCCGCCGCCGCCGGATCCCTCGTCCCCACCCCCGCACGCGGCCAGGACCAGGGCGGCGGTGGCCAGGGTGGCCGCCGTTCGCGCGGGAGATCGTCTGCTCGGGGCGCTGCGCTGCACTTCAGTCCTCCAGGGGTGGGTCCGTGGGCTGGCGGGATCGTGACAGAGAGCGGCCGCCCGGGACGGGTCACCGACGCCGACGGCGGGTGTCCATCCGGTGAACGGCCGGGGGTACGCCCAGCTCAGCGGCCGGTGAAGGTGGCCTTGCCCGGGCCGTTCTCGAGGAAGGAGCGCATGCCGGCCTTCTGGTCCTCGGTGTCGAACAGCCCGGCGAACAGCTCGCTCTCGAGCACCAGCCCCTCGGGGAGGGTGCGGTCCAGGCCCTCGTCGATGGCGCGCTTGGCGGCGGCCAGGGCCAGCGGCGGCCCCGCGGCGAACTTGCGGGCCATCGCCACCGCGGTGGCGTAGACCTCGTCGTCGGGGACGACGGCGTCGGCCAGTCCGATCTCCAGGGCCTCCTCCGCCCCGACGTGCCGGCCGGTGAACACGAGGTCCTTGGCCTTGGCGGGGCCGACCAGGCGGGCCAGCCGCTGGGTGCCGCCCGCGCCGGGGATGACGCCGAGCAGGATCTCCGGCTGGCCGACCTTGGCCCCCGCACCCATGACCCGGAAGTCGGCGCACAGGGCGAGCTCGTAGCCGCCGCCGAGGGCGTAGCCGGTGATCGCGGCGATGACGGGCTTGGGCACCTGCTGCACCGCGGTGAAGGAGTTGGTGAGCTCCCGGCCCCACGCGACCATGCTGCCGCCGTCCAGCTGGGACATGGCCTTGATGTCGGCGCCGGCGGCGAAGACCCGCTCGCCGCCGTAGATCACCACCGCCCGGACGTCCTCGCGTTCGCCGGCCTCGAGCGCGGCCGCGCGCACCTCCCGGTGCAACTGCTCGTCGATCGCGTTCATCTTGGGACGGTCGAGGCGGATCGTGCCCACCCCGTCCGCCACCTGCAGGGTCACGAACTCCGGCGCTGCCATGGCGGACCTCCAACGGGGTGGACGACGTCGTCGCCGCACCTTAGCCAGCAGCGGGACCCGACGGCCCGGGCGGGAAGTGGTGCAGCCGCATGTCCTCCGGGACCGCGGCGTCGGACACCACCACGAGGTCCGGCTCCCCGCGCGCCGCCGCGAGGGCGTCGACGAGGTCGCCGCACCGCTCGGACGAGGGCACCGAGAAGCCCCGGCCGGTGACCACCCAGACCCCTGCCCCCGCCGCCCGGTCCAGGACGCCGGCGGCCACCGTCTCGGAGGGCGTGCCGGTGGTGCGGGGGACGTAGTCGGTCCAGTCGACGCGGTCGGCCGGCCGCAGGTCGGGGTACACGACCAGGTCCAGGCCGCGGGAGGCCGGCACGAGCCGGTGCACGGACGGACCCAGCTGGTCGGGGCAGAACACCACGACGTCCCCCGGCCCGGCGTCGGTCAGCGCGCGGGCCACCTCCCCCGCCTGCGTGCGCGGCGCGTCGAGCACCGGCAGCGCCGCGGCCAGCCCGAGCCCGGCCAGCGCGGCCAGGACCCCCACCCGGGCCCGCACGGAGGGCAGGGCGGCCACGCCGAGGGCGACGAGGGCGGTGAAGGGCAGGACCGCGACGCTGGTGTACCGGCCGGAGACCGCGCTCCCGGTGACGACGCCCACCGCACCCGCGACGACGAGGGTCCCCACGGTGAGGGTCAGCAGCACCGCCCGCGGTCGGCGCGGCCGCAGCGCGAGCCGGACGACGGGCACGCCCGGACGACGGGTCGCTGGCACCGCCAGCGTGCCCAGCGCGGCCAGGAGCAGCAGCGCGGCGCCCAGCAGCCGGCCCCGCGTCCGCGTCCCGCCCTGCCAGGCGTCCAGGGCCGTGGGCAGCGGGCTGAGGACGTCGCCGACCCGGGCCCACGGCGTCCCGGTGTGGGCCAGCTGGACCAGCAGCGAGGGCACCCACGGCGCGAAGACCAGCAGCCCCAGACCCAGACCGGCCAGCACCCGCAGCGCCGCGCGCCGCCGGGTGCGCAGGGCGAGCACCGTCACCAGCCCGGCCACGGCGACCAGGTGGGCGGCCCACAGGTGCGTGAGGAGCAGGGCACCGGTCACCAGGCCCAGGCCCAGGACCGGCCAGGGGCGGCTCGAGCGGACCACCGCCCGCACCGCCATCGCCGCGAGGGCGACCAGCAGCACCAGCAGCGCGTACATCCGCGTCTCGCTCGCGTACCGGATCAGGAACGGCGAGGTGGCCAGCAGCACCACCAGCGCCGTCGCCGTCCGCCGGCCGGCCAGCTGCCGGGCGACCCGCCAGACGAGCGCCAGGGTCAGCACGCTGACCAGTCCGGACAGGCTGCGGACCGCACCGGAGCCCGTGCCGAACAGGGCGATCCAGCCGTGCAGCAGCAGGTAGTACAGCGGCGGGGAACCGTCCTGCTCGAGCGCGGCCAGCAGCTCGGGCACCGGCAGGCGGGCGATGGCGACGCTCTGCGCCTCGTCCAGCCAGAGCTCCGGGGGCGCCAGGAAGCGGGCGACTCCCCCCGCGGCCACGGCGACCGCCACGACCACGGCGACGAGCACGCCACCCGGAGGGCGCTCGCCGAGCCGGGTCCCGATGCCGGGGAGGCCCCGCCTCCCCGCCGCCACGGCCGGTGCGGCGGTCACCACACCGTCGCCGCTAGGCGGCACGCGGGGGACGCCTGCGGGGCAGGACGGGGGCGTCCCGTCCGGTCCCGGACGCGGCGGGGGTCGCGATCCCGTCGGACGCCGGGGCGGCACCACCCTCGTGGTAGTCCTCCTCGACGTTGACCGCCCACACGTCGTGCGCGGCACCGTCGGCGATGTTCTCGACGGTCCGCATGGCCGTCACCATCGAGTGGTCCTGGTTGTTGTACTTGTGCATGCCGTTGCGGCCCACCGGGTGCACGTTGGGGACCGCCTCCTCCAGCCAGCGCCGGATGACGTCGACCCGCTGGTCGTAGCCGGCGTCGTAGACCGGGTAGGCCTTGGGCATCCGCACCACGAACCCGCGCTCCACCTGGTCGGCCTCGACCAGCCCGAGCCGGACCAGCTCAGCGGTGGCCAGCTCGACCAGCGTCTCGTCGTCGGACTCCCACGTCCGGTCGCCCTCGTCGACGAAGTACTCCAGCCCCAGGCAGGTCCGCCCGTCCTTGACCAGGAACGGCGACCAGCTGCCGAAGTTCTGGATGCGGCCGACCCGCACCTCCGGGGAGTGGATGTAGATCCAGTTGTCCGGGAAGCCGGCCTCCTCGGGCACGACCAGGGCCACGGTGAGGAAGTCCCGGTGGGACAGGCCCTCGGCCGCCTCCCGGACGTGCGCCGGCGCGGGCGGGTCCATCGCCAGCACCAGCTCGGGCAGGGGCATCGAGGAGATGACGTGGTCGGCCTCGATCCGCCGCGGCGGCCCCCCGGCCTCGGTCGTGACGTCCACCGCGACCGCACCCCCGGCGTCCCGGTGGACGGCGGTGCAGCGGGCGCCGAGGCGGACGACCGCCCCGCCCTCCCGCACCCTCTCCAGGGTGCGCTCCCACATCAGCCCCGGGCCGGTCCGCGGGTACTGGAAGCGGTCGATCAGCGTGGTGATCTGCCGGCCAGAGCCCGGGCGCACCGCGTGCAGCACGGCCCGCCACAGGTCGAGGTCCTTGATCCGCTGGGCCGCCCAGTCCGCCTGGATCTCGGTGGCCGGGATGCCCCACACCTTCTCGGTGTAGGTCTTGAAGAAGATCTCGTAGAGCCGGCGCCCGAAGCGCGCCGACACCCAGCCCTCGAAGTGGCTCTGGTCCGCCGGCGGCCGCAGCCGCGCGGCCACGTAGGACGCCATGCACCGGACCGCCTCGACCGGCCCCAGCCCGCGCAGGGCGTTCAGCGGCCGCAGCGGGTAGTCGAAGAGGCGGCCGGCGTAGTGGATCCGGGAGAGCCGCGGCCGGGAGAGGAACTCGTCGTCGCTGAGCATCTCGTGCCACCAGCGCTCGACCTCCGGCACCTTGGTGAAGAAGCGGTGCCCGCCGATGTCGAAGCGCCAGCCGTCCCGCTCCACCGTGCGGCTGATGCCGCCCACGACGGTGTCGGCCTCGAGCACCGTGACCGGCAGGCCCCGCTGGACGAGCTGGTGGGCCGCGGTGAGGCCGGCCGGCCCCGCGCCGATCACGACGCTGTGGTGCCGGGGTGCCGCCGGTGCTCTGCGCACACGTCCTCCGAACTTCTCGGCGTGGTCGCCGGTGGGGTGGGGGGAGTACGGCCAGTATCTAGGCCGGGTCGTGCCCCGGTTACCCCGGGCCGTCCCCGGCGGAAACGGCCGCTGGTGCCGGGTCCGCCCGCCAGACCTGCACCAGCCCCGTGGGCGCGGAGGTGGCCACGCGCGTGTAGTGGGCGGACAGCTCCGTACGCACGGCTCGGGTGTGGGGAGAGTCCCGGACCTGCTCCGTCGCCCGGTCCAGGCCCACCACCACGACCACGTCCAGGTCGCCCCGGACGGTCTCCAGCCGCACCGCCGGCGGGACCCGCTCGAGCCCGCCGAGGTCCGCCGTCATCCGGCGCCACAGCGCCGGCTCCTCGAACGACACCTGGAAGTACGGGTAGGCCGCCTCGTAGAGGCCGACGTCGGCGCCCCCGGCCTGCACGGCCAGCCGGCTGGACTCGTGCCGCATCGGGTCCGGCGCCCGGGGGACGGCGGCGACCGCGGACCGGCTGTAGCGCAGGACGACGAGGGTGGCGGCGGGTGGGATCGCGGCGGCCACCGACAGCAGCTCCTCGGCCTCGGCCACCGCCGCCCGCTGCGCCGGGAACCGGGCCAGCGCCCCGACGGAGGCGGCCGTCACGAGGACGACCACGGCGACCGCGGTCCCCCGGCGGCCGGGGGGACGGGTCGCCACCCACAGGGCGAGCAGCAGCGGCGGGAACCAGGCCACCCGCTCGGCGAGGAAGCCGAAGTCCGCGCCCAGGCGCTGCGGCGTCAGCCAGGCGGCGAGGACGGCACCGGCCAGCAGCAGCCCGAGCGCCGCGCGCTCCGGCCCGCTCCCCGGGCCACGCCGCAGGGCCAGGACCCCCAGCACGAGCAGCACCGCCGTCGCGACCGCGGCGGCGGCTCCCACGGCTGCCGGGGCGCCCGCACTCCCCCACTCGGTGACGAACGGCTGGGCACCGCGGAGCAGGTCCAGCAGCCGCTCCGCCGAGGGTCCGCCCTCCGGCGTGGCCGGCGGCCCGTCCCCGCCGACGAGGTAGACCACGGTCAGCACCCCGCTCGGCAGGACCGCCACGACCACGGGGACGACGTCCCGGGCGAGGGCGGACCGCGCATCCTGCCCGCCCCGGACGCCGGCCGCGGCGCGGGCCACCGCCAGGAGCAGGACGCCGCCCACGCCGACGACCCACGGCAGCAGGTGCGCCGTCCAGGTGAGCACCGCCAGCACCGCCAGGACGGCGACCGCGGCCGGGGACCACCCCGCGCGGCGGCGCAGCGCCACGCCCAGCAGGAGCAGCGCGCCCACCACCCCGAGGGCGAAGTTGTAGAAGCCGTAGGAGAGCAGGTGGCTGCCGGCGAACGGCAGGGCCGCCGCGCCCAGCCACCAGGCCCGCCGCGACACCCCGCGCGCGGCGTAGGCCAGGGCCGCGACCAGCCCGACGACGACGGCCGCGACCAGCAGCCGCTCGGCGGTGTCGGGCCCCACCAGGGTCAGCAGCCCGGCCAGGGCCAGGGTGGTGAGCATGTTCGGGACGGGGGTCAGGTCGAGGCGGTACTGCTCCCGCAGCAGCGCGCCCACGGCGTCGTCGTCGCCGGAGTGCAGGAGCACCCAGGCGCCGGCGAGGTGCGCCGGCCCGTCCTGGGTCGGCACCGTGGAGAGGGCGAGCAGCGGGTACAGCTGCACCGCCAGACCGACCAGGAGCAGGGCCGCGCCCAGCGCCGAGGCGACGTCCGGTGCCCGCCCCCGGGGCGTCCAGGACCTGCCGGCGGCCCTCCCGGGGCCGGCGCCGGCCGCGGGAGGGGCTGCTCGGTCAGGCCGCGCGGCGGGCGGTCCAGCGCCCATCGGTCCGCTCCACCGTCAGGGCCACCCCGAAGGTGTCCGACAGCGTCTGCTGGGTCAGCACCTGGTCGACCGGACCGCCGGCGACCACCTGCCCGTCGCGCAGCAGCAGGGCGTGGGTGTAGCCGGGCGGGATCTCCTCGACGTGGTGGGTGACCAGCACCTGCGCCGGGGCGTACAGGTAGCGGGCGAGGTCGGACAGCCGGCTGACGAGGTCCTCCCGGCCGCCGAGGTCCAGCCCCGCGCCGGGCTCGTCGAGCAGCAGCAGCTCCGGGTCGGGCATGAGCGCGCGGGCGATCTGCACCCGCTTGCGCTCGCCCTCGCTCAGGGTGCCGAACGGGCGGTGCGCCATCGGGGAGACGCCCCACTGCTGCATCAGCATCGCCGCGCGGGTGAGGTCGTGGACGTCGTAGCGCTCCCGCCACCGGCCGACGACGGCGTACCCGGCGGACAGGACGATGTCCCCCGTCCGCTCCGACGGTGAGATGCGCTGGGCCAGCGCGGCACTGGTCAGCCCGATCCGGGGCCGCAGCTCGAAGACGTCGACCGCGCCGAGGGTCTCCCCGAGCAGCTGCACGGTGCCCCGCGTCGGGTGCAGGTGCGCGGCGGCCAGCTGCAGCAGGGTCGTCTTCCCCGCGCCGTTGGGGCCGAGCACCACCCAGCGCTGGTCCGCCTCGACCGTCCAGTCGATCCCGCGCAGCAGGTACGCCTGCCCTCGGACGACGTCCACCCCGTGCATCTCGACGACCGGCTCGCTCGACACGCCCCCATCCAACCAACCCGCCGGGATCGACCGCCCTCCACCCGCTGGTCGCGCGGAGTTGGCACCATCACACCGTGCTCAGCAGTGCGGTCGACGCGGAGGTCTGGCCCGGTTCCCCCACACCGCTGGGGGCGCACTGGGACGGCACCGGCACCAACTTCGCCCTCTGGTCGGCCGGGGCGAACGCCGTGGACCTCTGCCTGTTCGACGACGACGGCCGCGAGCACCGGCACCGGCTGCAGGAGACCACCCACCAGGTGTGGCACGGCCGGCTGCCCGGGATCGCCCCCGGTCAGCGCTACGGCTACCGCGTGCACGGCGGCTACGACCCCGGCTCCGGCTCGCGGTACAACCCGGCCAAGCTGCTGCTGGACCCCTACGCCCGCGCGGTCGACGGCGAGCTCACGCTGCACCCGGCGCTGTTCGGCTACGTCGAGTCCGCGCACGACGGTGGCCGGGGCGAGGCGCTGCCCGACCCGCACGACTCCGCGCCGTTCGTCCCGCGCGGCGTCGTCGTCCACGACTCCTTCCCGTGGGACGGCGACCGCCCGCCGGCCACGCCGTGGTCGGACACCGTCATCTACGAGCTGCACGTCAAGGGCGCGACCATGCGCCACCCCGACGTGCCCCCGGCCCTGCGCGGCACCTACGCCGGCCTGGCGCACCCGGCGTTCGTCGCGCACCTGCAGGCCCTCGGGGTGACCGCCGTCGAACTGCTCCCGGTGCACCACTTCGTCAGCGAGCCGCACCTGCTGCGCCGCGGCCTGACCAACTACTGGGGCTACAACACCCTCGGCTACTTCGCCCCGCACGCCGCCTACAGCTCGGCCGGGTCCGGCGGGCGGCAGGTGACCGAGTTCAAGGCGATGGTCAAGGCGCTGCACGCCGCCGGCATCGAGGTCATCCTCGACGTGGTCTACAACCACACCGCCGAGGGCGACCACACCGGCCCGACCCTGTCGTTCAAGGGCATCGACAACGGCGGCTACTACCGGCTCGCCGGTGACGACCCCTCCCGCTACACCGACTACACCGGCTGCGGGAACACCCTCGACGTGCGCCGTCCGCCGGTGCTCGCGCTGCTCATGGACTCGCTGCGGTACTGGGTCACCGAGATGCACGTCGACGGGTTCCGGTTCGACCTGGCCGCCGCGCTGGCCCGCTCGATGCACGACGTCGACCGGCTCTCGGCGTTCTTCGACGTCGTCCACCAGGACCCCGTGGTCAGCGGCGTGAAGCTGATCGCCGAGCCGTGGGACGTCGGCGAGGGCGGTTACCAGGTCGGCAACTTCCCGCCGCTGTGGACCGAGTGGAACGGCAAGTACCGCGACACCGTGCGGGACGTGTGGTCGGGGGCGCGCGTGGGGGTCCGTGACCTCGCCTACCGGCTCACCGGCTCCTCGGACCTCTACCGCTCCGACGGGCGCCGGCCCTTCGCCAGCATCAACTTCGTCACCGCGCACGACGGGTTCACCCTCGCCGACCTGGTCACCTACGAGCGCAAGCGCAACGAGGCCAACGGCGAGGACAACCGGGACGGCGAGAGCCACAACCGGAACTGGAACTGCGGCGTCGAGGGCCCCACCGACGACCCCCAGGTGCGGGAGCTGCGCGCCCGGCAGGTGCGCAACCACCTGGCCACCCTGCTGCTGTCGACCGGCGTCCCGATGCTCACCGCCGGCGACGAGCTGGGCCGCACCCAGCAGGGCAACAACAACGCCTACTGCCAGGACAACGACGTCTCCTGGATCGACTGGGACGCCGTCGACGAGGACCTGGTGGCGTTCGTGTCCCGCATCGTCGGCCTGCGCCGGTCCTCCCCCGTGCTGCGGCAGGAGGCGTTCTTCGAGGGCCACGAGATCCCCGGCACCGGCGGCACCCGGGACCTCGCCTGGTTCGCCCCCGGCGGCGAGCAGCTGACCACCGCGGACTGGTTCGACACCGGGCTGCAGACCATCGGCATGTACCTGGACGGCCGCGGCATCCGGCACCGGGACGAGCGGGGCCGGCCGGTGCAGGACGACTCCTACCTGCTGCAGCTGCACGCCGGGGCGCAGCCGGTCACCGTGCGGCTGCCGGGTCCGCCGTGGTCGGACGGCTACGAGTTCGTCGTCTCCACCGAGTTCCCGACCGGCGCGCCACCCCGGCCGGCGATCGTCGCCCCGGGCCCGCTGGAGATGCCGGCGCGCAGCCTCGCGCTGCTCCGCGTGCACCGCCGTCCCTGACGACCCGGCGCACCGCTCGGTCTGCCGCCTGCGCCGCACCCCGCGCATTGACGCGCGAGAGCCCCGGTCCGCAGTGGGATCGGGGCTCTCGCCGGGACGGCCCGTGGCCGCGGTGCGGTCCGGAGGACCGCAGTGACCTAGTCCTGGACCTGCTCGAAGGTGATGACCGTCCAGCCCAGCAGCAGCCGGTCGCCGTCGGACAGCGGGTGCGCGACGCCGGGCTCGAGCTGGGTCCACTCGGTGGCCTCCGGGCCGGCGACGTGCGTGCCGTTGAGCGAGCCGAGGTCGACCAGCGAGACCTCCCGGCCGTTGCGCTGGATCGCGGCGTGGGCCGAGGAGAGCACGTTCTGGGTGTCGGCGATCGGCACCGGCCGGGCGGAGCCGGCGGTGACCAGCTCGTGGTTGTCGGGGCGCCGGCCGAGGACGAGGTCCTCGTCGACGGTCACGACCAGGCCGTCGTCGAAGCGGAGGATCGGCGCCGCGGGCGGCTCGGGCTTCCAGAAGGCGGTGGCCTCTCCCCCGTCGGCGTCCGGGGCCGCGGCCGCCGTGGCGCCGTAGCCGGAGGAACCGGCGCTGCCGAAGCCGGCGTCGGAGCCGGCGCTGAACGACGACGGCGCCGGGGACGACGGGACGGCGGCCGACGAGGCGTGCGCGGCGGCGGCGAGCTGCAGCATCGCCCCGGAGCCGGGGACGGTGCCCTCGACCAGGTCGTAGGCCACGCCCGGCGGCATCGACGGGACCGGCTGACCCGGGCCCACGTAGAGGGTCTGCCCCAGCTGGAAGCCGGAGGCGAGGGTGCAGCCGTCGACCGACGAGCCGGACACCGGGACGCCGTCGACCGCGGGCTGGCCCTTGCCGCACCACAGCGCGACGCCGGTGCCCGTGCCGCCCGCGGTGTCGACCAGCACCAGCGCGAAGGACACCGAGCCGCCACCGAGCGCGGCGACCTGCCCGGCCACCGCGGCGAGCACCCGCTCGGCGCCCGGCCCGGAGACGCCCAGGCAGGCGTGCAGGGCGGCGGCGAGGGCCGGCGAGCCCGGCGCGTCCACCCACAGCAGACCGCCTCCGCGTCGGGCGACGACGGAGTCTCCTGGCAGGACTTCACAGCGGTCGGGCATGGCGCAAGCCTAATGACCTCAGGCACGACGAGGCGGACCGGCGACGCGCCACGCCGACACGCGGGGACGTTGCCGGGGCGAGTGCGACCGTCGTGGCGGGTGTGCCGCCCGTGAGCCCGGGTCCGCGGCCCCTGTCAGGCCCCGCCACGAGGTCACCGAGGTGGGGCGGGCCCTCCCTCAGGCGCTGGCGACCACGCCCAGCTCGGCCGGGTCGGCCAGGTGCGGCGAGTTCGGCAGCACCCGCACCGTGTAGCCGAACGCCCCGGTGCGCTCCAGCGGCACGGTGGCGGTGAACCAGTGCCGGGACCCGTCGGTGTGCTCGTGGGTCATCGGCAGCGTCGTCACCTCGTGCAGCCCGTCGGCGTCGTCCACCCGGCCGTAGGCCGCCTGCACCTGCACGTCGGAGGTGCTGAGGCCGGGCAGCTCCACCTCCGCGCGCAGCGCCAGCGTCGACCCGATCTCGGGGGTGTCGCCGGCGCCGGTGGCCTCGACGTGGGCGACCCGCACCCCGTTCCAGTGCTCGAGCAGGTGCGCCCGCCAGCCGGCCTCGGTGCGCGCGGCGCCGTACCCGGACCCGGCCATCGCGCGGGCCGACCCGGCCGCCGGCACGTACAGCTGCTGCACGTAGTCGCGGACCATGCGGGTGGCCTGCACCTTGGGGCCGGTCTCGCGCAGGGTGTGGCGCACCATCTCCACCCAGCGGGTGGGGATCCCGTCGCGGTCGGTCTCGTAGAACCGCGGCAGCACCTGGGTGCCGAGCAGGTCGTAGATCGCCCGCGCCTCGATCTCGTCGCGCCGGTCGGGGTCGCTGACGCCGTCGGCCGTGGGGATGGCCCAGCCGTTCTGGCCGTCGAACCACTCGTCCCACCACCCGTCGCGGATGGAGAGGTTCAGCCCGCCGTTGAGCGCGGCCTTCATGCCCGAGGTGCCGCAGGCCTCCAGGGGCCGCAGGGGGTTGTTCAGCCAGACGTCGCAGCCCCAGTAGAGGTAGCGGGCCATGCCGATGTCGTAGCCGGGCAGGAACGCGATCCGGTGCCGGATCTCCGGGTCGTCGGCGAACTTCACCATCTGCTGGATCAGCTGCTTGCCGCCGTCGTCGGCCGGGTGGCTCTTGCCCGCGATGACCAGCTGGACCGGCCGCTCGGGGTCCAGCAGCAGGGCCCGGAGCCGCTCGGGGTCGCGCAGCATGAGGGTCAGCCGCTTGTAGGAGGGCACGCGGCGGGCGAAGCCGATGGTGAGGACGTCGGGGTCGAAGGCCGAGGCGGTCCAGCCCACCTCGGACTCCGCGGCGCCCCGCGACAGCGCGGTGTCGCGCAGCCGGCGGCGCACCTCCTCGACCAGCCGGCCGCGCAGCAGGCGCCGGGTGCTCCACAGGTCTCCGGCGGAGATGTGGTCGACGCCGTCGAAGTGCACCGGGCCCTCGACCTCCACCGGGTCACCCTGGCTGCTGGCCTGGCTGCCCAGGTCGACCAGCTCGCGGGCGGTCCAGGTGGGGGCGTGCACGCCGTTGGTGATCGAGCCGATCGGCACGTCGCCCTCGTCGAAGCCCGGCCACAGGTTGCGGAACATCGACCGGCTGACGTGCCCGTGCAGCTGGCTGACGCCGTTGGCGCGCTGGCCCAGCCGCAGCCCCATGTGGGCCATGTTGAACTTGGTCGGGTCCTGCTCGGCGCCCAGCGGGATCAACTGCTCCAGCGGGACGCCGAAGCCGGCGAAGTACCGCTCGATGAGCGCCCGCGGGAAGCGGTCGATGCCCGCCGGCACGGGCGTGTGGGTGGTGAACACCGTGCCGGCCCGCACCGCCTGCAGCGCCTCGGGGAACGACAGCCCGTGGGACTCGGTGAGCTCCCGGATCCGCTCCACGCCCTGGAAGCCGGCGTGCCCCTCGTTGGCGTGGAACACCTCCGGCTGCGGCGTGCCGGTGAGCGAGCAGTAGGCGCGCAGGGCGCGGACGCCACCGATGCCGAGGAGCATCTCCTGGCGCAGCCGGTGGTCCTCGTCGCCGCCGTAGAGGCGGTCGGTGACGCCCCGCTCGGCCGGCGCGTTCTCCTCGATGTCGCTGTCGAGCAGCAGCAGGGAGACCCGGCCGACCTGGGCGCGCCAGACGTGCGCGTGCAGCGTGCGCCCCTCGGGCAGCGGGACGGTGATGACCACCGCCGAGCCGTCGGGCTGGCGCAGCAGCTTGACCGGCAGGCCGTGCGGGTCCAGCGAGGGGTAGTGCTCGAGCTGCCAGCCGTCGGCCGACAGCCCCTGCTCGAAGTAGCCGGCGCGGTACAGCAGCCCCACCCCGATGAGCGGGACGCCCAGGTCGGAGGCGGCCTTGAGGTGGTCGCCGGCCAGGATGCCCAGGCCACCGGAGTACTGCGGGAGCACCTCGGTGATGCCGAACTCCGCGGAGAAGTACGCGATGGACGCCGGCGCGTCCGCACCCAGCGACTGGTACCAGTGCGGGCCCGACAGGTAGTCCTGCAGGTCGTCGACGACGTCCTGCAGCCGGCGGACGAAGCGGCGGTCCCGGGCCAGCGCGGCCAGCCGCGCCGCCGACACCTCGCCGAGCACCTTCACCGGGTCCCCGTTGCACGTGCTCCACAGGGTCGGGTCGAGGGCCTCGAACAGGTCCCGGGTCTCGGGGTGCCACGACCAGCGGAGGTTCGTCACCAGCTGGGACAGCGGCAGCAGCTCCTCGGGGAGCGATGCCCGGACGGTGAACCGGCGGAGAGCGCGCACCGCCCGAGACTAACCAGCACCGGGCCCCGCCACAGTGCGCCGCGGGCGGTTCACACGCCCGCAGCACGCTGCTCACGCGGGCGTCTCCCCCCGGTCCTCCCGCCGACGTGCCCGCAGGCCGGGACCTCGATAGCGTGGCCGGGATGACTCGCCGCGCTGACCTCCGTCTCGGCATCACCGATGTCGCCCCCGTCGTCTCCTGCGGGTCCTTCTCGGCCCGCGCCGTGGTCGGCGAGCACCTGCCGATCACCGCCACCGTGTTCCGCGAGGGGCACGACGCCGTCGCGGCGAACGTGGTCTGGACGCCGCCAGGAGAGGACGGCGCCGCCCAGCCGCTGCGCCGCATGGTCCGCTTCGGGCCCGAGCCGGACCGGTGGATCGCCACGGTCGTGCCCGACCGCGAGGGCCGGTGGACCTTCCAGGTGGAGGCGTGGAGCGACCCGCTGGCCACCTGGCACCACGCCGTCGAGGTGAAGATCGCGGCCGGTCAGGGGGCCGAGGACCTCGCCAACGACCTCGAGGAGGGCGCCCGGCTGCTCGACCGCGTGGCGAAGGAGGCCTCCGACGAGTGGCGCGGGCGGGTCACCGACGCCGCGGCCGCGCTGCGGGACACCTCCCGTGACCTCACCGCCCGCGTGGCCCCGGCCCTGGCCACCGCGCTGCAGGAGTACCTGCACGAGCACCCGGTGCGGGAGCTGGTGACCGGCGGGCAGCGCTACGAGGTCTGGGTCGACCGGCGGCAGGCGCTGTACGGCTCCTGGTACGAGTTCTTCCCGCGCTCGACCGGCCCGGTCGTCGGCGGGAAGCCGACCCACGGCACCTTCACCACCGCCGGCGACCGGCTGCCGGCGATCGCCGAGATGGGCTTCGACGTCGTCTACCTGCCGCCGATCCACCCGATCGGCAAGGTCAACCGCAAGGGCCCGAACACGCCGCAGTTCCCGGGCGGCAACCCGCACGAGGTCGGGCCGGACGACGTCGGCTCACCGTGGGCCATCGGCAGCGACGAGGGCGGGCACGACGCCGTCCACCCGGAGCTGGGCACGATGGAGGACTTCCGGGCCTTCGTCCGGCGGGCCGGTGAACTCGGCATGGAGGTGGCGCTGGACCTGGCGCTGCAGGCCGCGCCCGACCACCCCTGGGTGAAGAGCCACCCGGAGTGGTTCACCACCAAGCCCGACGGCACGATCGCCTACGCGGAGAACCCGCCGAAGAAGTACCAGGACATCTACCCGGTCAACTTCGACAACGACCCCGAGGGCATCTACGCCGAGGTGCTGCGGGTCGTGCGCGTGTGGATGGACGCCGGCGTGCGCATCTTCCGGGTGGACAACCCGCACACCAAGCCGCTGGACTTCTGGCACTGGCTCATCTGGGAGGTGAAGAAGACCGACCCCGACGTGCTGTTCCTCGCCGAGGCCTTCACCCGGCCGGCGATGATGCACCAGCTCGCCCGGATCGGGTTCACGCAGTCCTACACGTACTTCACCTGGCGCACCGAGCGCGGGGAGATCGAGGACTACGGCCGGGAGCTGGCCAGCAACAGCCACTACATGCGGCCGAACTTCTTCGTGAACACCCCGGACATCCTCCACGAGTCCCTGCAGTACGGCGGGCCGGCGATGTTCAAGATCCGGGCCGTCCTCGCCGCGATGATGAGCCCGACCTGGGGCGTCTACTCCGGTTTCGAGCTCTTCGAGCACGTCGCCGTCCGGCCGGGCAGCGAGGAGTACCACGACAGCGAGAAGTACCGCCTGCGACCCCGGGACTTCGCCGGGGCCGAGGCGTCCGGGCGCAGCCTGGCGCCCTACCTCCGCCGGCTCAACGAGATCCGCCGCGCCCACCCGGCCCTGCAGCAGCTGCGCACGCTGCGGTTCCACTCGGTGGACAACCCGAACCTGATCTGCTTCTCCAAGACCGACCCCGGCTCACAGGACGCCGTGATCGTGGTGGTCAACCTGGCCAGCCACCACACCCAGATCGGGACGACGGCCCTCGACCTGCCGAGCCTCGGGCTCGACTGGTACGAGCGGTTCACCGTGACCGACGAGCTCACCGGCGCCAGCTACGACTGGGGCCAGTTCAACTACATCGAGCTCGACCCGTTCCGGGAGCCGGCGCACGTCTTCTCCGTCGGCTACCCGCGGACGGTCCAGGTGCCGCCGCCGGTCGCCTGAGAGAGGACCCCGTGGCCCCCACCACCCGCCGGCTCGCGGCGCGGCCCGGTACGGGGGCCAGACCGTCTCCCCGCAGACGGGCCACGAACTCCCACCCGCTCCCCTGCAGAACCGAGGGCGACTTCCTGCGATGACCGTTCCCGTCCCCAGCTCCCCCGAGGGCCGCCCCGACTCCCCGCGGTCGGCTCTGCCCGCCCCCGGTGCCGACCCCGAGTGGTACAAGCGCGCCGTCTTCTACGAGGTGCTGGTCCGTGGCTTCGCCGACAGCAACGCCGACGGTGTCGGCGACCTGCGCGGCATGCTGGACAAGCTCGACTACCTGCAGTGGCTGGGTGTCGACTGCCTCTGGCTCCCGCCGTTCTTCGCCTCGCCGCTGCGCGACGGCGGCTACGACGTCAGCGACTACACCGCGGTGCTGCCCGAGTTCGGTGACATCGAGGACTTCAAGGAGTTCCTCGACGCCGCCCACGCCCGCGGCATGCGCGTGATCATCGACTTCGTCATGAACCACACCTCGGACCAGCACCCCTGGTTCCAGGCCAGCCGCAGCGACCCCGAGGGGCCCTACGGCGACTTCTACGTGTGGTCCGACGACGACACCCGGTACGCCGACGCGCGGATCATCTTCGTCGACACCGAGAGCTCCAACTGGACCTTCGACCCGGTGCGCAAGCAGTACTTCTGGCACCGGTTCTTCTCCCACCAGCCCGACCTCAACTTCGAGAACCCGCGGGTGCAGGAGGCGATCATCGACGCCCTGCGCTTCTGGCTGGACCTGGGCATCGACGGCTTCCGGCTCGACGCCGTCCCCTACCTGTTCGAGGAGGAGGGGACCAACGGCGAGAACCTGCCGAAGACCCACGAGTTCCTCAAGCACGTCCGCAAGGTGGTCGACGCCGACTACCCCGACCGGGTGCTGCTGTGCGAGGCCAACCAGTGGCCGGCCGACGTCGTGGAGTACTTCGGCGAGGACGGCGACGAGTGCCAGATGGCCTTCCACTTCCCGGTGATGCCGCGCCTGTTCATGGCGGTGCGGCGGGAGCAGCGCTTCCCGATCTCGGAGATCATGGCGCAGACCCCGGACATCCCGGACAACTGCCAGTGGGGCATCTTCCTGCGCAACCACGACGAGCTGACCCTGGAGATGGTCACCGACGAGGAGCGCGACTACATGTGGGCGGAGTACGCCAAGGACCCCCGCATGAAGGCCAACATCGGCATCCGCCGCCGGCTGGCGCCCCTGCTCGACAACGACATGGACACCCTCGAGCTGTTCAACGCGCTGCTGCTGTCGCTGCCGGGCTCCCCGGTCCTGTACTACGGCGACGAGATCGCGATGGGCGACAACATCTGGCTCGGTGACCGCGACGGCGTCCGGACGCCGATGCAGTGGACGCCGGACCGCAACGGCGGCTTCTCCACCGCCGACCCGCAGCGGATGTACCTGCCGCTCAACCAGGACCCGGTCTACGGCTACCAGGTCACCAACGTCGAGGCGCAGCTGCGCAACACCAACTCGATGCTGCACTGGATCCGGCAGATGATCCGGGTCCGCAAGGAGCACCCGACCTTCGGGCTGGGCACCTACGCCGAGATCGGCTCGCGCAACCCGACGGTGCTCTCCTTCGTGCGCGAGTTCGGCGACGACGTCGTGCTGTGCGTGAACAACCTGTCGCGCTTCCCCCAGCCGGTGGAGCTGGACCTGCGCCGCTTCGAGGGCTACACCCCGATCGAGCTCACCGGCCGGGTGGAGTTCCCGCAGATCGGCGTCCTGCCCTACATGCTCACCCTGTCCGGCCACGGCTTCTACTGGTTCGAGCTGAGCCGGCCGGCGGAGCCCGCGGCCGAGGAGACCGAGGACTGGGAGAGCACCGCCGCCAGCGCGGTGGCGGAGTCCCTGCTGGCCGCCGGGGTGGTCTCCGCCGCGGCGGAGATCCCCGGTGACAGCGACACCCGGTCCGGAGACGACGTCCCGCCCAGCCCCGGAGGCGACCGATGAGCGCACTGACCGACCTGCTCCGCGAGTGGATGCCCCACCAGCGCTGGTTCGGGAGCAAGGGCCGGGAGTGGGCCGACGTCTCCGAGGAGGGCTTCCTGCTCGACCAGACCGACCCGGTGCTGTCGGTCCACCGGGTACGGGTGTCCTACACCGACGGCGCGACCGAGACCTACCTCGTGCCGCTGTCCTGGCGGGACCACCCGGTCGACGAGCTCAGCTCGGCGTTCATCGGCGCCGTGCCCTCCGGTGACCGGGAGAGCTACGCCTACGACGCCATGCGGGACCGGGACGCCACCACCCCGTGGCTGATCCACCTGGTCAACGCCTCGACGGTCGGGCCGATGCACTTCCACCCCGCCGGGGTCGCCCACATCCCCGAGGGCGTGCCCGGCGACATCGTCTCCACCGAGCAGAGCAACACCTCGCTGGTCTACGGCCAGGAGGCGATCTTCAAGCTGTTCCGCCGGCTCGAGCCGGGGCTCAACCCTGACGTCGAGGTCCACGACGCGCTGCGCAAGACGCAGAACCCGCACATCGCACCACTGCTCGGGCACATCGAGATCGACGACCCCGACCCGTCGGCGGAGCCGGCGACGGTGGCGATGCTGCAGACGTTCGTGCCCAACGCCAGCGACGGCTGGCGGCTGGCCACCGCCAGCGTCCGGGACCTCTACGCGGAGGGCGACCTGCACGCCGACGAGGTGGGCGGGGACTTCGCCGCCGACAGCGAGCGGCTGGGCGCGGCGACCGCGTCGGTGCACGCCGACATGGCCAAGGTGCTGCCCACCGAGCCCGCCGACCGGCAGTGGTTCGCCACGCTGGCCGAGCAGATGACCGCCCGGCTGGAGTCGGCGATCGCCGTCGTCCCGCAGCTGGCCGAGCACGCCGACGGCCTGCGCGCGGTGTACGCCGCCGTGGCCGACGCCGAGGAGGCGGTCGTCCGCCAGCGGGTGCACGGCGACCTGCACCTCGGGCAGGTGCTGCGCACCGCCACCGGGTGGATCGTGCTCGACTTCGAGGGCGAGCCGGCCCGCCCGCTGGCCGCCCGCCGCGAGCTCGACAGCCCCATGCGCGACGTCGCCGGCATGCTGCGCAGCTTCGACTACGCCGCACGTCACATGCTCGTCGAGCAGCCCGGGGACCCGCAGCGGGCATACCGGGCGCAGGAGTGGGCAGAGCGCAACCGCAGCGCCTTCTGCGCCGGCTACTCGGCCGCCAGCGGCACGGACCCGTGCGGCGACTCACCGCTGCTGCGGGCCTTCGAGGCGGACAAGGCCGTCTACGAGTGCGTCTACGAGGCGCGCAACCGCCCGCACTGGCTGATGATCCCGCTGCAGTCGCTGTCCCGGCTCACCGCCGTGGACTGACGCGCGGGCACCACGACCACCCACCACCCGCACCGAAGAGGACGGCGACGCGATGACGACCCCCGAGGGGACGACCGACAGCACCACCGGCGCCACCGAGCCCACCATCGACTCCGGCAGCCGCCCGCCGGCCACCAAGGAGGAGCTGCAGGCCGCCGTCGAGGAGAAGGCGGCCCGCGCCGAGGCCGCCGAGAGCGAGCCGGTGGTGAACCCGACCGCGCCGCGCAAGCGCGCCGCGGCCAAGAAGGCACCGGCGGCGAAGAAGGCACCCGCCGCCAAGAAGGCCACCGCGGCCAGGAAGACCGCCGCAGCAGCGGCGGACGGCGAGGGCGACGGCGCACCGGTCAGCAAGGCCACCAAGCGAACCGCCGCGAAGAAGACCACCCCGCGCACCACCGCGGCGAAGAAGGCGGCGGCCGCGCGGGCCGCGGGCGACGCCGACGTCCCGCAGGAGGACGTCGTCCTGGCGCAGGGCGGCACCGCGACGCCGGTGGTCGCCCCCGCACCGATCGCCGAACCGGGCAGCCCCAGCGGCGCGCCGGCCCCCCAGCCCGAGCCGCCGAGCCCCGACCCGGCCGAGCCGAGCACCCCGCAGGCCCCCGAGGACGCCGCCGGCGGGCCGCCTGCCGGCACCGGGGACGCCGCCGGCGGGCTGCCTGCCGGCAGCGGGGACGGCGCCCCCGCCGGGGCCGGTTCCGCGGGCACGGTCGTCGCCGGCACCGTCCCGGACGGGCAGCCCGCCGCCGAGGAGGTCACCGGGGAGCAGCTGCGCGCGATCGTGGAGGGCTGGTCCTACGCGCCGCACAGCGTCCTCGGCGCGCACCGCTCCGCGCAGGGCTGGGTGGTGCGCACACTGCGGCCCGACGCGGTCTCGGTCACCGTCGTCGACCAGGACGGCTCCCGCTACGACGCCCGCCAGCTGCACGGCGGCGGCATCTACGAGGCCCGGCTCCCGCAGCAGCCCGGTGACTACCGCATCGAGGTGACCTACGGCGACGGACAGGGCGGGACCAACGCCTTCACCGTCGACGACCCCTACCGCTGGCTGCCGACGGTCGGCGAGCTCGACCAGCACCTCATCCGCGAGGGCCGGCACGAGCGGCTGTGGGACGTGCTGGGTGCCCACGTCCGGCGCTACGACACCCCCGGCGGGCCGGTGGAGGGCGTCTCCTTCGCCGTCTGGGCGCCCAACGCGCAGGGCGTGAAGGTGACCGGCGACTTCGACTACTGGGAGGCACGCGCCTACCCGATGCGGTCGCTGGGCTCCTCCGGCGTCTGGGAGATCTTCATCCCCGGCGTCCAGGTGGGCTCGCGGTACCGGTACCACGTGCTGGGCCGCGACGGCGTGTGGCGGGAGAAGTCCGACCCGCTGGCCTTCGCCACCGAGGTACCGCCGCTGAACGCCTCGGTGGTCACCGAGTCCACCTACGAGTGGCAGGACGACGAGTGGCTGGCCGACCGGGCGCAGGGCGGCTGGCACCAGCGGCCGATGAGCGTCTACGAGGTGCACGTCGGCTCGTGGCGGCAGGGCCTGTCCTACCGCGAGCTCGCCGACGAGCTGGTCGACTACGTCGTGTCGGCCGGCTTCACCCACATCGAGTTCATGCCGGTGGCCGAGCACCCCTTCGGCGGCTCGTGGGGGTACCAGGTCACCTCCTACTACGCCCCCACCGCGCGCTACGGCACCCCGGACGACTTCCGCTACCTGGTGGACAGGGCCCACCGGGCCGGCATCGGCGTGATCGTCGACTGGGTGCCGGCGCACTTCCCCAAGGACGACTGGGCGCTGGCCCGCTTCGACGGCACCCCGCTCTACGAGCACGGCGACCCCCGCCGCGGCGAGCAGCTGGACTGGGGCACCTACGTCTTCGACTTCGGCCGCTCCGAGGTCCGCAACTTCCTGGTCGCCAACGCCCTCTACTGGTGCAAGGAGTTCCACGTCGACGGCGTCCGCGTCGACGCGGTGGCCTCGATGCTGTACCTGGACTACTCCCGCGACGAGTGGGTGCCCAACAAGTACGGCGGGCGGGAGAACCTGGAGGCGGTGGCGTTCCTGCAGGAGATGAACGCGACCGTGTACCGCGAGGTGCCCGGGGTGGTCACCATCGCCGAGGAGTCGACCGCGTGGCCGGGCGTCACCCGGCCCACCCACCTCGGCGGCCTGGGCTTCGGCTTCAAGTGGAACATGGGCTGGATGCACGACTCGCTGGCCTACGTGCAGCGTGAGCCGGTCTACCGCAGCTACCACCACGGGCAGCTGACGTTCTCGATGATGTACGCCTACTCCGAGAACTACGTGCTGCCGATCAGCCACGACGAGGTCGTCTACGGCAAGGGCTCGCTGCTGCGGAAGATGCCCGGTGACCGGTGGCAGCAGCTGGCCAACCTGCGCGCCTACCTGGCCTACATGTGGGCGCACCCGGGCAAGCAGCTGCTGTTCATGGGCTCGGAGTTCGCCCAGGACGCCGAGTGGGCCGAGAGCCGGTCGCTGGACTGGTGGCACCTCGACGACCCCGCCCACCGCGGGGTGCTGTCGCTGGTCACCGACCTCAACACCCGCTACAAGGAGCTGCCGGCGCTGTGGTCGCAGGACGTCGACCCGGCCGGGTTCCAGTGGATCGACGCCAACGACGCCTCGGGCAACGTGCTGTCGTTCCTCCGCTTCGGGCTGCCGGGGGCCGACGGCGAGCCGGCCGAGGCACCGGCCACCGGCGCCGGGCAGGTGCTCGCGTGCGTCGTCAACTTCTCCGGCGCCCCGCACCACGACTACCGGATCGGGCTGCCCCGCCCGGGGTTCTGGCGTGAGGTGGTGAACACCGACGCCGAGGGCTACGGCGGCTCCGGGGTCGGCAACATGGGCGGCGTCGAGGCCGTCGAGGAGCCGTGGCACGGCCAGCCCTTCTCGGCCACGCTGTCGGCTCCCCCGCTGGGCACCGTCTGGTTCCTGCACGAGGGCTGAGCAGCACCCCGGGGGGGGGGGGGGGGGGGGGGGGGGGGGGGGCCGCGGGGGGGGGGGGCCCGCGGGCGCGCGCCCCCGGGGGGGGGGGTCGGGGGGGACGCCCGCGTTGTTGGG
>NZ_JBJGZS010000029.1:0-62334 GCF_054050635.1 Geodermatophilus sp. SYSU D00079 | reverse complement strand
CCCCCCCCCCCCCCCCCCCCCCCCCCCCCCCCCCCCCCCCCCCCCCCCCCCCCCCCCCCCCCCCCCCCCCCCCCCCCCCCCCCCCCCCCCCCCCCCCCCCCCCCCCCCCGCGGCCCGTACAGGGGCACGCCCGCACCGTCGATGCCTCCCCGACGGATCGGACCGAGGCAGGCGGTGGCGGGTGGTGGCAGGGGTGTTCCAGCGGATCGGCTGGTGGGCGACGCCGGCCGCCGGGTGGGCGGTGCTCGCCGTCGCCGCGCTCGTCGGCTTCGCCACGGTGCACGGCACGAGGGTCGCCGACGTGCTGTACCTCGGCGTCATGGCCGCCGCCGCGACGGCGGCCTGGGTGGGCGCCGCCCGCCAGGGCCTGCAGTCCGCTGCGGCCCTGGTCGCCCTCGGCCTCACCCTCACCCTGGCCGGTGACGTGGTCTGGTTCCTCCACGCCTGGGCCGGTTCCTTCCCGGACATCTCGCACGCCGACGTCGCCTACCTCGCCGGCTACCTCGCCCTCGCCCTCGGCCTGTGGCGGATGGCCGACACCCGCGGCCGCTCGCGGGAACAGCAGCTCGACGGCTGGCTGGACGGGGCGGGGGTCTTCGTCGCGACGCTCATCCTCGTCTGGCAGCTGTCGGTCGCCGGCACCATCACCGACACCTCCGTCCCGGTGCTGACCCGCATCGTCTGGGCGCTCTACCCGGCGCTGGACGCCGCCTTCATCGGCCTGGTCTTCCGGCTGGTCACCACCCGGTCCCGCGGCGAGCGGGCGCCCCTCGCCGTCGCCGCCGGTGCCGCCTGCTGGCTCGGCTCCGACATGGGCTTCCTCCTGCTGGCCGACCCCGGGTTCGTCAGCGTCTGGTTCGACACCGGCTGGCTGCTCGGCGCGCTGCTGCTCGCCGTGGCCGCCGGCTCCCGCGGCCGGGAGGGGCGCACCGCGGCCGAGCCGGTGGACGCCGTCCCGTCGCTGGCCCGGCTCACGGTCAGCCTCGGCGCCCTGCTCGTGCCGGCCGCCCTGGAGCTGCTGCGCGGGGTCACCGGCGCCACCCGTGCGCCGGTCACCGTGCTGGGCGGCACCACCGTGCTCGCCGCGCTGGTCTTCCTCCGGGTCGCCCGCGTGCTGCGCGCCGAGGCCGCCGCCCGCGCCCTGGTCCGCTCCCAGCAGCGCTACAGCGCGGCCCTGGCCCGGCACTCCTCCGACGCCGTCGTCGTCCTGGGCGAGGACGGCAGCCTGCTCAGCGACCCGGCCACCCTCACCGCCCTGCTCGGCGCCGCCCCGGCGGCCACCGCGACCGGGGGCGACCTGCTGCGCCTCTCCGGTGTCGACCCGGACCGCGCCCGCGAGGTGCTGCACCGCGGCCTGCGGGCCGGCGGCGCCGTGGTGGACGCCGAGCTGCCGTGCCGGCGGGACGGGGACTGGCGCTGGCTGGGTGTCCGGCTGGCCGATCTGCGCACCGACCCCGACGTCGGCGGCGTCGTCGTCCACCTCACCGACATCACCGACCGCAAGCGCGCCGAGGAGGCGCTGGCCCACCAGGCCTTCCACGACACCCTCACCGGGCTGGCCAACCGCGCGCTGTTCGCCGAGCGCGTCGACCGGGCGCTGCGCGACCGCGCCCGCGGTGGCCGCTCGGCGGCGGTCGTCTACATCGACCTCGACGGCTTCAAGGCCGTCAACGACACCCTCGGGCACCAGGCCGGGGACGCGCTGCTGCGGGAGGTCGCCGACCGGCTGCGCTCCGCGGTCCGTGCCGGCGACACGGTCGCCCGCCTCGGCGGTGACGAGTTCGCCGTCCTCGTCGGGCAGTCCGGTGACGGGTCGGAGGAGGCCGGGACCACTGCCGCGCGGGTGCTGGACCTGCTCGCCCGGCCGATCGAGCTCGCCGGCCAGCGGGTCTCGGTCACCGGCAGCATCGGCATCGCCGTCGCCCACGACGACGCCACGGGGGAGTCCCTGGTCAGGGACGCCGACATCGCCATGTACTCCGCGAAGGTCTCCGGGCGCGGCCGCGCGGTCCTCTTCGACCCGGCGATGCGCGTCGCCGCGGTGGAGCGCCGCCGGCTGGAGCAGGAGCTCACCGAGGCGCTCGCCGGCGACCAGTTCCGGCTGGTCTACCAGCCGGTCGTGGACCTCGCCGACGACCGCGTGGTCGGGTTCGAGGCGCTGCTGCGCTGGGACTCACCCGTGCTCGGCGCCGTCGCCCCCGACGTCTTCGTGCCCATCGCGGAGGACCTCGGCCTCATCGGCGACATCGGCGCGTGGGTGCTGCGGGAGGCCTGCCGCACCGCGGCGGCCTGGCGCCGCGAGCACGCCGTCGCGGCCGACACCACGATGGCGGTCAACGTCTCGGCGGTGCAGCTGACCTCCCCGCAGCTGCTCGACGACGTGCGCGCCGCCCTGGCCGCCAGCGGGCTGCCGGCCGCCGCGCTGGTCCTGGAGATCACCGAGACCGCGCTCGTGGGCGACCCCGAGCGGGCCGCCGCCTCCCTCACCGCCCTGCGCGAGCTGGGGGTCCGGCTGGCGCTCGACGACTTCGGCACCGGCTACGCCTCCCTGGGCTACCTCCAGGACTTCACCGTCGACGTGCTCAAGATCGACCGCTCGTTCGTCGCCACCATCCCGGCCGACGGCGACCTGCCGCCGATCGTCCGCGGCCTCATCGACCTGGCCCGGGCCCTCGGCCTCGACGTCGTGGCCGAGGGCGTGGAGACGCCCGCCCAGCGGGCGCGGCTGCAGGCCGGCCGGTGCGGGCGGGCGCAGGGGTACCTGTTCGCCGCGCCGCTGGAGGCGACCGACGCCGAGCTGCTCCTGCTCGGCCAGCGCCCCGGCGCCCCCACCGCGGAGCGGCCGCGCGGCTGAGCCCGCCGCGCCCAGCGGCCCGTCCGGTCAGCCGGCCGACCGCTGCCACTCCCGCGGGGTGGTGCCGTAGGCCGCGCGGAACCGGCGGGCGAAGTGGCTGGGGTCGCTGAACCCGCAGCCCCGCGCGACGGCCGCGATCGAGCGGTGCCGGGCGGCCGGCGAGGCGAGCTCCGCCCGTGCGGCCTCCAGCCGCTGCTCGATCAGCCACTGCTCGAGGCTCACGCCGGCGCGGGCGCAGACCTTGTACAGCTGCCGGACCGACACGTTGTGCGCGGCCGCGAGGCGCTGCGGGGTCAGCCCGGGATCGGTCAGGTGCCGCCGGGCGTAGGCCAGCACCCGGGTGGCCAGCGTCTCGGCGCGGACACCGGCCACCAGCCGGTCGGGGGCCGCGGCCGACACCAGCAGGGCCCTGACCAGCTCGGTCGTCGCCGTCCCGAGGATCGCGGCGGCCGGGTCGTCGGTGAGCCGGTCGGCGTCCCGGGCCAACCCGACCAGGTGGTCGCGCACCAGGTCGTGCAGCGGGCTGGCCCGCAGCCGGGGCGCGGCGGCCCGGACGACGTCCGGCGGGAGGCCCAGCTGCTCGGCGGGGACCTGGAAGGCGCGCGAGCCGCCGGACCCCGACCAGGAGAAGGAGTAGGGCACCCGCAGGTCGTTGAGCATCAGCTCGCCGGCGCGCACCTCCTGGTCGGCGCCGAACTGGCTGAACCGCCCCAGCCCGCTGGACTGCACGGCGAGGGCCACCACCGGCGGGTCGCCCTGCCGCACGTGCCGCGGCGTGCGCACCAGCCGGAACCCCGACGAGTCGGTGGTGAACAGGTCGGCCCGGCCGTAGCGCCACAGGTGCATGCGGGTGCGGACCTCCGCCGGCGGCCCCAGGTGCTCGATCCGGCAGGGCACCGACGCCTGGCCGAACGCGGCGCGGAAGGCGTCGACCCGGTGCTCGGGCGGCAGCGTGGCGGTGTCCAGCAGGAGCATCAGGATCCCTCGGGCCGGCGGGGGCGGCCGGCGGGACGTCGTCGTCGCGCGCCGGACACGGGCAGCGCCCCCGCTCGCGGGGCGAGTCTGGCAGGACCGCGTCCGGTGGTGAACCCCCTCGCCCGTGCACGCAGGGACCACAGGTGTGCAGCCAGGGACCGGCACCCGGGGCCGGCCGCTGCCAGGCTCGGCACCCGACCGTGCCCGCGCTCGCGCCTGGGAGGACCCGAGATGACCGACGCCGTCCCCACCCCGCGGCCCGCCGAGGCGCCCCCGCCCGGCGCGCCCGACACGATCGTGCTCGTCCACGGGTTCTGGGTGACCCCGCGCAGCTGGGAGGCGTGGAAGGCGCGCTACGAGGCCCGCGGCTACCGGGTGCTCACCCCGGCCTACCCGGGGTTCGAGGTCGAGGTCGAGGCGCTCAACGCCGACCCGACGCCGATCGCCGAGCTCACGCTGCCGCAGGTCATGGCGCACCTGGAGGCGGTGGTCGGGGCGCTGCCGACGCCGCCGATCCTCATCGGGCACTCCGCCGGCGGCACGCTGGTGCAGCTGCTGCTCGACCGCGGGTACGGCGCGGTCGGCGTCGTCCTCAACTCCGCTCCGACGGAGGGCGTGCGGGTGCTGCCGCTGTCGCAGCTGCGCTCGACGTTCGTCGCGTTCAAGAACCCGGCGAACCGGCACCGCGCGGTGGGCCTGAGCGAGGAGCAGTGGCGCTACGCCTTCACCAACACCTTCAGCGAGGAGGAGTCCCGGCGGCTCTACCAGCGGTACGCGATCCCGGCGTCGGGCCGGATCCTGTGGAGCTCGGTGCTGGCCAACTTCATGCCCGGCCCGCAGGACGCCGCGGTCGACTACGCCAACGACGCCCGGCCGCCGCTGCTGTTCGTCTCCGGCGGCGAGGACCACATCATGCCGCCGAGCGTGCAGCGGTCGAACGTCAGGCACTACCGCTCGCCGCACACGGTGACCGAGCACCGGGAGTACCCCGGCTTCGCGCACCTGCTGCCGGCCCAGGAGGGCTGGGAGGAGATCGCCGACTCCGTGCTCGACTGGGCGGTCGAGCACGCCCGGGGCAGCCGGCCCGAGGTGGCCGGCGCGCAGTGACGGCCGGGTCCGTCCGGCTGACCCACGTCGGCGGGCCGACCGTGCTCGTCGAGGTCGGCGGCTGGCGGGTGCTCACCGACCCGACGTTCGACCCGCCGGGCCGGCGCTACGCCTTCGGCTGGGGCAGCTCCAGCCGCAAGGTGGCCGGGCCGGCGTTCCCCGCCGCCGACCTGCTCCCGGTCGACGCCGTCCTGCTCAGCCACGACGGCCACGGCGACAACCTCGACGACGCCGGCCGCGCGCTGCTGCCCGCGGCCGGCGTCGTCGTCACCACCCCCTCGGGCGCGCGGCGGCTCGGCGGCGGCGCCCGCGGACTGCGGCCCTGGGAGACGACGGTCCTCACCGCGCCCGGCCGCCCGTCGATCGAGGTGACCGCGACCCCGGCCCGGCACGGCCCGCCGCTGACCACCCCGATCTCCGGGGAGGTCACCGGCTTCGCGCTGCGCTGGGAGGGGCAGGCCGACGGCGTGCTGTGGATCTCCGGGGACACCGTCCTCTTCGACGGGGTCCGGCGCGTGGGGGAGCGCTTCCGCGTCGGCACCGCGCTGCTGCACCTGGGCGGGGTCCGCTTCCCCGTCACCGGGCCGCTGCGCTGGTCGATGACCGCCCGCGACGCGGTCGAGCTGTGCCGCGTGGTGCGCCCGCGCACCGCCGTCCCGGTGCACTACGAGGGCTGGACGCACTTCCGGCAGGGCCGCGAAGCCGCCGAGCGGCAGCTGGCCGCCGCGCCGCGGGAGCTGGCCGCGCTGTTCCGCTGGGTGCCGCTCGGCGCCTCGGTGGAGCTGCCGGCCTGACCTCCGGACGGCGGTCAGCCGCCCCGCTGCACCTCCGCCTGCACCACCCCGCGCAGGGCCGCGAGCAGCTGGGCGTCGTCGGTGTCCCCGCGCTCCAGCGCGCCGCGGGCCGCGTCGGGCAGCAGACCGGTGTCCACGGCGTCCAGCCAGGTCACCTCGTCGCCCACCCGGCGTCCCACCTGCAGGCTCGCCCCGTCGGGCCGCAGCACGTACTCCTCGCTGTCGAGCCGGATGCTCATCTCGTCGCTCATGGCAGGCCCCTACCCCGCGCGGCGGCTGCTGCACGCCCGAGGGCGGGGGAGAGGATGGGCCCGTGCAGGAGGAGTGCTGCGAGGTCGTCGTGACCGCCGCCGACGCCGACTGGCTGGCCGGCTACACCCGGACGCTGGTCGAGGAACGGCTGGCGGCCTGCGGGCACCAGGTGGCCGCGATCCGGTCGGTGTACCGGTGGGACGGGGCCGTGCACGACGAGCCGGAGGCACGGGTGGCGCTGCACACCCGGCGGTCGCTGGTCCCGGCCGTCGTCGCCCGCACCGTCGAGCTGCACCCCTACGACGTGCCCTGCGTGATCGCCCTGCCGCTGGTCGACGGCAACCCCGAGTACCTCCGGTGGGTGGTCGCCGAGACGAGGGAGCCGGAGCACTGACCGCCGGACAGCACCGCGCGCGCCGGGCGGGCCACACCGGCGCCCGCACCGCCGCCCCACCCGACCGACCCGCCGCCGCGAGGGGCGGCCCGCACGCCGCAGGAGGGCACGTGGCACGACGCCCGGGGCAGCCCGAGCTGCCCCTCGACGTCCGCCGCCGGGTGCAGGGCCCCACCAGCTCGGCGGTCGTCGTCGAGGCCGTGCTCGACGCGCTGCCGTCCCCGACGCTGCTCATCGACGCCGAGGGCACGGTGCTGCTGGCCAACACCGCGTGGGGGAACGCCGCCGACGTGCTCGGCGACGACCGCATGCGGATCGGCGTGGACGGCGACTACTTCGCCATGGCGCGGCGGCTCAGCGGTGACGCCGGCACCGAGTCGCTGGTCGACCGGCTGCGGGCGCTGTCCCGCGGCGAGTGCGCCTCGGTGCAGGCCGACTACGCCCTCGAGCACCCCGACGGCACCCGCTGGTTCCACCTCCAGGCCTCCCGGGTCGACCAGGCGGGCCAGGTGGTGGTGACCCACACCGACGTCACCTCCCGGGTCGCGGCCGAGCGGGCCTCGGACTGGCGGGCCCGCCACGACACCCTCACCGAGCTGCCCAACCGGGCGCACCTGCACGAGCTCATCGACGCCGAGCTGCAGCGGCCCGACCGCGGGCCGGTCTCGGTGCTCTTCCTCGACATCGACGGCTTCAAGGACGTCAACGACTCCCTCGGCCACGAGGCCGGTGACGACCTGCTGCGCCAGATCGCCCGCCGCCTGACCGGCTCGACCCGCGCCGGTGACACCGTCGGCCGGCTCGGTGGTGACGAGTTCGTCGTCCTGTGCCGCGACTGCGACACCGGCGGCGCCGAGACGCTGGCCGACCGCTGCCGCAGCAGCGTCGACCGGCCCTTCGACCTCGGCGGCCGCATGGTGCGCCTGGGCGTGAGCATCGGCATCGCCACCGCCGCCGACCCGCTGGCACCGCAGGTCCGGTCCGCCGACCTGGTCCGGGACGCCGACCTCGCGATGTACGCGGCCAAGGCGGCCGGCCGCAACCGGGTGCGGCTGTTCACCGCCGACCTGCGCACCGCCGCCCAGCGACGGGCCACCGTGGCCGGCGAGCTGCGGGAGGCGATCCTCGACGAGCAGCTGGTGCTGCACTACCAGCCCGTCGTGCGGCTGCCCAGCCTGCGCTGCAGCGGGGTCGAGGCGCTGGTGCGCTGGCAGCACCCGAAGCGCGGACTGCTCCAGCCCGCGGAGTTCCTCCCCGTCGCCGCGCAGCACGAGCTCATGACGCCCCTGGCGCGGTGGGTGCTGCGCGAGGCCGCCGGACAGGCCGTCGCCTGGGGCCGGGCCGGGCTGCGGCTGATCACC
Source organism: Geodermatophilus sp. SYSU D00079 (assembly GCF_054050635.1). Lineage (NCBI taxonomy): Bacteria > Bacillati > Actinomycetota > Actinomycetes > Geodermatophilales > Geodermatophilaceae > Geodermatophilus > Geodermatophilus sp. SYSU D00079. The sequence continues at coordinate 54,597 of NZ_JBJGZS010000029.1, read as the reverse complement.
AGCGTCAACATCAGCGCCAGCCAGTTCGCCACGGGCACCCTCGTCCGCGACGTCCACGACGCGCTCACCGCGACCGGGCTGCCGCCCGAGCAGCTGGTCGTGGAGCTCACCGAGACGTCGGTGGCCCAGGACGCCGAGCGGGCCGCGGCCCAGTTCGCCGAGCTGCGGCGCTCCGGCGTCGAGGTCTCCATCGACGACTTCGGCAGCGGCTTCTCCTCCCTGGCGCAGCTGGTGACCATGCCGGCCGGGGTGCTCAAGATCGACCGCAGCCTGGTCGCGTACCCCGAGGGACGGCGGAGCAAGGCGGCCGCCGCCGTCGCCGCGATCGTCGCCCTGGCCCAGGCCTGCGGCGCGCGCTCCCTGGCCGAGGGCGTCGAGACCGCCGAGCAGCTGCAGATGGCCGTGGAGCTGGGCTGCCAGCTCGCGCAGGGCTTCCACATCGCCCGGCCGATGCCGGCCGCCGAGGTGGCCGACTGGGTGGCCGCCCACCAGCAGCACCGTCGCGTGCCCGGCTGAGCAGCGGACCGGCCCCGCCGCAGGGGCGCGCCGCGCGCCCGCGGCTGGGGGCCTCCTTCAGCCCGGCTCGCCGCGCCGCTTGCGGCGCACGACGACCACCAGGTCGACGGCGGCCACGGCGGCGAGCACGAACAGCACCACGGCGGGCCACACCGGCAGGGGCGTCGCCAGCCAGACGAGCCCCCCGGCGACGCAGACCACCAGGCCGAAGGCGGCCAGCACCAGCCGCAGGGTGAGCGCCGACTGCGCCGGTGCCGCGCCACCGAGGCCGGCGGTGGGGTCGTGGTGGTCGGGGAGGCCGCGGGCGTACTCGTCGCGGGACCGCGGCTCGTGGTCGGCCCGCGACCGGGGCCGACGGGGCTCGCTCATGCCGGGCCACCTACCCCGCGCCGGAGCGCACTACCCTGGGTCGACGTGGCCGCTGACTTCTCCGTCGTCCTGGACGAGCTCGACACGACCCTGAAGTCGATCGAGGCTGTCCTCGACGTCGACCGACTGCGCCGCGAGGTCGCGGAGCTGGAGCAGCAGGCCGCCGCCCCCGACCTCTGGAACGACGTCGAGGCCGCCCAGGCCCTCACCTCCCGGCTCTCCTACCTGCAGGGGGACCTGCGGCGGGTGGAGGAGCTGCGCAGCCGCCTCGACGACGTCGGCCTGCTGCACGAGATGGCCGCCGAGGAGGGCGATGAGGCCACCACCGCCGAGGCCGAGCGGGAGCTGGAGAGCCTGCGCAAGGCGATCGACGAGCTCGAGGTCCGCACCCTGCTGTCGGGCGAGTACGACTCCCGCGAGGCGCTGGTCACCATCCGCTCGGAGGCCGGCGGCGTCGACGCGGCCGACTTCGCCGAGATGCTCATGCGCATGTACCTGCGCTGGGCGGAGCGGCACAAGTACCCCGTCGAGGTCTACGACGTCAGCTACGCGGAGGAGGCCGGCATCAAGTCGGCCACCTTCGCCGTCAAGCAGCCCTACGCCTACGGCACCCTCTCGGTGGAGCAGGGCACCCACCGGCTGGTGCGCATCTCGCCGTTCGACAACCAGGGACGCCGGCAGACCTCGTTCGCCGGGGTGGAGGTGCTCCCGGTCGTGGAGCAGACCGACCACGTCGACATCCCGGAGAACGAGATCCGCATCGACGTCTTCCGGTCCTCGGGGCCGGGCGGGCAGAGCGTGAACACCACCGACTCCGCCGTCCGGATCACCCACCTGCCGACCGGCATCGTGGTCTCCTGCCAGAACGAGAAGAGCCAGATCCAGAACCGCGCCGCGGCGCTGCGGGTGCTGCAGGCGCGGCTGCTGGCCGTGCGGCAGGCCGAGCAGCGGGCCGAGATGGACGCGCTGAAGGGCGAGGGCGGCAGCAGCTGGGGCAACCAGATGCGCTCCTACGTGCTGCACCCGTACCAGATGGTCAAGGACCTCCGCACCGAGCAGGAGACCGGCAACACCGCCGCGGTCCTCGACGGCGACATCGACGGGTTCATCGAGGCCGGCATCCGGTGGCGCCGCCAGCAGGAGACCGTCGCGGCGAGCTGACGGCCGCGGGAGCTCGTGCGCAGGAGCCCCGGGCGTCCCGTTCGTCACACCGTTCGCACGGCCTCGCGCGGATTGGGCCACGCTGGGTGAGCGGCCACCCGGGGGCTCCCCGGGGACCGTCACGCTGCGCGGATCCTGTACCGGGGCGTTCCGTGGCGAACGGACCAGGATGCGCCTCGGGGAAGGTACCGTGGCGCCTCGTGATCGAACTGCAACACGTCACCAAGCTGTACCCGGCGAGCTCCCGGCCGGCCCTCGATGACGTGTCGACGGAGATCGACAAGGGCGAGTTCGTCTTCCTCATCGGTTCCTCCGGCTCGGGCAAGTCGACCTTCCTGCGGCTGCTGCTGAAGGAGGACGACCCGACCTCCGGCACCGTCACCGTCAACGGCAAGACGCTCAACACCATGAGCAAGTGGCAGGTGCCCAAGCTGCGCCGCACCATGGGCTGCGTCTTCCAGGACTTCCGGTTGCTGCGCAACCGCACCGTGGCCCAGAACGTGGCCTTCGCGCTGGAGGTCATCAACAAGCCCCAGCGCACCATCAAGCGCGTCGTCCCCGAGGTGCTGGAGATGGTCGGTCTCGAGGGCAAGGCCAACCGGCTGCCCGGCGAGCTCTCCGGTGGTGAGCAGCAGCGGGTCGCCATCGCCCGCGCGTTCGTCAACCGGCCGCTGGTGCTGCTGGCCGACGAGCCCACCGGGAACCTCGACCCGGAGACCAGCGAGGGGATCATGCTGCTGCTGGAGCGGATCAACCGCACCGGCACCACCGTGATCATGGCGACGCACGACTACCACATCGTCGACTCCATGCGCCGCCGCGTCATCGAGCTCAACGGGGGCGTCGTCGCGCGCGACCAGTCGCGCGGCGTCTACGGCGTCGGTCGCTGACCCCGGCCCCTCCCGCCGGGTCGCCGACCCCCGCCAGCTGAACTCCAGACAGGGAATCCATGCGCGTCAACTTCGTGCTCTCCGAGGTGGCCACCGGGCTGCGTCGCAACCTGACCATGACGGTCGCGATGATCCTGACCACGGCCATCTCGCTCGGCCTCATGGGCACCGGCCTGCTGATCGCCGGGATGATCTCCGACATGAAGGAGATCTACTACGACAAGGTGCAGGTCTCCATCTTCCTGGCCGACGACGTCACCGACGACCAGCGTTCGTCGATCGAGCAGCAGCTCGCGGACTCACCCGAGGTGGCCTCCTACCTCTACGAGTCCAAGGACGAGGCCTACGAGCGCTTCCAGCAGCAGTTCAGCCAGCAGCCGGAGCTCGTGCAGAACACCCCGCCGGACGCGCTGCCGGAGAGCTTCCGCGTCGAGCTGGTGAACCCCGAGCGCTACGAGGTCATCGCCGCGGAGTTCCCGAACGGGCAGAACGGCGTGGACCAGGTCCGCGACGAGGGCGACTTCCTCGACCGGCTGTTCAGCCTGCTCAACGGCGCCCGGAACGCGACGATCGCCGTCGCCGTCGTCCAGGCGCTGGCGGCGCTGCTGCTGATCTCCAACACCATCCAGCTGGCGGCGTTCAACCGGCGCAACGAGACCAACATCATGCGGCTGGTCGGCGCCTCCCGCTGGTACACCCAGCTGCCGTTCATCCTCGAGGCCGCGCTGGCCGGGTTGATCGGTGCGCTGCTCGCCGTCGGCGGGCTGGTGCTCACCAAGGTGCTGTTCGTCGACAAGACGCTGGCCGGGCCGATCAAGGCGGGCATCATCCCCCCGGTCGACTGGGGCGCGATCGCCTTCATCAGCCCGATCATCGCCGGTGCGGGGGTCGGCCTGGCCGCGGTCGCCGCCTACGTGACCCTGCGCCTGTACGTGCGCCTGTAGGCCCGCACCTCCTCCCCGTCGAGATCGCGGGATCTCGCACGCCCCGGCCCCCGGATCCGTGCGAGATCCCGCGATCTCGACGTCGTCAGGGACACCCGGGATTGCCCCCTGTTCGCGTCGGGTAAGGGGGACGTGCCTCAGCGTGGAGGCGACTGCCGGAGAACGGAGAGCGCGGTGGTGGGGACCTTGCGGCGGCTGTGGGCCGGGCTGTGCCCCTGCGGGGAGTGCCGGTGAACGCGCTGGACCGGGCGGTGGAGGTCGCCGTCGCCCCGTTGTGGCTGGCCTGCACGGCAGGCTGGGGCGTGACCTCGGCGCTGATGCTGACCTGGACGGCGGCCCGGGGGCGGACGCCGTCCCGCGGCGAGGCGCTGCGGGAGAACGGCGAGGTCCCCCTCCGTTCCGTCGCCTAACCTGGGGACATGCCGCGTGAACAGGGGCGGAAGCTCATCGCCCAGAACAAGAAGGCGCGGCACGACTACTCGATCCTCGACACCTACGAGGTGGGTCTGGTGCTGACCGGCACCGAGGTGAAGAGCCTGCGTGCCGGCCGTGCCTCCCTCGTCGACGGCTTCGCCACGGTGGACGACGGCGAGGTCTGGCTGCAGCACGTGCACATCCCCGAGTACACGCAGGGCACGTGGACCAACCACGCCCCGCGCCGCAAGCGCAAGGTGCTCATGCACCGCGCCGAGATCGACAAGCTGATCGGCAAGACCAAGGAGGGCGGCCTGACCCTCGTGCCGCTGGACCTGTACTTCAAGGACGGCAAGGTCAAGGCCACCCTCGCCCTCGCCAAGGGCAAGAAGTCCTACGACAAGCGGCACGACATGGCCGAGCGCGACTCCCGCCGGGAGATCCAGAAGGCGTTCGGCCGGTACGTGAAGGGCCGCCGGTGAGGGGTGCGGCCTACGACCGCTTCGGCGGTCTCGACGTCCTGACCGTGCGCACCGACCTGCCCGAGCCGCCGGTCGGCCCCGACACGGTGCTGGTGCGGGTGCACGCGGCCGGGGTCAACCCGGTCGACATGGCCATCCGCCAGGGCCTCCTCGCCGGCGCCTACCCGCACCACTTCCCGATCGTGCCCGGCTGGGAGCTGGCCGGCGTCGTCGAGGCGGCCGGCCCGGCGGTCGTGGACTTCCGCCCCGGCGACGAGGTCTTCGGCTACGTCCGCCGCGACGACGTCCAGTGGGGCGCGATGGCCGAGCTGGTGCCGGCTCCGCAGCGCTGCCTGGCGCACAAGCCGGCGTCGCTGTCCTTCGCCGAGGCCGGGGCGCTGCCGCTGGCCGGGCTGACCGCCTACCAGGCGCTGACCGAGGTGCTCGCGGTCGGCGAGGGGGAGCGGGTCCTGGTGCACCGGGCCGCCGGCGGGGTCGGCTTCAACGCCGTCCAGATCGCCGTCGCCCTCGGCGCCCACGTCGTCGGCACCGCGTCGCCGCGCAACCACGGCTTCCTCCGCGACGCCGGGGTCGCCGAGGTCGTCGACTACTCGGCCGGGCCGGTCAGCGCGCAGCTGTCCGAGCCGGTGGACGCCGTCCTGGACCTCGTGGGCGGGGAGACGCTGGCCGACGCCCGCGGGCAGGTGCGCGACCGGGCGCGGATCGCCAGCGTCGTCGACCCGGCGGTCAACGACATGGGCGGCCGGTACGTCTTCGTCCGGCCCGATGCCCACGACCTCGAGGAGCTGGGCCGCATGGCCGACGCCGGCCAGCTGCGGGTGCCGATCGCCAAGGCGTTCCCACTGGAGCAGGTGGCCGACGCGCAGGCCCTCGTCGCCGACGGGCACGTGCGGGGCAAGGTCGTGGTCACGCTCCGATGAGCGGGCCGGACGGGGTGGCGCCGCCGGTCGACGACGCCGACGTCCCGCGCTACTGGCGCGAGCTGGGCCTGCCCGGCCTGGTCGACGTGCACGTGCACTTCCTGCCCGAGCGGGTGCAGGCCAAGGTCTGGGCGTACTTCGAGGCGGCGGAGACCCACTACGGCGCGGCGTGGCCGATCCGCTACGCGCTGCCCGACGACGAGCGGCTGGCGGTGCTGGAGCGGCTGGGCGTCCGGGCGTTCCCGACGCTGCCCTACCCCCACAAGGCCGGCATGGCCGCCTGGCTCAACGACTGGTCGGCGGCGTTCGCGCACGAGCACCCGCGCGTGCTGCAGTCCGCGACGTTCTACCCCGAGCCCGAGGCGCCGCACTACGTCGCCGAGGCGCTCGACCGCGGCGCCCGGGTGTTCAAGGTGCACGTGCAGGTCGGCGCGTTCGACCCGCGGCACCGGCTGCTGGACCCGGTGTGGGCGCGGCTGGAGGAGACCGGCACGCCGGTGGTCATCCACTGCGGCTCCGGCCCGCTCGCGGGCGAGCACACCGGCCCCGAGCCGATGGCCGGGCTGCTGGAGCGCCACCCCCGGCTGCAGCTGGTGATCGCCCACCTCGGGATGCCCGAGTACCGGGAGTTCCTCGACCTCGCCGAGCGGTACGAGCGGGTGCACCTGGACACCACGATGTTCGCCACCGACTTCACCGAGCGGCTCATGCCCTTCGACCCGGCCGACCGGCCGCGGCTGGCCGCGCTGCGCGACAAGGTCCTGCTCGGCACGGACTTCCCGTCCATCCCCTACGACTACTCCCACCAGCTGGCCGCGCTGCACCGGCTGGAGCTGGGCGAGGAGTGGCTGCGCGCGGTCCTCTGGGGCAACGGCGCGCGACTGTTCGGAGTGGAGGCCTGATGCCGCGGTTCGCGCTGACCGCCACCGTGCTGGACACCCCCGACCCGCAGGGGCTGGCCCGCTTCTACCAGCGGCTGCTGGGCTGGCCGCTGCGCGACGACGACCCGGAGTGGGCCACCCTGCGCCCGGGGGACGGCGGCCCCGGGCTGTCGTTCCAGCGCGAGGAGCAGCACGTGCCCCCGGTGTGGCCGGCCGGCCCCGGCGACCCCCGGATGCAGCTGCACCTCGACATCGAGGTCGACGATCTCGACACGGCGGTCGCGGTCGCCGTCGAGGCGGGCGCGACCGTCGCGCGGTTCCAGCCGCAGGACGACGTCCGGGTGTGCCTGGACCCCGCCGGGCACCCGTTCTGCCTGTTCGTCCCGTGAGACCTCAACCCGGCCCGGGAGCGTAGTGCGGGTGCAGCGCGGCGGCCCGGTCCAGCTCCTCCGGGGAGAGGAGGACGACGGTGCGCACCCGCGCCACCCCGCCGCCGCTGATGGTCAGTGACAGGGCCGCGGCCGCGGCGGCGTCGGGCAGCTCGACGATCGCGTAGACGTCCTCCTCCCCGAGGGCGAAGTCGAAGGTCTCCAGCCGCCCCTGCAGGTCGAGGACGGCGTGCTCGAACACGCTGCGCCGCGCCGACCCGCCCGCGGCCATCACCGCCCGGGCCCCCTGCGGTGAGTACGAGGCGATGACGAGGAAGCGGGGCACGGGGCCCTCCTCTCGGCGGTGTCCTGCGATGCTCGCGGCGGGCGTCCGGCGGCCGCAACCCGGTCGCCACGGCGGGGCGGCGTCCCTACGCTGCGACCCGTGGCGCAGCTGCCCGCGGGCCTCACCGCGCGCCCGCTGATCCCCGGGGACGTCGGCGCGGTCGCCGTCCTGCTCGCCGCCGCGGAGCCGCTCGACGGCACCGGGGAGCACCTCGACGCCGACGACCTCACCGAGTGGTGGGCCGGCGACCTCCTCGACCTGCCGCGGGACGGCCTGGCGGTGTGCGACCCGGACGGCGCCGTGGTCGGCTGGGCGACCGCGACGGCCTCGCGGGGCGTGCGTGACGGCTTCCGCGTCTGGCTGGAGGGCCGGGTGCACCCGGGCTCCCGGGGCCGGGGCGTCGGGCGGGCCCTGCTGGACTGGCAGCTGCGGCGCGGAGCCGAGCTGCACCGCCGCAGCCACCCCGAGGTGCCCGGCCTGCTGGCCGCCTCGACGTACCCGGCCATGACCGCGCTGGAGGGGCTGCTGCGGCGGGCGGCGTTCACCCCCGAACGCTGGTACCGCGACATGGAGCGGCCGCTGCGCGACCTGCCGGAGGTCCCGCCGGTGCCCGGCATCGAGCTGGTGCCCTTCACCCGGGACCGCGACGAGGAGGTCCGGCTGGCCCACAACGCGGCCTTCGCCGAGCACTTCGGCTCCGCCGAGCGCGATCCGGTGGTGTGGCGGTCGTCGTTCACCGGGCAGCGGGCGTTCCGTCCCGACCTGTCGGTCCTCGCCCTCGCCGACGGGGCGGTGGTCGGCTACGTGCTGGCCTACGTCTTCGCGGCCGACACCCGGGCCACCGGCGTCCGCCAGGTCCACCTCGGGCAGGTGGGCGTACTGCGGCCGGCGCGCGGCCGCGGGGTCGCCGCCGCGGCGATCGCGACCGCCCTGCGCGCCGCCGCGGCGGCCGGCTGCGGGACGGCGGGACTGCAGGTCGACAGCGAGAACTCCACCGGCGCCCCCGCCCTGTACGCGCGGCTGGGCTTCGAGCCGGTGCGCACCCGCACCTCGTGGGTGCACCGGCTGCCGCCCGCGGGCTGAGCGGTGTCCGGCGACGGGTCGTGGGGCAGCGGCGCCGGGGTGGTGACCCTCCCCGGCGGTGCGCGGGTGCGGGGCCGGCGGCTGGGCGCGGCGGCGGAGCCGGCCGACCTCACCGTCGTGCTCGGCGCGGGCCCGCTCCCGTCCTGGGCGCACCGGCGGGTGCGCTGGCCGGACTTCTGGGTGCCGAGCGACCGCTCCGACGCCCTCGACGCGCTGCGGGAGGCACACCGGCGGGCGTATGCGGGGGAGCGGGTCGAGGTGGCCTGCTCCGGCGGCGTCGGTCGCACCGGCACGGCGCTGGCCGCGCTGGCCGTGCTCGACGGGCTCCCGGCCGCGGACGCCGTCCGGTGGGTGCGCGCCGCGTACCACCGACGGGCGGTCGAGACGCCGTGGCAGCGGTGGTGGCTGCGCTCGGTCGGCGGGCCGGGCCGCCCTCGCTAGGGTGCGCCGCATGGTCAGCGCCGATCAGCCCACCCCCGACGTCGCCCGCGCGCACCGCGCCGTGGAGCCGCTGCACAACCACCTCTACTTCGCGCCGGAGCACGACGAGCACCTGTCCGCGGCCGGTCTGCGACCGGGGCGGATGTGCTACGTCGCCGGCCGGGCGGCACCGATGGGCGCGGTCGGCCCCGGCCTCGTGACCGCGACGTTCTACAACTTCGCGCCGACGGTCGTGGCCCGCCACCTCCCGCGGGCCTGGACGCTGGCCGGCCCGGAGCAGGTCCTCGCCGCCCGCCTGGCCGCGGCCCGGGCCTCCCTGACCCGGCTGCTCGGGACGCCGGGGGCCCCGGAGGTCGACGAGCTGGCCGGACTGGTCCGGGAGGCCTGCGGTGTGCTCACCCCCGAGGGGCGGCCGCTGTACGCCGGCCACGCGGACCTGCCCTGGCCGGACGAACCGCTGCTGGTCCTCTGGCACGGCGCCACCCTGCTGCGCGAGCACCGCGGGGACGGGCACGTCGCCGCGCTGCTGCGGCACGGCCTCTCCGGCCTCGAGGCGCTGGTCACCCACACCCTCACCGGGCGGGGCTTCACCGAGGCCGCGGCCAAGGCCACCCGCGGCTGGAGCGACGAGGAGTGGGCCGCCGCCGCGGACGCGCTGACCGCTCGCGGCCTGCTCGCCGACGGGGCGCTCACCGACGCCGGCCGCGAGCTGCGGGCCACGATCGAGGCCGAGACCGACGAGCTGTCGGCGGCTCCCTGGCGGCACCTGGGCGCGGAGCGCACCGCGCGGGTCGTCGAGCTGGGCCGGCTGCTGTCGGGCCGGCTGGTCGCCGGCGGCGCCTACCCGTCCGGCACCTTCGCCGCCCGGTGACCGACGCGCCCCGCCTGCCCGAGGCCGCCGACGACGGGCCCACCGCCGACCTGCTACGGGTCCGCCGCGGCGGCCGGCTGTCCACGCTGGACCGCCTGCTGCTGCACAGCCCGCCGGTCGCCGAGGGCTGGAACGCGCTGCTCGGGGCGCTGCGCGGCGGGACGACGCTGCCGGCCGACCTGCGCGAGCTGGTGGTGCTGCGGGTCGCCGTGCTCAACGACGCCGCCTTCGAGTGGGCCGCCCACGAGCCGATCGGCCGCCGCGCCGGGCTGGCCGACCTGCAGCTGCGGGTCCTGCGGCAGCCCGACGCCGCCGCCGAGCCGGTCTGGACGCCGGTGCAGGCCGCCGTCCTGGCGTTCACCGACGCCTCCACCCGCGCGGTCGCCGTCCCCGACGAGGTGTTCGCCGCCGTCCGGGTGCAGCTGGACGACCGCCAGGTCGTCGAGCTGACCGCGCTGGTGGCCGGCTACGCGATGGTGTCGCGCTTCCTGGTCGCGATGCAGGTGCCGCCTCCGGACGGAGAGGTCACCGGATAGGGGCGGAGTTCCCTATGGTCGGGGGCACAGTCTCGATGGAGGCGTCATGACCACCACCGACCGGGGGACCGGGTCCGGGCAGCGGACCGACGTCGACGCGGCGTTCCGCGGCTCCGCCACCTACCGGAGCCTGGGGGAGCAGACCCTCAGCCCGGCCGAGGAGCGGTTCGAGAAGGGACGACGCACCCTGGGGCTGTTCCTCGCCCCGGTCGTCACCGTCGCCTTCGCGCTGCTGCCCTTCGACCTGCCGCGCGACCAGCACCTGCTCGCCGCCGTGCTGCTGGGCGTCATCGTCCTGTGGATCACCGAGCCGGTGCCGATCCCGGTCGGCGGCCTCATCGGGGTCGGGGCGATCGTCGTCCTCGGGGTGGTGCCGGCCGACGACGCGCTGGCACCGTTCGGGTCGACGACGGTGTTCACCTTCATCGGGGCGTTCATCCTGGCCGCCGCGATGCTCAAGCACGGCGTCGCGCGGCGGTTCGCGATGACCATCCTGTCGATGCGGTGGGTCGGCGGCTCGACCGCCCGGGTGGTCATCGCGTTCGGGCTCATCACCGCCGTGCTCTCGGCGTTCGTCTCCAACACCGCCACCGTGGCGATGCTGCTGCCCACGGCGATCGGCATCCTCTCGGTGATCGCCAAGCTGCTGCAGGACAAGGAGATGGTCGCGCCGGACTTCGACCCGCTGCGGCTGCGGGTCGGCGTCGCGCTGATGCTGATGCTGGCCTACGGCGCGAGCGTCGGCGGGCTGATCACGCCGGTGGGCACCCCGCCCAACCTGATCGGCCGTGGCCTCATCGAGGAGGCGACGGGCGAGCGGATCGGCTTCCTCGACTGGATGCTCATGGCGCTGCCGATCTGCGCGCTGATGTTCGTGGCGCTGGCCGCCGTCCTCCTGCTGCTCAACCGCCCGGAGATCCGGCGGATCGAGGGCGTGCACGAGTACGTGCAGCGGGAGCGCGCCGAGCTGGGGCCGGTCACCCGGGCGGAGCGGAACACGCTGGTCGCCTTCGCCATCACCGTGCTGCTGTGGATCACCCCCGGCGTGGTCGCGCTGGTCGCCGGCACCGAGTCGGACCTGTACACGACGATCAGCGACCGCCTCGACGAGGGCATCGTCGCCGTCCTCGGGGCCTCGCTGCTGTTCCTGCTGCCCACGGACTGGAAGGCGCGGGAGTTCACGCTCAACTGGTCGGACGCCGCGAAGATCGACTGGGGCACGATCCTGCTGTTCGGCACCGGGATCATCTTCGGGTCGCTGCTGGCCGACACCGGCCTGGCCGAGACCATCGGGACGAGCTCGTCGGACGCCCTCGGGCTGACCAACACGTTCGCGATCACCGTGTTCGCGGTGCTGCTCGCGATCGTCATCTCGGAGACGACCAGCAACACCGCCTCGGCCGCCGTCGTGGTGCCGATCATCATCCCCGTGGCGGTGGCCGCGGGGATCAACCCGTTCGTGCCCGCGCTGGCCGCCACGTTCGCGGCGTCGTTCGGGTTCATGCTGCCGGTGTCCACGCCGCAGAACGCGATCGTCTACGGCTCCGGCGTCGTGCCGATCACCCGGATGATCCGGTCGGGGATCTCCTTCGACGTCCTCGGCGCGCTGCTGATCGTCGTCCTCCTGCCGGTGATGATCGACCTGGTCCTCGGCTCCGTGGGGTGATGTCCACCGGCCGGACGGCGACCGGCAACCGGAGCGTGTCACGATGGAGGACGGCCTGCTGACCTGAGGCCCGGACGACGGGAGGAGTGCGAGCGCGTGCGCAGCGAACCGCCCAGTACCGGCACCGGGGTCGGCACCGCCTAGCGCGCTCGCGCGGGTGCGGACCCCCGTGTGTCCCCCCGCTCCAGCGTCCCCTCGGGAGTCCGTCGTGGCCGACCGCCGCCGTGCGTCCCTCACCGCCCTGTCCCTCGGCCGCCGTCCGCGGCCCGGGCTGACCCTCGCGCCGCCGCCGGCGCCCGCGCCCGCCCCCACCGAGCGGGACCGGCACTCGCTGATCGTCGACAACGCCGTCTACTCCTCCGGCCGGCGGGTGGCCACGCCGGCGACCGTCGCGGAGAGCCACGCGTGGCTGGCCGAGGACCCCGAGCGCCTGGTCTGGCTGGGCCTCTACCGGCCCGAGCCGGGCGAGCTGGGGGAGCTGGCCGAGCAGTACGACCTGCCCGAGCTGGCCGTCGAGGACGCGATCAAGGCCCACCAGCGGCCGAAGTTCGAGCGCTACGGCGACACCCTGTTCGTCGTCCTCAAGGCCGCCCGGTACCTCGACGCCGTCGAGGAGGTGGAGTTCGGGGAGCTGCACCTGTTCCTCGGGACGAACTTCGCGATCACCGTCCGGCACAGCGAGTCCCCGGACCTCTCCCGAGTGCGCCGCCGGCTGGAGAGCGAGCCCGCGCTGCTGGAGAAGGGCAGCGAGGCGGTCCTCTACGCGATCCTGGACGCCGTCGTCGACGGGTACTCGCCGGTGGTCGCGGGGCTGGCCAACGACATCGACGAGATCGAGACCGAGGTCTTCCGCGGCGACCCCGGCGTCTCCCGGCGCATCTACGAGCTGTCCCAGGAGGTGCTGGAGTTCCAGCGGGCCGCCCAGCCGCTGACCGGCATCCTCGCCGCCATCACCGCCGGGTTCGACAAGTACGGCGTCGACGAGGACCTCCGCAGCTACCTGCGCGACGTCGCCGACCACGTCACCAGCGTCAACGAGCGGGTGGAGGGCTTCCGGCTGCAGCTGCGCGACATCCTCACGGTCAACGCGACGCTGGTGGCGCAGCGGCAGAACGAGGAGATCCGCGAGCTCACCGAGGCCTCGATCGCGCAGGGCGAGGAGGTCAAGAAGATCTCCGCCTGGGCGGCCATCCTCTTCGCGCCGACGCTGGTGGGCACCGTCTACGGGATGAACTTCGACTCGATCCCCGAGCTGCACTGGCACCTCGGCTACCCGTTCGCGCTGGTGCTGATGGTCGGGGTGAGCGTGACCCTGTACGCCGTCTTCAAGCGCCGCGGCTGGATCTGAGGGCCCGTCTCCCCACCTCCCCGTCGACCATCGGACCCGTGCCGGCCGACACGCCGTGCTCGCGCGTGTCCCGCAGCACGAACTCCGTGATCGACGGGGTGACGGACGCCGGGAGCGGCGGGGGAACAACCGGCTTGCCGGTGCCGTTACCCTGGTCGCACAACTACACAGGGGGTGAATGGTCTCGACTTCGGTCGTGTAGCCAGGGGAAGCGAGCCGAGGAAGGCAACGATGAGCTCGTTAACCACGCGTTGCAAACCAATCAAGCGCCGACTCCAGTCAGCGCGACTTCGCCCTCGCTGCCTGACGGCAGCGTAGGCGGGTCTGTCAGCCCGGGTTCGTCATCGGCCCGGTGCCTGGCATCAGCTAGATGACTCACCGTGCGTGCCGGTCGCGGGCGCGCACGGGACACCTCACAGCGACTGGGCCCGTCACACCGTCTCGTCCGTGAGATCGGTGGGGTCGAGCAGAGACGAAGCGGACTGCGCTCGGAGAAGCCCTGGATGTGCGTCGGAGGACGCGGGTTCGATTCCCGCCACCTCCACCCCTGTACGAGAGCCCCGCGAGGACGTCGTCCTCGCGGGGCTCTCGCGCGTCCGTGGTCGGGGGCGGCCTGACGCCTCGCCCGGATCCGGCTGTTCAGCCCGTGAGCAGCCGCACGGTCCCGTGGAAGACCCGGCGGCTGAGCACGCCGCGTATCAGGACCGCCCGGTGCGGACTCCTCTCCAGCGTCCCCGTCGTACCGACACCTGGAGACCGAATGTCCAAGCCGTCCTGGTTCTCACGCACCGCCCTGCTCGGCCTCATGGCGACCTGCGCGGCCCTGGTGGGGATCGCGCCCGCGTCGGCCGCCCCGGCCCAGGCCACCGCGGCCGCCGCACCCGCCGCGGCCCTGCCCGGCGTCACGACCCTGGACAACCTCGCGACCCGCTTCGTCCTGGACAGCAACCACCGCGGTGAGGTCTACACCCTCGGTCGCAACGGCGGCGCCTACCAGTCGTGGATCGTGACGCCCTCCGACCACGGCACCGTCACGTTGCGGAACGTCGCGACCAACCGCTGCCTGGACAGCAACACGAACCGGCAGGTCTACACCCTCGGCTGCAACGGCGGGTCGTTCCAGAAGTGGCTGGTCAAGTCCGGCGCCTACGACACCGTCGTGCTGCAGAACCTGGCCACCGGCTTCGTCCTCGACAGCAACCACGAGCGGCGGGTCTACACGATGCCGGTCAACGGCGGCTCCTACCAGATGTGGCGCCCGTGACCGCCTGAGCGACCGGGACCGACCCGGCGACACTCGAGGAGAGCCCCGTGCGGACCGCCGTCCGCACGGGGCTCTCCCGCGGCTGCCCGACCGGCCGGGACCGCCGGCGCCCGCTACGTTCGCGACCAGGGGCGACCGCCGGGGAGGAGCTGGACGTGGCCGAGATGGACCTGCGCGTACGACTGGTGGGGCGAGCGCTGCGGGCAGCGTCCATCGCCCGCATGGACGACGCCCGGATCGCCCGCGCGCAGCAGGCGCGGCCCGGCCACAACCCGGTGACCGACCTGCTCTTCGGCGCGGTGGCGCCCGGCGTCTCCCTCGCCGACGACACGGTCGCCGGTGCCACCGGGCCGATCCCGGCCCGCGTCTACCGGCCGGAGCGCACCGCCGGGACGCCGCCGCTGGTGGTGAACATCCACGGCGGCGGCTGGGTGCTCGGCTCGCTGGACCAGGCCGACTGGCTGTGCAGCAACGTCGCCGCGACGGTCGGCGCCGTCGTGGTGTCGCTGGACTACCGGCTGGCCCCGACGCACCCCTGGCCCGCCGCGCCGGAGGACTGCTACGCCGCGCTGGTCGACGTCGCGGCGCGCGCGGCCGGGTTCGGCGCCGACCCCGGGCGGCTGGCGGTCATGGGGGACAGTGCCGGCGGCAACCTCGCCGCCGTCCTCACGCTCATGGCCCGTGACCGCTCCGGCCCCGCGATCGCCCACCAGGCGCTGCTCTACCCGGCCACCGACCTCACCTGGGGCAGCCCCTCGGTCGAGGAGAACGCCGAGGCCCCCATCCTCACCAGGCGCGACATGGAGGCCTTCCGCGCGCACTACCTCGGGAACCAGGACCCGCGGGACCCCTACGTCTCCCCGCTGCTCGCCGCCGACCACAGCGGCCTGCCCCCGGCCCTGGTCCAGGTGGCCGAGCACGACCCGATCCGCGACGACGGCCTGCGCTACGCCGCGGCCCTCACGGCGGCCGGCGTCCCGGTGCGGACGACGACCTACGTGGGGATGCCGCACGGCTACCTGGCCTTCCCCCGGCTGTGCCGCAGCGCGCCGCAGGCGCTGGGGGAGCTGTGCGTCGAGCTGCGCTCCGCACTGGTGCCCGCGGCCGCCGGGGACCTCACCGACGGGGCCCGCCAGGGGCACGTCCCGGCTGGCTGACCGCGCCGGTCAGAGCGTGATGCGGTGGCCGACCCCGCGGCGGCAGGCGGCCGCGTACACCAGGGCGGCCGCGGCGGTGTCCTGGACGGCGACGCCCACCGACTTGTAGACGGTGATCCGGTCGGCCGACGTCCGGCCGGGGCGGCGGCCCTCGACCAGCTCGCCGATCTCGGCCACCTCCTCGGGCGCGATGAGGCCGCGCGCGGCCGGCTCGGTCAGGTCGTTGCTGCCCACCGGGTACGGGGTGAACGAGGTGTCGCGGTGCTCCACGACCACGAGCGCCTCGGCCATGGTGTCGTCGTCCACCTCGCGGCCGCCGGCGGTGAAGCCGACCGAGGTGACGTGGGTGCCGTCGTCCAGCCACTCGCGCCGGACCACCGGCTCCTCGGACGCGGTCGCGGCGCACACGACGGAGGCGCCGCGGGTCGCCTCCTCCCAGCTCCCCACGGCCCGCGCCGGGAGCCCGTGCTGCCGCAGCTCAGCGGCCAGGGCCTCGGCGCGTTCGGGACGGCGCCCCGCGACGCGGACGTCCTCGAGGTCCCGGACGAGGCGGGCGGCCAGCGCGTGGGCGCGGGCCTGGACGCCGGTGCCCAGGACGGCGAGCACCGAGGCCTCGGGGTGGGCGAGCAGCCGGATGGACAGCGCGGAGCCGGCGGCGGTCCGCGCGGCGGTGATCGCGTTGCCGTCCATGAGCGCCCGGGGGGTCCCGGCGTCGGGGTCGAGGAGGACGACCAGTGCCTGGTGCGTCGGGGCCTCGAGCGCCTGGTTGCCCGGGAAGACGGACAGGACCTTCACCGTCAGCGCGCCGAGGCCGGGGCTGTACCCGGGCATCGCCGCCAGCACGGCCTCGCGGTCCGGCACCTGTGCGGCGACCCGCGGCGGGACCGACGCCCGGCCCGCGGAGAGCTCGACCATCGCGGTCGCGAGCGTGTCGACCAGCTGGGGGACGTCGAGGAGCTCCGCGACGTCCCGGTGGCGGAGGAGCAGCACCGTCCGATGCTGCGCGCGCCGGCCGGGGAGGTCAACGGGTCCGGACGGCGCCGGGCTGTCGTACCCCGCCCCTACCGTCCGGCCATGGCATCGACCCCACCGGACGGCGACGAGACCATGGCCCGCATCGGGCGGGCGATCGCCCTGGGCCAGCAGGGCCGCCGGGGCGAGGCGCGCGCGGCGTTCGCCGAGATCTGGGCGGAGGTCTACGCCGGCGGCGACCCGCTGCACCGCTGCACGCTGGCCCACCACATGGCCGACGTGCAGGACGACCCCTGGGAGGAGCTCGCCTGGGACCTCCGGGCCCTGGCCGCCGCGGAGACGATCACCGAGGAGCGGGCCGCCGCGGCCGGCGCCACCGGCCCGGTGGCCGCGTTCTACCCGTCGCTGCACCTGAACCTCGCGGAGGACCACCGCAAGCTCGGCGACCTCACCGCGGCGCGGCGCCACCTCGAGCTGGGCAGGCAGGCCGCGTCGGCGCTCGGGGACGACGCCTACGGCGCGATGGTCAGGGGCGGGCTGGCGGCGCTGGCCGAGCGACTGGAGGCCGCGGAGGCGACGCCGCCTGCCCCTTCGGGATGACGTTCGTGTGTCGCGGCTGGATCCGGCTACAGGGGTGCCGATCCCTCTGGCATGAGGAACACGGCGTGCCGGGCGGTGGCGCAGGCGGGGTTGAGCGCGGGGACGGCGTCCCTGGACGACGAGCGGCCGTGGCCGTTGCTGCTGGTCGCGGGCTGGCTCACGACCGCGGCGGACCTCGTCCTGCAGGCCGAGGCCGCCGACGCCGTCCTGGCCTGAGTCCCTCCGGCCCGTCCGCGGGCCGGTCCGACCGGCGCGGTCAGCCGCCGTCGGGGCGGCAGCGCAGCACCGCGTCGACGATCGCGTCGTAGCCGGTGCACCGGCACAGGTTGCCGCTGAGGGCCTCGCGGACCTCTGCCTCGCCCGGCGAGGGCACCCGCTCGAGCAGGTCCTCGGCGGCGAGCAGCATCCCGGACAGGCAGAAGCCGCACTGGAAGGCGTTGGCGTCCCAGAAGGCCTGCTGCAGCGCGGTGAGCCGGTCGCCGTCGGCCATGGACGCGATCGTCGTCACCTCGGCGCCGTCCTCGGCGACGGCGAGCCGCAGGCAGGACTTGGCGATCGCGCCGTCCACCCGCACGCTGCAGGCGCCGCAGTCCCCGGTGCGGCAGCCGGCCTTGGGGGCGGTCGCCCCGAAGGTGTCGCGCAGCGCGTCGAGCAGCAGCGCGCGGGGGTCGACCGCGGCGGTGCGCCGCCTGCCGTCCACCGTGAGCGTCAGCTCCACCCGGTCGTCCCCGGTCACGGTCGTCCTCCCTCTCCCCGGACGGTGCTCTCCCGCGCGGTGGTCTCCCGGGCGGTGGCCACCGCCGCCGCCAGTGCGCGCCGGGCCACCGGGGCGGCCACCGCGACCCGGTAGGACGCCGGCGCCAGCACGTCCTCCCACGCATCGGTCACCGCGGCCGCGGCCCGCTCCGCCGTGGCCCGCAGCTCCGGCTCGCCGGGGACCGCCCCCACCAGCGGCGACACGTCCGCCCGCACCGGGACGGCGGCCACCCCGCCGAGCACCAGCGTGGCCGCGGTGCAGACCCCCGCGGTGTCGAGCCGCACCAGCGCGGCCGCGGTGGCGATCGGCCAGCTGCTGGCGCCGCGCTTGAGCTTCACGTAGCCGTGCCCGGCGCCGGCCGCGGACGGCAGGTCGAACCCGGCCAGCAGCTCACCGGGGCCCACGCTGGACCGCATCGCCCCGGTGAAGAGCTCGTGCGCGGGAACGGCGCGCTCACCGTCGGGACCGGCCACCAGGGCGACCGCGCCGGAGGCGACCAGCGCGGCCGGGACGTCGGACTGCGGGCGGGCGGCGACCGCGGCACCGCCCACCGTGGCCTGGTTGCGCAGCGCCCAGCCGCCGGTGATGCCGCCGGCCATCGTGCGCAGCAGCGGCGCGTGCGCGGCCACCTCGGCACTGGCGAGCAGGTCGGCGTAGGTGCAGGTGGCACCGAGCCACAGCCCGGTCGCGGTCGCGGTGACCCCGCCCAGGCCGGCCCGGCGCAGGTCGACCAGCCGGGCGGGGGCGGACTCGCCGCGGTCCATCTCCGGCAGCACCCAGGTCCCGCCGGCGAGGACCCGGCCGCCGCCGGCCAGGGCGGTCAGGCAGCCGGCGAGGTCCGGCGGGGCGACGTAGTCGAACCGGGCCGGGATCACGCGCCGGCCTCCGCGAGGGCCGCCAGCACGCGCGGCGGGCTCACCGGCGTGGACTCCAGCGCCGCGCCCCGGGGTGCCAGTGCGTCGTTCACGGCGTTGACCACCGCGGCCAGCGCGCCCGAGAAGCCGGCCTCGCCGACCCCCTTCGCCCCCAGCGGCGTGCCGGGGGCGGGGGTGCTCAGGTGCTCGAGCTCGACCCGCGGCAGGTCGGCCGCGCGGGGGAGCAGGTAGGTCTTGAAGCCGGTGCTGAGCGGGACCCCCGAGGGGTCGTAGCGCAGCTCCTCGCCGAGGGCCGCCCCGATCCCCATCGCCACCCCGCCGGTGACCTGGCCGTCGACGAACATCGGGTTGACCACGGTGCCGCAGTCGTGGGTGACCACGTGCCGCAGCAGGGTGACCACCCCGGTCTCGGCGTCGACCTCGAGCACCGACGCGTGCACCGCGTACGGGTAGGTCGTGTACGTCTGCATCCGGCCCAGGGCGTCGGGCTGCTGGGAGACGTTGCCCGGCCGGTAGGTGCGGGTGGCCTCCAGGTGCGGCTCGAGGTCGAGGCCGAGGCGGTAGGTCGACGTCGCGACGGCGTGCGCGACCGCGCTGATCGGCACCGCCCGCCCCGGCGCCACCTCGGCCGTCCCGCCGGCCAACCGCACCGGCTCCTCCGGCCCCGCCCCGAGCAGCGCCCGCGCCGCGGTGCGCAGCTTCGCGGCCACGTCGCGGGCGGCGAGCACGGCGGCGTTGCCGCCGGTGATGATCGACCGGCTGGAGATGTTGCCGAACCCGTAGGGGCACCGGTCGGTGTCGCCCTGGACGACGGTCACCGCGTCGAGGGGGACGCCGAGCTCGTCGGCCACCAGCTGGGCGATGGCGGTGTCGTTGCCGGTGCCCGGCGAGGTCACCCCGGTGAGGACGGTGACCCGCCCGGTGGGGGAGACCCGCACCGTGGAGGTGTCGAACGCGGCGACCATGGCCCCCGGGATGTCCGCGCTCTCGGGCATGAGCTCGAAGGCCAGGCCGACGCCGAGCAGCCGTCCCTCGCGGCGGGCCGCCGCCTGCTGCGCGCGCACGGCGGGGAGGTCCAGCCGGCGCAGGGTCAGGTCGAGGGCCGCGGCGTAGTCGCCGCTGTCGAGCTCCAGGCCGGAGGTGTGCGCGTGGGGGAACGCGCCGGGCGGCACGAAGTTGCGGCGGCGGACCTCGGCGGGGTCGAGGCCGGTCGTGGCGGCCACCCGCTCGAGGATGCGCTCGAGCAGCAGGGTCGCCCCGTCCTTGCCGAACGGCTTGGTGCCCACCCACGGCGTCTTGTTGGTGACGACGACCTGGTAGCGCACGTGGCAGGAGGTCAGCGCGTAGCCCAGCCCCGTGGCCAGGGCGCCCACGTGCGCCATGCCCCACCCGTGGGTGGCCGCGGCCGCGCCGTGGTCGGAGATCGCGTGCACGTCCACCGCACGCAGCCGGCCGTCGTCGTCGAAGGCCACCCGGTAGCGCAGCACCTGTTCGCGGGTGCCCGCCTGCAGCGTCGCCGAGCGCTCCTCCACCCAGGTCACCGGTCGGCCGACCAGGAGGGTGAGCAGCGGGGCCAGGAAGTCCTCCCGGTTGCCGTACATCTTCAACCCGAACGACCCGCCCAGCCGCGGCGTGACCACCCGGATCTGCTCCTCGTCCAGGCGCAGGCAGGCCGCCAGCACGGTGCGCAGCACGTGCGGGTTCTGCGTGGTGGCGTGCACGGTCAGCCGACCGGTGGCCGCGTCCCAGGAGGCCACCGAGGCGCGGGGCTCCATCGGCGCGGCGGTGCCGCGGTGCGCGCGCACCTCGCCCTCCAGCAGGTGCGCCGCGCCGGCCGAGGCGGCGGCGAAGTCGTCGGGGCCCACCTCCCGCTCGATGAGCAGGTTGTCGCCCCACTCCGGGTAGAGCAGGGGCGCCCCGGGGCGCAGCGCCGCCTCGGCGTCGAGCACCGCGGGCAGCGGCTCGTAGCCGACCGCCACCGCGGCGGCCGCCGCGACGGCGTCGGCGGCGGTCTCGGCGACGACCGCGGCCACGGGTTCGCCGGCGTACACGACGGTGCCCTCGGCCAGGGGACGGACGACGGCGTGGTGGCCGCCCAGGTGCCCGGCGTCCAGCCCGTGCGGGATCTCCTCGCAGTGCCGGGCGGCCTCGGCCCCCGTGACGACGGCGACCACCCCGGGCAGCGCGCGGGCCGCGGCCGTGTCGACGGAGACGATGCGCGCGTGTGCGTGCGGCGAGCGCACCAGCACCGCGTACGTGGTGCCGGGCAGGGCGACGTCCGCGGTGTAGACCGCCCGCCCCGTCAGGTACAGGTCGCCGTCCTGCCGGCGCACCGGCTGCCCGACGAGCCGGTCGGGCACCGTCGTCGTCACGGGTGTGGCGCTCCCTCCGGCTGGACGACCAGGTCGATCACCGCGTGCCGGAACGGGTTGGTCACCCCGAGGCGGGCGGCCTGGTCCGGGTCGTCGACCGGGGCGAAGTCCCGCACCAGGCTGTGCTTCACCGCGAACACCGCGTCGGAGTCCAGGTACGGGCTGCCCGCCACGAAGATGTGCGTCGTCACCGGCACGTGCCCGGCCGCCGCGGCGATGAAGTGGATGTGCGCCGGTCGGTAGGCGTGCCGGCCCGTGGCCGCCAGGAGCTCCCCGACCGGGCCGTCGGTGGGGATGGGGTAGGGCGCCGGGACGACGGTGCGGAACCAGAAGCGGCCCTCGTCGTCGGTGGTGAACAGCCCGCGGCCGTTGCCCGGCGGCTGCACGTCGGGCTGTTGGACGTCGTAGAAGCCCTCCTCGTCGGCCTGCCACACGTCGACCGTGGCGCCGGCCAGCGGCTGCCCGGAGACCGACAGCACCCGCCCCTCGACGACGCACGGCTCCGCGCCGCCCACCTCGTCGATGGAGTCGCCGTTGTCGCGGCGCGGGGAGACGGTCATGTGGAAGGGCCCGAGCACGGTGGCCTCGGTGGCGCCGGCGACCTTGCGGTGGTTGATGTTCTCCACCAGTGCCGACACCCCCAGGACGTCGGAGAGCAGCACGAACTCCTGCCGGACGTCGTCGCACTTCTGGCCGGTGCGGGTGAGGAAGTCGATCGCCGTCTCCCACTCGGCGAGCGTGGGCTCCACCTCGCGGACCGCGGCGTGCAGGCCGCGGACGACCGCGGACAGCAGCTCCCGCAGCCGTGGGTCCGGGGTCCCGGCGAAGCTGTCGACGGTGGCGTCGGTGACGGTCTCCTCGGTGATGTCCTCCGGCTCGACGGCCGGGTCGCGGTGGGCGCTGTGCAGGTCGGTCACGGGTTGGTACCTCCGGTGGACGCCGCGTCGAGCGGGATGACGGGCAGCAGCAGGGCCGAGGGCCGCGCCGTGTCGTGGTAGACGGAGTGCAGCGTCGTCCGTGAACTGGTCACGTGGTAGGGGACGTACTCGGCGTTGGTCGCCCCGGCCACCCCCGTGGGCACGTCCATGCTGCTGATCTCCACGCAGATCCGGTGGCCCCGCTCGAACAGGTTGGCCGTCGCGAGGATCTCGATCTCGTACTCGACGACCTCGCCGGGCGGTACCGGCTCGGCCGCGGCGCGGGTCAGCTTGTGGAACGGCTTC
This sequence comes from Geodermatophilus sp. SYSU D00079, assembly GCF_054050635.1. Classification (NCBI taxonomy): domain Bacteria; kingdom Bacillati; phylum Actinomycetota; class Actinomycetes; order Geodermatophilales; family Geodermatophilaceae; genus Geodermatophilus; species Geodermatophilus sp. SYSU D00079. The sequence goes on along the minus strand of NZ_JBJGZS010000029.1, from coordinate 32,141 downwards.
CACTCGGTGCTGCGCTCGGGGTCCAGCGCGCGGTTGGACGCCTTGAGCCAGCCACGGGTGAGCTCCCGCTCGGGCAGGTCGGTGCGCAGCTCGCGCTCGCCCTCGCGCACGGTCATCACGTGCGGGTCGGGCCCGATGTCCTTGAGCGACACGATCCAGGTGGTGTCGTCCTGGTCGATCGCGGCGAACAGCCGCAGCACGGCCGGCCCGGCGACGAGCATCGGCTCGCTCAGCGGCTCGCTGACGTACCGCAGCCCGGTCACCTTGCGGGTGTGGGTGAGCGGCATCTGCACGAACGCGTCCGGCGGGATCGTGTCGTCGACCGACGACGGCACGAACGGCTGCGGCCGCAGCCGCTCCCAGCTGTTGAGGTAGAACGGCGTCCACTGCGTCTCGGGGAGCGGCCAGTCGGTGCCGGTGCGCCACTCGTTGGCGCCGGTCACCCAGTAGCGCACCGGCGGCTCGTCGAGGACGCCGGTGTCGATGCCCTTCAGCCAGTGGTCGTACCAGCGCAGGATCTCCGAGTGCAGCCCGTGGAAGGGCCGCTCCAGGTGCGCCGGGCCGGCGAAGAGCAGCTTCTTGTCGGTGCTGGGGATGTGCCGCCAGTAGGTCTGCGCGCCCTGCAGGTGCGTCTTGTACGTGTAGCCGTACCAGCCGGAGCCGGTGTAGACGGGCAGGTCGATCTGCCCGAACTCCGCCTCGCTCTGCTCGAGCACGCCCTCGGCCTCGTACGGGTCGATGAGCACGTTGAAGAAGGCCGGCATCAGCTGGCCCTTCATCGTCACCACGTTGTAGAGGTGCGGGTGGATCTTGTAGTCGGGGTTCGCCATCGCCTCGCGCCACAGCGCCTCACGCTCGGGCGACAGCTCCCCGGGCGCCGTCCGGTTCTGGTGGAACGTGCCGAAGTGCCCCACCAGGTAGCGGAACAGGTGGACGACGCCGCCGGGGTACTCCTCGCGGAAGCCGCCGAGCTCGCCGTAGGCCCCGCGCGGGTCGAACGGGAACACCGCCTTCAGGGACGGCGGCCGCTGGCGGGCGACGTGCATCTGCTCCGCGCCGAAGCCGGAGATGCCCACCATGCCGACGTTGCCGTCGCACCAGGGCTGCTGCGCGATCCACTCGATGAGGTCGTAGGAGTCCCAGGTGCGGGAGCCGCCGCTCTCGGACTTGCCCACCCCACGCGGCATCCCGATGACGTGGACGTAGCCGCGGGAGACCAGGAAGCGGGTGTCGCCGGCCTCCATCGGTCCGCTCCACAGCGGTGACCAGGCCGGCTGCGGCGGGACCGCCGCGGCCGTGTCGGGCCCCTGGATGTCCTTGTTGTAGATCGCGAACGCGAGCAGCGCCGGCAGCGGCTCGTCGGTGTCGGGCCGGTGGACGTCGACGCACAGGGAGACGCCGTCCCGCATCGGCACGTACACGTCCTTCTCGACGACCATCCCCTCGTACTGGGGCGGTCGGTCGTAGCCGGGCGGGACGTGCTCGGGGGACGGCGGCAGCGGCGACATCAGCGGGCGACACCCTTCCTCGGTGGCGTGAGCCCGGTCACGCTAGCCGCGGCGGGGGGCCGGTCCTGTCCGGTCAGCGCGAGGGGTGGCCGGAAACCGCGAGGCCCTGGGGGATGACACGACCGGGCGACACGGGCCGGTGTCAGACGCCGGACCTGTCGTGTCGGCGGACGGCCATCTACCGTGGGTCGCCACTGTGTCCACCGTCACGTCGCAAGGGGCCCGATGACCTCGGCACCGCCGTTGCAGCGCTTCCCGCTCTGCCGCTCGAGCGACGTCTCCGAGTTCACCGCACGGCTCAACGCCGTCTACTACCCGGCGCGGGTGGAGCCCGAGGCGACCGGCCGCTTCCCGGCCCCCTCGGTGCTGCAGGCGCTGCACGAGCCGGACTTCACGCTCGGCTACATCCGTCCCGGTGGCGGCGTGCACGTGGTCCCGGACCAGGGGTCGACCACGTACCACGTCAACCTGGCCCTCTCCGGCGCGGTGGTCGCGGTCAGCGGTCGTGACGAGGTCCTCGTGCAGCCGGGGCTGGCGGCGGTGCACGGCGCCGGGGAGCGGCACGAGCTGCGCGCACGGGCCGGGAGCGCCCTGGTCGGGATGAAGTTCGGGCGCGCTCTCGTGGAGGGGGAGCTGGAGGGCATGCTCGGGCGCCCCGTCACCGGCCCGGTCCGGTGGACGGCCGCCTTCGACCTGCGCTCCGGCGCCGGCCGCTCCTGGCTCTCGCTGGTCCAGTTCACCCTGGCCGAGCTCGACCGGCCCGGGCTGATGGACTCACCGCACGTGCGTCGGCGGCAGGTCCGCACCCTGGTGGCCGGCCTCCTCGCCACGCAGCCGCACAGCTACTCGGCGGCCCTCGCCGACGCCGCGAGCCCGTTGCGGCCGCGCACCGTCCGGCGGGCGCAGCAGTTCATCCACGACCACTACGCCGAGCCGTTGACGGTGACCGACGTGGCGGCCGCGGCCGGGTCGAGCGCGCGCAGGCTCCAGGAGGCCTTCGGCGCCGCGTTCGGCGTCTCGCCGATGACCTACCTGCGCGACGTCCGGCTCGACGAGGTGCGACGGCGGCTGGCGGGAGGGGACGAGAGCGTCACCGACGTGGCGCTGGCCTGCGGGTTCACCCACCTCGGCCGCTTCTCGGCCGCCTACCGGGCCCGCTTCGGGGAGCTGCCCTCGCGGACGCGCGCCGGCTGAGGGTCCGCTCAGCCCTCGTCGGGGAGGTTGCCCCCGACCAGCACGAAGGCCAGGAGGCAGGGCTCGTCGGACCGGTTGGACCAGGCGTGCGCGGTGCCGCGCTGCACCAGCACGTCGCCCGCGGTCATCCGGACCTCGGTCGCGTCCAGCACCGCCCAGATCTCACCGCTGAGCACGATCGCGTAGTCGATGGAGCGGGTCGTGTGGAACGCCAGCGGGCGGATCTCGTTGCCGTCGGCGTCGAAGCGCCACTCGCGGTCCGGCGGCAGTTCGAGGGTGCGGAAGATCGTGCCCCGCTGCGGCGGCCCGACGCTCAGCGGCTGGTCGGTGTCGTAGGGGTCGCGCAGCGGGCCGGTGTTGTCCGCGGGGGAGTCCTCGGTCCGCCAGAGCTGGGTGGCCACGTAGGTCGGCACGCCGTGGCCGGCGGCCGCGTGCCGCCCGACGTCCTCCATGACGATCGTCGACCGGCCCTCGGCGTCGAGCCCGGTGACCAGGCGGCGCACCTTCCGCGTCGTCGGAGCGGGGTCCACGCCGCTGGAGAACGGGTTGTAGTCGGCCACGTCGCCTCCTGGTCGCCGGTCGCGGAGGCGGTCGCGCCCCCGGCTGACCCGCGGAAACTAGGGCCTGACCGCGTGCCCGGCTATCCCGATCGCGGGGTCGCTGTCCGGATCGCGCGACCCGTCGGGGCCCCTCGGAGGCGTCGATAACGATCCCGAGACGCGTCTCACACCTGTGCTTGACAACACACCGGAGCTCGCTCAGGGTCCTCCACCAAACGCGGACAAGTGTTCGCAGTGCGAACCGGGCGGCGTGCCCGGGACCGCCGTACCGCCGACCACCCCACCCGGGGACGACGGAGGAGAACCACGTGGACCTCGCCAGCGACCGGCCGCTCCCGGCCACTCCGCGACCGTGAGCCAGGCCGCGCTGTCGCCGCAGCCGGCGGCCGGCGCCGAGCCCGGACCCGCGGGGAGCGGCCCCGGCCAGAGCCGCTCGCTGCGCCGCGCGGGTCGGGCGGTGCTCTCCCAGGAGTACCTCGGGGTGCTCATCGCCACGGTCGTGCTGATCCTGGCGATCGGCGCGTTCTACCCGCGGTTCCTGCAGTTCGACCAGCTGATGTCGATCCTCAACCAGGCGACCTACATCGGGATCCTGGCCTGCGGCATGGCGTTCCTGCTGGCCATGCGCGAGCTGGACCTGTCGGTCGGCTCGATCTACGCGCTGACCGCGCTGGCCTGCGCGATGTTCGTGCAGAGCGGGGTCGACTCGTGGCTGAGCGCACTGCTGGCCATCGTCGTCGGCGGGCTGCTGGGGCTGTTCAACGCGCTGCTGATCCAGTACTTCAAGCTGCCGTCGATCGTCGCCACCCTCGCGACCCTGGCCATGTTCCGCGGCCTGACCCTCGCGCTCAGCGACGGGACCCAGGTGCTCGGGCCGCCCATCGACGACTCCTTCTCGCAGGTCATCGGTGGCGACGTGGCCGGCGTCCCGGTGCCCGGCATCGTGCTGGTCCTGGTGGCGCTGCTGCTCACCGTGGTCCTGCGGGCCACGCCGTTCGGCTACCGGGTCCGGTCGATCGGGTCCAACCCGGACGCCGCGGCGTTCAGCGGCATCCCCGTCAACCGGGTCCGGATGCAGGCCTTCGTGCTCAGCGGCGCGCTCGGCGGCCTGGCCGGCGTCCTGACCATCGGCTACCTGGGCGCCTCCGACCCCAACACCGGCACCGGCTACGAGTTGCTGGCCATCGCGGCCGCGGTCATCGGCGGCACGTCGCTGGCCGGTGGCAAGGCCACCATCGTCGGCGCCGCGCTGGGCGCGGTCCTGCTCGGCGTGGTCGGCAGCGGCCTGGCCTACTTCAGCGTCCCGATCAACTGGAACCAGTTCGCGACGGGCGCGGTCATCCTCGCCGCGGTCTCCCTCGACAGCGTCGTCCGCCGGAGACGCCAGGCCAGCCGCGCCCGGGCTCCCCAGCTCTAGAGCGCCCCACCCAGATCACCCCCGACTCCCCGGGGGGCGGGCCGTCGGTCCGCCACCCGGGGTGCCCCCACCCTGCCCGGGAACGGGCACTCTCCCCCAGGAGGAACATCGTGCGCACACGTTCGGCGGGGACCGGTCGCACCGGTCCGGCGTCGCGGGTCCCCCGCGCGCTGGTCGCCACCGCCATGGTCGTTCTGGTCGCCGCGTGCGGCGGCACCGACGACGGAGGCGGGGGCGGCGGCGGAGGCGGAGGCGGAGGTGGCGGCGGTGACGCCGCCGACCTGAACATCGCGTTCATCGGTGCCGACGGCAGCCAGAACTTCGCCCAGGAGATGATGGCCGGCGCCGAGGCGGCCGGTGAGGAGTTCGGCGTCGACGTCCAGGTCATCGCGCCCACGACCCTCGACGGGCCGGCGCAGGTGCGCATGCTCGAGGACGCGATCCGCACGGCCACCGACGGCATCGCGGTCGAGACCCTGACCCCCGACCTGCTCGTGCGCGCCCAGGCCCGCGCGGTGCAGCAGGGCATCCCGGTGATCTCCGTGGACACCCCGCCGTTGCCCGGGTCCGAGGTCACCGCCTACATCGGCAACGACAACATCGCCGCGGGCTCGATGCTCGCCGAGGAGGCGATCCGCCGGCTGGAGGAGGCGGGGACCACCGAGGGCTCGGCCGTCGTCGCCAGCCCCATCCCGGGCATCCCCACCCTCGACAACCGGGCCCTGGGGATGAAGCAGGCGTTCGAGGAGAACCTGCCCGGCTTCCAGGTCGTCGGCCCGGTGGCCAGCGCCCCGGACCCCACGGGCAACTTCGCCGCGTGGAACAACCTGGTGCAGGCCAACAGCGGGGCCTCGGTGTTCCTCGACGCCGGCGACGCCGCGCTCGCCTCGCTGGCCCGGATCAACCGCGACAACGGCGGGCAGTTCCTCACCGGCGCCTTCGACCTCAACGAGGCCGGCCTCGAGGCGGTGGCCGACGGCACGAACTTCGCCGCCGCCGATCCGCAGCACTTCCTCAAGGGCTACCTGGCCACCCGCATGCTCATCGAGAACGCCCTCGGCGAGCGGGAGCTGTTCGAGGGCTGGTGGGTCAGCACCGCGGAGCTGGTCACCCAGGAGAACGTGGCCGACATCCAGGCCCGCCAGGAGGGCGGCAACGACGCGAAGGTGGAGTACTACGCCGACCTCGTCGAGGAGCAGCTGGCCGACCCGCCGATCCGCGACCTCTCCGAGGTGAACTAGCCGTGCTCGAGGCGCAGGACATCCGCAAGGCCTACGGCGGGGTCGTCGCCCTGGCCGGCGTCGACCTCACCGTCCGGCCGGGGCGCGTGCACGCGCTGCTGGGGGAGAACGGTGCCGGGAAGTCGACGCTGATCAAGGTGCTCGTCGGCGCCGTCCGGCCGGACGCGGGTGTCCTGCGCCTCGACGGGCGCGAACTGCGGTCCGGCACGACGGCCGACGCCGTCGACCAGGGCATCGCGGTGGTGTCGCAGGAACTGAGCCTGTTCCCCGACCTCGACGTGCTGTCCAACCTGTTCCCGATGCGGGAGCTGCGCCGCGGCCCGCTGGTGGACCGGCGCCGGATGGCCGAGCGGGCCCGGCCGGTGCTGGCCGAGCTGGGCCTCGACGTCGCCCTGGACGAGCCGGTCGAGCACCTGCCGCTCGACCAGCGCCAGCTCCTGGAGATCGCCCGGGCGCTGGTGACCGAGCCGCGGGTGCTGATCCTCGACGAGCCCACCTCGGCCCTGCACGCCGAGGAGGCCGACCGGCTGCACGACGTGGTGCGGCGGCTGCGGGACCGCGACGTCGCCGTCCTCTACGTGTCCCACCACCTGGAGGACGTCCTCGCGGTCAGCGACGAGGTCACGATCATGCGGGACGGCCGGGTCGCGGTGCCCTCGGTGCCGGCGCACACGCTGACCGTCGACCGGATCGTCGCGCACATGCTCGGTGACAAGGTCGCGGCGATCGTGGAGGAGCGCTCCCACCAGGGGCAGTCGGTCGACGAGACCGGGCCGGCGCTGCGGCTCGAGGGGGTCACCGTCGCGGGGCAGCTGCGGGAGGTGGACCTGGCCGTCCCGTGCGGCCGCGTCGTGGGGCTCGCGGGGGTGGCCGGCTCCGGGCACCGCGCCGTCCTCAGCGTCGCCGCCGGGGTCGTCCGGCCCGACGAGGGTCGGGTGGTGCTGCCGGACGGTGCGCCGCTCAAGCCCACCATCCGCGGCGCGATCAGCCAGGGCGTCGCCATCGTCTCCGGGGACCGCAAGCGCTTCGGCGTGATGCTGGACAAGCCCATCTGGGACAACGTCGGCCAGGTCGGGTCCGTGGCGCTGCGCCGCGACGGGGCGTTCGTCCGGTCCGGCCGGCTGCGGGAGCGGGCCCAGGAGCACGTGGCGCGGCTGGGCATCAAGACGCCGTCGGTCGACCAGGAGGTCGGCCTGCTCTCGGGTGGCAACCAGCAGAAGGTGGTCTTCGCCAAGTGGCTGGAGGCCGCGCCGTCGGTCCTGCTGCTCGACGACCCGACGCGGGGCATCGACGTCGGCGCCAAGGCGGAGATCTACAACCTGCTGCGCGGGCTGTCCGAGCGCGGTGCGGTGCAGATCGTCGCGTCGTCGGACCCGCGGGAGCTGGCCGCGGTCTGCGACGAGGTCGTCGTGTTCTACGACGGCCGGATCTGCGCCCGCCTGACCGGCCGGCACCTCGACGCGCACACGATCCTGGAGGTCATGAACACCGGCGTCGCGCCCCGGGACGACGGCCGCGGGCCCGGCTGACCCGCCGGCTCACCCGGCCCGACGCGCGGTGACCAGCCAGGCGGCCGACCCGTAGGCGACGCCGTCACCGGTCTCGTGCGCGGTGAGCGACGCCCGCAGCGACTCCCGGGCCCGCTCGCGGTCCGCGGCGTCCAGGCCCTCGAGCAGCCAGCCCAGCTGCCCGAGCACGAACTCCTCGGACTGCGCGGCGTCCCGGCCGAGGTGCACCGGCAGCTCCAGCGACTCCAGGCGCACGTCGGTGAAGCCGGCGGCGGGCAGGACGGCGCGGATGTGGTCCGGGTCGCTGAGCCCGAAGGGGCCCGGCCGGCCGGGTGGGGGGAGCGGCAGCTCGCGGCCCGCGGCGAGGGCGGACGTCAACGCGGCGATCCACTCGTTGCGCTCGTACGGCTGCCAGGTCATCAGCACCAGCCGGCCGCCGGGGTGCAGCGCGCCCGCGACGTTCCCCAGTGCGGCGACGGGGTCGGCGAAGAACATCGCCCCGCTGCGGCTGAGTGCCACGTCGTAGGCGGCCGGCGGGAAGGGCAGCACCTGGGCGTCGGCCTGGGTGAAGGTGACGTTGGAGAGCCCCTCCGCCCGGGCCCGGGCGCGGGCCACCTCGAGCATCGGCGCGGACAGGTCGACCCCGTGCGCGTGCCCGTCGACGGCGGCGCGCGCGGCGTCCAGCGTCGTGCGCCCGGCACCGCAGCCGACGTCGAGGACCTCGTCGGAGGCGGTGATCCGCGCCGCGGCCATGACCAGCGGGTGGTGGGCGCGCACGGCGTCGTCGTACCGGTCGGCGTTCGCAGCCCAGTACGCGCCCTCGCCGCCGTCCCAGGCGCGGGCCTGCTCGGTGTTCCCGGGGTCGATCCGGAGTGGGGTCTCCGTCATCGCGCTCACCTTCTCGGCAGCTAGTCTGCTCCCTTGGGGACCATGTCGCACGGCCTACTCCCATAGGGAGGAAGATGTCAACCCCGGGGGCGCTGACCACCACCTCCTACGCCATCCTCAGCCTGCTCGCGGTGCGGCCCTCGTGGAGCACCTACGAGCTGACCCGGCAGATGGACCGCAGCATCGGGCGCATGTGGCCCCGCGCGCAGAGCAAGCTCTACGAGGAGCCCAAGAAGCTGGTCGCCCACGGTCTGGCCACGTCCCGGTCGGAGCCGGTCGGGCAGCGCTCGCGGACGATCTACGCGATCACCGACGAGGGGCGCACGGCACTGGCCGCCTGGCACCGGGAGCCCGGCAGCGGGCCGGTGCTGGAGTTCGAGCAGCTGCTCAAGCTGGCCTTCGCCGAGCACGGGACGACGGCCGACGCCCTGGCCACCCTCGCCGCCGCTCGCCGCTGGGCCGAGGAGCGCAACGTGGCCAACCGCGCGGCGGCCGAGGCGTACGCGGCCGGCGACGGGCCCTTCCCCGAGCGGTCGGCCGAGCACCTGCTGGTGGGCCGGTTCCTCACCGACTTCTACCGGCTGGTGGCCGACTGGGCGGACTGGGCGACGAACCAGGTGGAGCAGTGGCCCGACGACCCCGGTCAGGCCGGCGCCGACGCGGCGGAGATGACCGAGACCGCCCGGCGGGCCCGGTGGTGACCCCCGGTCGCGCCGGCCGGCCGGGGGAGTCGTGAACGGGGCCGCGCTGCGGCGGGTGGACGCGGCGCTGGAGTTCGCACCGCGGGGGCGCCGGGCGGTGCCGTACATCGTCCTGCACGTCCTGGGCGCCAACCTGGTCGCCCTCGGCGTCGTGTCGCTGCTCCTGTGGGGGCTCTCGGCCGGTGCGCGCGACCCCGCCGGCCGCGCGGCCATCGTGCTGAGTGCGGCGGGCTACCTCGTCGCGGCCCTCCCGCTCGGCGTCCTCGCCGTGCTGCGCCGCCAGCGGCTGACCACGGCCTGGCTGCGCGCCGGGCGGTCACCGACCGCCGAGGAGGCGGCCCAGGCGCTCCGGCTGCCGGCCGACGTCGCCCTCGTCGTCGGGGTCGGCTGGCTGGCCGGTGGCGTGCTCGTGGGGATCGTCGGCGCCGTCGCCTCGAACCTGTCCCTGGTCGGGCTGCGCGTGGCGCTGGCCGCCCTGCTCGGCGGGGTGGCCGCGGCCGGTCACTGCTACCTGCTCACCATCCGGCTGGCCCGCGGGCTCACCACCCGGGCGCTGGCCGCCCACCCGCCGGCCGGCGCACTGGTCCTCGGCGTCCGGCCGCGGCTGCTGCTGTCCTGGTCGCTGACCAGCGGCGTCCCGCTGATGGGGCTGGCGCTGCTGTTCCTCGACCCCAGCAACCCCGAGGGCCCGCCCGAGGACGCGCTGGTGTTCCTCGTCCTCGTCGCGCTGGTGGTGGGGCTGTACACGACCAACCAGGCCGGACGCTCGGTCGGGATGCCCCTGCGGGAACTGCGCCGTGCCGTGCAGCGGGTGGGCCTCGGGGACCACGACGTGCGCGTCCCGGTGGACGACGCCGGGGAGATCGGCCTGCTGCAGGAGGGCGTCAACTCCATGGTCGACGGGCTCGCCGAGCGGGCGCGGCTGCGCGACCTGTTCGGCCGGCACGTCGGGACGACGGTCGCCGAGCGGGTCCTCGACACCGGCGTCTCGCTGGGTGGCGAGGTGCGCACGGTGGCCGCGCTGTTCGTCGACATCGCCGGTTCGACGATGCTGGTGCGGCGCACCGGGCCGGAGGAGATGGTGGGCCTGCTCAACCGCTTCTTCACGATCGTCGTCGCCGCCGTCGAGGAGGAGGGCGGCCTGGTGAACAAGTTCGAGGGGGACGCCGCGCTGTGCGTCTTCGGCGCCCCCGCCGACCACCCGGACCCGGCCGGTGCGGCGCTGCGGACGGCCCGGCGCATCTGCACCGCCGTCGCCGCCGCGGGGGAGGTCGACGTCGGCGTGGGGGGCGCCTGCGGGCCGGTGTGGGCCGGTCAGGTGGGCGCGGCCAGCCGGCTGGAGTACACGGTGATCGGCGACCCGGTGAACGAGGCGGCCCGGCTCACCGACCTGGCCAAGGACCACCCCGGCCGGGCCGTGGTGTCGAACAACGTGATCCGGGCCGCCCGTGGCCACGAGGCGCAGCACTGGGCGCCCGGCACGGTGGTCGAGCTGCGCGGCCGGGACGAGCCGACGCAGACCTGGGTGCTGACCGTCGGCTGAGGGAGGACCCCGCCACCCACGGTCCCCGGCCGGCCCCGTCCAGGGGTTCGCCGCGAGCCTGCGGGCGGTGAGGACGGGGTCCGCCGTCAGACCGTGGCGGCCTGGCCGCCGGTCTGCACCGGCCCCTTCGCGTGGGACTTGACCACCACGAGGACGTCGTCGGCCTGCAGGGTGCCGATCAGCGGGTCGTCGAACCGCAGCGTGCGCCCGCCGCGGGTCACCGACAGCACGATGTCGCGCAGCTGCCGCGGGCCCAGCCCCACCTCGCCGGCGGTGACCCGCCGCTGCGCGAGGTCCAGCCCCTGGCCGCCGGTGACGAGGTCCTCGACCACGGCCACCACGCGCGGGCTGTCGGTGGACAGGCCCAGCAGCCGCCCGGAGGTCGCCGACGTGGTGATGACCGTGTCCGCGCCGGACTGGCGCAGCAGGTTGGCGTTCTCCTCCTCCCGCACCGAGGTGGTGATCGGGACGCTCGGGTTGAGCTGGCGGACGGTCAGGGTGATCAGCACCGAGGCGTCGTCCCGGTTCGCCGCGACGATCACCGCCCGGGCCCGCTCCACCGAGGCCCGCCGCAGCACCTCGGTGCGGCCGGCGTCGCCGACGATGCCGGTGAGCCCCACGGAGTTGGCCTCGTCGATGGCCCGCGGCTCGGGGTCGACGACGACGATCTGCTCCAGCGGCGTACCGGTGGCCTGCAGCGAGCGGATCGCGCTGCGGCCCTTGGTGCCGTAGCCGCACACGATGACGTGCTGGCGCACGCGGGACCTCCAGCGACGGATGCGGAACTCCTCCCGCGAGCGCGCGGTCAGCGCCTCGAGGGTGGTCCCGATGAGGACGATCAGGAACATGATGCGCAGCGGCGTGATGAACAGGATGTTCACCAGCCGCGCGCCGTCGGTCAGCGGCGTGATGTCGCCGTAGCCGGTCGTGGAGAGCGTGACCGTCGAGTAGTAGATCGCGTCGAGCAGCGAGATGCCGACCTCGTCGCCGTCGCGGTACGCGTCGCGGTCCAGCCAGACGATGAGCACGGTGAGCGACAGGAAGAAGGCGGCGAGGAGCACCCGCTGCCAGACCTGCCGCACCGGCGACTGCTCGACGTGGGCGATCCGTACGCCGGTGTGCTCGGTCTCCGAGAGGCCGCTGTCGCTCTCCACCCGCGGGACGATAGTGAGCCGCCGCCACTCCCGCGTCCGCGCCGCACCCGTCGGGGTGAGTCAGCTCCCGGGTGCCGCGGCCCGTTCCCGCGCGGCGAGCTCCCGCTTGAGCACCTTGCCCGCCGCCGAGACCGGGATCGCGTCGATGAACACGACGTCGCGCAGCCGCTTGTAGGGCGTCACCCGCTCGTTGACCGCGGCCATCACCGACTCCGCGGTGAGTGCGGCGCCGGCGTCGTCGGCCCGGCGGACGACGTAGGCGACCGGCAGCTCGCCGGCCTCCTCGTCCGGCCGGCCGACCACCGCCGCGCCCGCCACCCCGGGGACGCCGAACAGGACCTCCTCCAGCTCGCGCGGGAAGACGTTGTAGCCCTTGTAGAGCAGCATGTCCTTGGTCCGGTCGACGATGGCCAGGTAGCCGTCACCGTCGAGGACGCCGACGTCGCCGGTGTGGAACCAGCCCTCGGCGTCGATCGCCTCCGCGGTGGCCTCCGGCCGGTGCGCGTAGCCGCGCATGACCTGCGGCCCCCGGATGCAGACCTCGCCCCGCTCCCCGGGCGGCAGCGGGTCGCCCCCGCCGAGCGGGCGGATGGTGATCTCGGTGTCGAAGACCGGCACCCCCACGGTGCCGGCCTTGCGGGTGCCGGAGCGGAACGACGGGTTGCCGGTGGCCTGCATGGTGACCTCGGTCAGGCCGTACCCCTCGCCGATCACCGCGTCCGGCAGCAGGGCGGTCAGCTTCTCGATCAGCGGGACCGGGAGCGGCGCCGCGCCGCTGGAGATGCCGCGCACCGACGACAGGTCGGCCTCGGCGATGCCGGGGACCTGGAGCAGCGCGACGAACACCGGGGGCGCCCCGCCGATCGACGTCACCCGGTACCGCACGGCGTCCTCCACGTACCGCACGGGGTCGAAGCGCATGTGCACCACGGTCGTCGTCCCGCTCATGACCAGGCCGTTGAGGTAGCCGATCGCGCCCATGGCGTGGAACCAGGGGGTGAGGTTGATGATGCGGGCCTCGCCGAGCCGGGTCGGGTGCTCCTCGGGGCCGAGGACCTGGCGCAGCGTCACGTCGCCGGCCGCGTCGAGCTCCGGCACCGACCCCGACGTCCAGCACGCCGACTGCAGCACGTTGGTGACGACGTTGCGGTGGAGCAGCTCCACGCCCTTGCTCACCCCGGTGGTGCCGCCGGTGTAGGCCAGGTGGGCGAGGTCCGTCGCCGGGTCGACGGCGGCGTCGTGGTGCCGGTCGGTGGGGTCGGCGGCCAGCAGGTCGGCGAGGTCGACGTCGCCGTCGGCCAGGCCGTCGAGACGGGCGGCGAGGTCGAGGGTGTGCGCCTCCCCGGTGACGACGACGGTCTGTACCGGCGTGCCGGCCAGCGCCGTCCGGACCAGCGGCAGCACCTGGTCCCAGGTGACGAGCGCGCGGGCGCCGGCGTCGGTCAGCTGGGCGGCGAGGTCGGCGGCGGGCAGCAGCGGGTTGGTGGGGGAGAAGGTCGCCCCGGCCAGCAGGATCCCGTAGTAGACCGCCGGGTACTGCCGGCAGTTCGGGATGTGCACCGCGACGACGTCCCCGCGGCCGATCCCGGCGTCAGCCAGCCAGTTCGCCACCGCGTGCGCCCGCGCGCCGAGCTCGGTGAAGGTCAGCGGGACGTCGTGGTCCACGAACGCCTCGCGGTCGCCCCAGCGGCGCACCGCCGCGCGCAGGATCGAGCCGGCCGGCACGTTCGGGTACTCCAGCGAGCGCGGCAGGCCGGGCGGCCAGCTGGTGGCTGCGGGGGTCGGCGGAGCCTGCGTCGCGGGCATGCGGGGCCTTCCTGTCCGGGGGTCCCAGCGTGGCGCAGGTCACAACCGGTGTCGAGGCCCCACCGTGGGTGAGGATGGCGGCATGAGCGACCAGCGCGCGGCCCTCGTGCTCGGCGGCGGCGGGATCACCGGCATCGCGTGGGAGATCGGCGTCCTCGCCGGCCTGGCGGAGGCCGGCGTCGACCTGACCGGCGCGGACCTCGTCGTCGGCACGTCGGCGGGCTCGGTGGTCGGCGCGCAGGTCACCAGCGGCGCGGACCTCGAGGCGCTGTTCGCCCGCCAGCTCGAGCCGCCCGCCGACGAAAGGGTCGCCCGCATGACCCGCGCCGCGCTGGCCCGGTACGCCTGGGCGGCGCTGCGCAGCCGCAGCCGGGACGTCGAGTTCCGCCGGCGGGTCGGCGCGCTGGCGCTGGCCGCCGAGCAGGCGGGGCTGACCCCGTCGGAGCAGGAGCGGCTCGAGGTCATCGGCAGCCGGCTGGTCAGCACCGAGTGGCCGGACCGGGCGCTGACCGTCACCGCGGTCGACGCGCACACCGGCGAGTTCCGCGCCCTCGACCGGGACTCCGGCGTCCCGCTGCTGCTGGCCGTGGCGGCCAGCTGCGCGGTGCCCGGCGTGTACCCGCCGGTGACGATCGACGGCCGCCGCTACGTCGACGGCGGCATGCGCTCGGCGGCCAACGCCGACCTGGCCGAGGGGTACGAGCGGGTCGTGGTCCTCGCGCCGATCCCCCGGGGGTTCGGTCCGATGGCCAGCGTCGACGCGCAGGTGACCGGGATGGTCGCGCGCGTCGCGGTCGTCTCGCCCGACGAGGGCAGCCGCGCCGCCATCGGCCGCAACGTGCTCGACCCGGCCGCCCGCGCCGGGTCCGCCCGCGCCGGGCGCGCGCAGGCCGCCGGCGTCGCCGCGGAGGTCGCCGAGGCCTGGCGGGGCTGAGTCCGGCCTCAGACGGCGGGGTCGGCGACCAGCGACCCGGCCGAGTGCTCCTCGCGCAGGCGGGTCTTGAGCACCTTGCCGCTGGGGTTGCGCGGGAGGACGTCCACGAGCGAGTACTCCCGCGGGTTCTTGTAGTGCGCCAGCCGTTCCCGGCACCAGGCGGCGAGCTCGGCCGGGGTGGGCGGGGCGGCGGGGTCCCGCGGGGCGACGACGGCCAGGGGTGCCTCGCCGTAGCGGCTGTCCGGCACGCCGATGAGCGCCACCTCGCCGACCTTGGGGTGCCCGGCCAGGACGTCCTCGACCTCGGCGCAGTACACGTTCTCCCCGCCGGTGATGATCATGTCCTTCTTGCGGTCGACGACGTAGAGGTAGCCGTCCTCGTCCTCGCGGACCAGGTCGCCGGAGTGGAACCAGCCGCCGGCGAACGCCTCGGCGGTGGCCTCCGGCCGGCCCCAGTACTCCTTCATCACCATCGGGCTGCGGTAGACGATCTCGCCCACCCCACCCCGGGGGACGTCGTGCATCGCGTCGTCCACGATGCGGACCTCGACGTTGAGCATCGGGGTCCCGATCGAGCCGATCTTGCGCACCGAGTCCTCGCCGCGGAGGAAGCAGGTGACCGGGCTGCACTCGGTCTGCCCGAACGCGGTCACCACCTCCGCCTGCGGGAAGGTGTCGATCAGCGTGCGCAGCAGCGTGGTCGACGCCGGCGCCGCGCCCCAGGAGATGCGCCGGAGGGAGGAGAGGTCCCGCCGGGCGATGTCGGGCACCGCGACCACCGCCGCCCACATCGCCGGCACGAGGAAGATGTTGGTGATCCCCTCCCGCTCGATCAGGTCCAGGGTGGCCACCGGGTCGAACCCGCCGGAGCGGAGGACCACGTGGGTGCCGCCGAGCAGCAGCGGCGGCAGGCCCCCGGCCAGCCCGGCGATGTGGAACAGCGGGGCGCCCGGGCAGCCCACCCGGTCGCCGGGGTCGGCACCGAGGTGGACCACCATGCTGAACACGTGCATGAGCAGGTTGCGGTGGGTGAGCACCGCGCCCTTGGGACGGCCGGTCGTGCCCGAGGTGTACATGATGAAGGCGGCGGCGTCCTCGTCCACCTCGACGTCGAGCGGCCCGCCGCCCGCCGCGGCGAGCGCCGCCTCGTACTCCTCGCCGACGGTCAGCACGGTGTGCACGCCGGGCGCCTGCTCGCGGGCCTTGGCCGCGAGCCCCGCCATGGCGCCGTCGACGACCAGGGCGGTGGCGCCGCTGTCGGTGAGCACGTAGGCGACCTCGTCGGCGACCAGCCGGAAGTTGACCGGGACGACGACCGCGCCCAGCCGCACCCCGGCGAGGTAGGCCTCCCACACCTCCGGGCCGTTGAGCCCGAGGACGGCCACCCGGTCGCCGGCCGCCACCCCGCGCTCAGCCAGGGCGCGGGCCAGCCGGGTCACCCGCTCGTCCAGCTCGGCGTAGCTGCGCCGCGTGCCCTCGACGACCAGTGCCAGCGCCTCCGGGGTGCGCCGCGCCCAGCGGGCCAGCTGGTCGGCCATCGTCATGCCGCGGCCCAGGAGTCGGGGGATCTCGACACTCACGGAGGTCTCCTGCCGCGCGTCGGGTGTGACGCGCGTCATGCTGGCCGGGCCCTCCGGAGCGGTCAACCCCGCCTGCCGGCGCCCGTGGTCGCCGTCCCCGGCGCACCGTCGCCGTCCTCGCGTCGCGTGCCGAAGACGACGGCGGGGCGGGTGGTCAGCTGGACAGCATCCGCTCGGCGACCCGCTTCCAGAGCGCCAGGTGCGGGTCCGTGACCGGCGGCCGGTCCTCGAAGGCGTAGACGATCGCCACCCCGCGCATGCTGGTGAACAGCAGCTCGCAGGTCTCGGCGTACAGCTCGGCGGCGGCGATCTCCGGGCCCCAGATCCCGTCGGCCACGGCCCGGATCGCGGCCCGCAGCCGGCGCTCGCCGTCCCGCAGCGCCACCCGCAGCCCGGGGTCGGTGCGGGCCGCCGTCCACAGCTCGACCGCCGCCCAGAACGGGGGCTCCTGGAACGTCGCCCACATGAGGTCGATCGCCCGGTCCACCCGCTCGCGGCCGGCCGGCTGGTCGGCCATGAGCGCCGCCGCGCGCCGGCGCACACCCGCGAGCACGGTGGTCGACAGGTGCTCGGCGGCGGCCACCAGCAGCTCGGCCCGCGACGGGAAGTGGTGCAGCAGACGCCCCCGCGAGACCCCCGCCCGCGCCTGGACGGCCAGGGTGGAGGCGCCGGCGTAGCCGTCTTCGACCAGGCAGGCGACCGCCGCGTCGAGGATGAGCGCCCGGCTGTCGGCGCTCCGCGCGGAGCGGGACCGGGGCGCGCCGGGCGCCGCGGGGTCGGCGGTCACCGCGCGAGCGTAGGGGCGGTGCGGACCGCCGAACAGTCACCGTTGACCGTTCCGGGGGGCCGCTGCCACGCTGCCGCCGACCCGCCCACCGCAGAGAGGCGACGCCCGTGGACTTCGACGACACCCCCGACGAAGCGGCCTACCGGGCCTCGGTCCGGCAGGTGCTCGAGAAGCGGGCGGCCGACCTGCTGCACGTCGGCGCGGGGCAGGAGGCGGTCGACGCCCGCACGCACGAGGCCGGGCTGCGGCGCACCCAGCGGGTCCTCGCCGAGGCCGGCCTGGTGGGCGTGACCTGGCCGCGCGAGTACGGCGGGCAGGGCGGCACGCTGGTGCAGCAGGCGATCGTGCAGCAGGAGCTGGCCCGCGCCGGGGTGCCCACCCTCATCAACCACATCGGCCTGGGGATGTGCGGACCGACGGTCATCGCGCACGGCAGCGAGGACCAGAAGCGCCGCCACCTGGCCCGGCTGCTGCGCGCCGACGACGTCTGGTGCCAGCTGTTCAGCGAGCCCGCCTCGGGCTCGGACCTCGCGGCCCTGCGCACCACCGCGGTGCGCGACGGCGACGAGTGGGTGGTCACCGGGCAGAAGGTGTGGACGACGCTGGCGCACGTCGCCGACCTCGGGATCCTGCTGACCCGCACCGACCCCGACCGCCCCAAGCACGCCGGGCTGACCATGTTCGTCGTCGACATGCACGCCCCCGGGGTGACCGTCCGGCCGCTGCGGCAGATGGTCGGGTCGGCCGGGTTCAACGAGGTGTTCCTCGACGAGGTCCGCATCCCCGACGAGGAGCGGCTGGGCGAGCCCGGCGAGGGCTGGCGGGTCGCGATCACCACGCTGATGAACGAGCGGGTGACCATCGGCGGGGCCGGCAGCGACCTCGGCGTCCCGGTGGAGCAGCTCGCCGCACTGGCCCGCGCGCGGCTGCCGCAGCTGGACGCCGAGCGGCAGGTGCTGGCCCGGCAGGCGGTGGGCCGCGCCGTCGTCGCCTCGCTGGCCACCCGCTACACCGGCTACCGCCGGTTCACCGTGCTCAGCCAGGGCGGGCTGCCGGGGCCGGAGGCCAGCGCCGGCAAGCTGGCCGGCACGGCCGCGGCGAAGCTGGTCGCCGACGCCGGCGTCCGGCTGCTGGGCGACGACGCGGTCTACGCCGCCACCGCCGACGGTGACGACACCTGGCAGCGCAGCCAGGGGTACCTGCCGGGCCTGGCGATCGCCGGCGGCACCGACCAGGTGCTGCGCAACATCCTCGGCGAGCGGGTGCTGGGGCTGCCGCCGGAACCGCGCGGCGACAAGGACGCGCCCTTCTCGGGAGGTCGGCGGTGAACTTCGACCTGGGCCCCGACCAGCGTGACGCCGCCGCCGGTGCGCGCGAGTTCTACCGCGGCTCGGCGTCGCCGGCCGCGGCCCGGGCCGCGCTCGAGGGCGGCCCGGTGGAGCCCGGCCACGAGGCGCTGGCGACGATCGGCTTCCTGGGCATCACCGTGCCCGAGGCCGCGGGCGGCGCCGGGAGCAGCCTGCTGGACCTGGCCGTCGTCGCCGAGCAGGGCGGTGCGGTGCTGGCCGGCCCGTCGCTGGTCCCCGCGGCGCGCGCCGCGGTCCTGCTCGCCGACCACCCCGACCTCGTCGCCCGGCTGGCCGACGGGTCGGCGCGGTTCGCCGTCCTCGACGGCCCGGTCACCGGCTCGGCGCCGTCGATCGACGCGGCCGGGGCGACGCTGTTCCTCGGCCTGGACGACGGGGCGCTGGTGGTCGGCGACGGCGAGGCGACGGCCGGCCCCCCGCTGGACGCCACCCGCGGGCTGGCCTCGGTCCGGCTCACCTCCCGCCGGGTGCTCGCCGAGGACGCCGGCGCGCTGTGGGCCCGCGCCCGCCAGGTGGCCACCGTCGTGCTCGCCGCCGAGGACCTCGGCGCCGCCGACCGCGCGGTGCAGCTGGCCGTCGCCTACGCCCAGCAGCGCGAGGCGTTCGGCCGCCGCATCGGCTCCTACCAGGCGGTCAAGCACCTGCTGGTCGACGCGTGGGTGGGCGTGGACCAGCTGCGCTCGCTGGTGTGGTGGGCGGCGTGGGCCGCCGACGCGGCGCCCGACGAGCTGCCGCTGGCGGCGTCGGCGGCCAAGGCGTGCGCGGCCGAGGTCCTGGAGCGGGCCGCCGAGACCTGCATCCAGGTGCACGGCGGCATCGGCTTCACCTGGGAGCACGACGCCCACCTGTACTGGCGGCGGGCGAAGGTGGACCGGCTGCTGCTCGGCGACGCGGCCGAGCACCTCGACGCCGTCGCGCGGCTCGCGGTGGCCGGCGCGCTCGGATGACCCCCACCCAGCTGCGGTACGAGGTGGCCGACGGCGTCGCCACGATCACCCTCGACCGGCCCGACCGGATGAACGCGTTCACCGCCGTCATGGCCACCGAGCTGGCCGCCGCGGCCGCCGCGGCCGACGCCGACGACGCCGTCCGGGTCGTCGTCGTGACCGGGGCCGGGCGGGCGTTCTGCGCCGGCGCCGACCTCGGCGGCGGGGAGGGCACGTTCCGCGACCGGGGCCGCCCCGACCCGGTGGCCCGCGGGACGGTGGACGGCGTCCCGCGGGACTGGGGCGGCATCGCGTCGCTGCCCTTCGCCGCGCTGCGCAAGCCGGTGGTCGCCGCGGTCAACGGCCCGGCGGTCGGCATCGGCGCGACCATGACCCTGCCGATGGACGTCCGGATCGCCGCGGAGTCCGCGCGCTTCGGGTTCGTCTTCGCCCGCCGCGGCATCGTGCCGGAGGCGGCCTCGACGTGGTTCCTCCCGCGGGTGGTCGGCATCAGCCAGGCGATGGAGTGGGTGGCGACCGGCCGGGTGTTCGACGCCGCCGAGGCGCTGCGCGGGCGGCTGGTCTCCCGCGTCGTCCCGGACGCCGACCTGCTGCCCACCGCGCGGGAGCTGGCGCGGGAGATCGCCGACAACACCTCCGGGGTCGCGGTGGCCGCGAGCCGGCAGCTGCTGTGGTCGATGCTCGGCGCGGCCTCACCGTGGGACGCCCACCGTGCCGAGTCCCGGGCCCTGCTCGAGCTCGGCGCCGGGCCGGACGCCGCGGAGGGGGTCGCCTCGTTCCTCGCCAAGCGGCCGCCGCGGTTCGCCGCCCCGCTGGGGGACGGCGCGGTCGCCGGCGTCCCCCGCTGGCCGCAGCCCCCGCCCGACGTGACGCCGTAGGGGTCGCGCGCCGCTCCGGCGGCCCCGGTTTGGCCACACCGGTCGCCCGGGCAGGAGCGTCGGTGTGGACACCGAGATCACGCTGCGGGTCGACGGGGCGGCGCACCCGCTGACGGTCGACACCCGCACCACGCTGCTGGACGCCCTGCGCGACCGGCTGCGCAACACCAGCCCAAAGAAGGGGTGCGACCACGGCCAGTGCGGCGCCTGCACGGTGCTGCTCGACGGCCGCCGGGTGAACAGCTGCCTGGTGCTGGCCGTCACCGTGGGGGGCGCGGAGGTGACCACCTCCGACGGGCTGGCCGCCGACGGCGAGCCGCACCCGCTGCACCGCTCGTTCGTCGAGCGGGACGCCTTCCAGTGCGGCTACTGCACGCCCGGCCAGGTCTGCTCGGCCGCGGGCGTCATAGAGGAGGCCCGGGCCGGCTGGCCCAGCGCGGTCACCGCAGACCTCACCGCGGACGGCGCCGAGCTCACCGACGCCGAGATCCGCGAGCGGATGAGCGGCAACCTCTGCCGCTGCGCGGCCTACGCCCACATCGTCCCGGCGGTGGCCGACGTGGCGCGGGCGAGCGGGGTGCGCCGGTGAGGGAGTTCCGCTACGAGGCCGCGGCCGACCCCGCCGCCGCGGTCGCGCTGATGGCGGGGGAGCGGTCGGGCGCCTTCCTCGGCGGGGGCACGAACCTGGTCGACCTCATGAAGCTCGGCGTCGCCACACCGAGCCTGCTGGTCGACGTCCGCACGCTCACCTCCCGCGAGGTGACCGGCCTGCCCGACGGTGGCCTGCGCATCGGCGCCGGCGTCCCGAACGCCGACCTCGCCGCCGACCGCCGGGTGCGTGAGCGCTACCCGGTGCTCGCCCAGGCGCTGCTGGCCGCCGCCTCCGGGCAGCTGCGCAACCGCGCGACCACCGCCGGCAACCTGCTGCAGCGCACCCGCTGCAGCTACTTCACCGACGTCACCAAGCCGTGCAACAAGCGCAGCCCCGGCAGCGGCTGCGGCGCCCTGCGCGGCCTGCACCGCAACCACGCGGTGCTGGGGCAGACCCTCGAGGGCCCGGGCACCTGCGTGGCCACCCAGCCCTCGGACATGGCGGTGGCGATGGTGGCCCTCGACGCCGTGGTCCAGGTGCTCGGGCCCGACGGCGAGCGCAGCATCCCGATCGGCGAGCTGCACCGCCTGCCCGGGGACGACGCCTCCCGCGACACCACGCTGCGGCACGGCGAGCTGGTCACCGCCGTGGACCTCCCGCCGCTGGGGATGCCCTCCCGCTACCGCAAGGTGCGCGACCGGGCCTCGTTCGCCTTCGCACTGGTCAGCGTGGCGGCCGCGCTCCGGGTGGAGGACGGCGTGGTCGCCGACGTGCGCCTGGCCCTCGGCGGGGTCGCGCACAAGCCGTGGCGGGCGACCGCCGCGGAGGAGGCGCTGCGCGGGCGGCCGGCCACGGAGGAGTCCTTCGCCGCGGCCGCCGACGCCGAGCTGGCCGCGGCCACCCCGCTGCCCGACAACGGCTACAAGGTGCCGCTGGCCCGCAACGTCGTCGTCCGCACGCTGGCCCAGCTGACGGGAGCCCCCGCATGACCACCGTCGACCGCGTCGTCGGCGCCGGGATCGACCGCATCGACGGGCCGGCCAAGGTCCGCGGCACCGCGCCCTACGCCTACGAGCAGGACCCCGGCGAGCCGATCGCCCACGTCGCGCTGGTGCAGAGCACCGTCAACCGCGGCCGGATCACGCAGCTGGACCCCACCCGCGCCGAGGCGACGGCGGGCGTGCTCGCCGTCCTCACCCCGGCCAACGCCCCGCGGCTGTCCGGCGAGCTGGCCTCCGACCTCCCGGTGCTGCAGTCCCTCGACGTGCACTACCACGGGCAGGTGGTCGCGGTGGTCGTGGCCGAGACCCCGGAGGTCGCCAAGGCGGCGGTGGGGGAGGTGTCCGTCGAGTACGCCGCCGAGCCGCCGGACGTGCGGCTGGCCGTGGACCGGCCGGACCTCTACGCGCCGGAGAAGATCATGGCCGGCTACGAGACCGACTCGGTGATCGGGGACGTCGACGCCGCGCTGGCCGCCGCGGCGGTCACCGTCGACGCCACCTACGAGACGCCGACCCAGCACAACAACCCCATCGAGATGCACACGTCCATGGCCCGGTGGGACGGCGACGAGCTGACCATGTGGGACGCCAACCAGGGCCCGCACAACATCGTCAACGACCTGGTCACCGGCTTCGGCCTGTCCGGCGGGGAGCAGGTGCGGATCATCTCGCCCTACGTCGGCGGCGCGTTCGGGTCCAAGGCGTTCACCCACCCCCACCAGATCGTGGCCGCGATGGCCGCGCGGGTGGTGGGCCGCACCGTCGTCCTGGAGCTGACCCGGCAGCAGATGTTCAGCCTGGTCGGTCACCGGACGCCGACCATCCAGCGGCTGCGGCTGGGGGCGGACCCCGAGGGCCGGCTGACCGCGATCAGCCACGAGGTCGTCGAGCACACCTCGCGGGTCAACGAGTTCGCCGAGCAGACGGCCACGCCGACGCGGGTCATGTACGCCGCGCCGAACCGGCGGACGACGCACCGGCTGGCCCGGCTCGACGTCCCACCGCCGACGATCATGCGGGCGCCGGGGGAGACCCCGGGCATGTTCGCGCTGGAGTCGGCGATGGACGAGCTGGCCGCCGAGCTCGGCATCGACCCGGTCGAGCTGCGCCTGCGCAACGAGCCGGCCGAGGACCCCGAGCGGGGGATCCCGTGGTCGTCGCGGTCGCTGGTGGAGTGCCTGCGCACCGGGGCCGAGCGGTTCGGCTGGGCCGGGCGCGACCCGCGACCCGGCGTCCGCCTCGACGGCCGCTGGCTGGTCGGCACCGGCGTCGCCGCGGCCACCTACCCGGCGCGGCGGCGCAAGGCCGACTGCCGGATCTCCGTGGACGGGCGCGGTCGCTACACGGTGGAGATCGACGGCTCGGACATCGGCACCGGTGCCTGGACGGCGCTGACCCAGATCGCCGCCGACGCGCTGGGGGTGGGCATGGCCGACGTCGAGCTGCGGATCGGCGACAGCCGGCTGCCCTTCGCCGGTGGCGCGGGTGGCTCCACCGGCCTGGCGTCGTGGGGGTCGGCGATCGTGCTGACCGCCCGCGACCTGCAGCGCCGGCTCGAGGAGTCCTACGGCGGCCAGCTGCCGCCGGACGGGGTCACCGTGGACGGCGGCGTCCCGGGCCCGTCGCCGCACGCGCAGGAGCGGTCGATGCACTCCTTCGGCGCCCACTTCGGGGAGGTGCGGGTCGACGCCGACACCGGCGAGGTGCGGGTGCCGCGGGCGACCAGCGTGTACGCCGCGGGCACGATCGTGAACGCCAAGACCGCCCGCTCCCAGTTCCTCGGCGGCTTCTGCATGGGCCTGTCGATGGCGCTGCACGAGGAGTCGGTGCAGGACGAGGTGTTCGGCCACTACGCCAACCACGACCTCGCCGAGTACCACATCGCGACCAACGCCGACGTCGGCGAGATCGACATCTCCTGGCTCGACGAGGACGACCCGTACGTCAACGAGCTCGGCCTCAAGGGCATCGGCGAGATCGGCATCACCGGGGCCGCGGCCGCCGTCGCCAACGGCTACTGGCACGCGACGGGCAGGCGGGTCCGCGACCTGCCGATCACCCCCGACAAGTTCTTCCGGCCGTAGCGGAGTGGGAGGGACGCGGGATCCGCGCCCTCCCACTCCGACAGACTGGCGGCGTGCTGCCACCGCCGGGGACGCCGGGCACCGACCTCCCGGTCCGCGCGGTGCTGCCGGCCCTGGACGCCGCGCTGAGCGGGACCGGCAGCGCGGTGCTGGTCGCCCCGCCGGGCACCGGGAAGACGACCCTGGTGCCGCTGGCGCTGGCCGGGACGCTGCCGGGACGGGTGCTGGTGGCCGAACCGCGCAGAGTCGCCACCCGCGCCGCCGCCCGCCGGATGGCCGCGCTGCTCGGGGAGCCGGTGGGCCGCTCGGTCGGCTACAGCGTCCGCGGGGACAGCCGGCGCAGCGAGGACACCCGCGTCGAGGTCGTCACCACCGGGCTGCTGGTGCGCCGGCTGCAGGCCGATCCGGAACTGGCCGGGGTGGCCGCCGTCGTCCTCGACGAGTGCCACGAGCGGCACCTGGACACCGACCTCGCCCTGGCCTTCACCCTCGACGCGCGGGCCGCGCTGCGCCCGGACCTGCACCTGCTGGCGATGTCGGCCACCGCCCAGGCCGGCCGGCTGGCGCTCCTGCTGGGCGGGGCCGACCCGGCGCCGGTGGTGGAGGCGACCGGCATGCTGCACGACGTCGCGGCGGAGTGGTGCCCGCCGGAGCCCGCGCTGCCGCCCCCGCACGGCAGCCGGGTCGACCCCCGGCTGCTCGACGCCGTCGCCGCCACCACCCGGCGGGCGCTGGCCGAGACCGAGGGGGACGTGCTGGTCTTCCTCCCCGGCGCGGCCGAGATCGCCGGTGTCGCCGGCCGGCTGCGCGGGCTGGACGCCGACGTCCGTCCCCTGCACGGGCGGCTGCCCGCCGCCGACCAGGACGCCGCGCTGACCCCCGGTCCGGGGCGGCGGGTGGTGCTGGCCACCGACGTCGCCGAGAGCAGCCTGACCGTGCCCGGGGTGCGCACGGTCGTCGACGCGGGGCTGGCCCGGGTGCCGCGGTTCGACGTGTCCCGGGGGCTGGGGGCGCTGGCCACCGTGCGGGTCTCCCGCTCGTCGGCGACCCAGCGGGCGGGCCGGGCCGGGCGGGAGGGCCCGGGGAGGGTGTACCGGCTGTGGTCGGAGGCCGAGCACGCCCGCCTGCCGGCCGCCCCGGAACCGGAGATCGCCGTCGCCGACCTGACCGGCCTGGCCCTGGAGCTGGCCTGCTGGGGCGCGCCGGAGGGCACCGGGCTGGCGTTGCCCGACCCGCCACCGACCGCTGCGTTCGCCGTCGCCCGGGCCGCGCTGCACGACCTGGGGGCGGTGGACGACGCCGGTCGGGTCACCGCCCGCGGCCGGTCGCTCACCGCCGTCGGTGCGCACCCGCGCCTGGCCCGGGCGCTGCTCGACGGGGCCGGGCTGGTGGGTGCCCGCCGTGCCGCGGAGGTGGTGGCGCTGCTGTCGGCGGACCTGCCGGCCGGCTCCGACGACCTGGTCGCCGAGTGGCGGGCGCTGCGCGGGGGCCGTGGCGGGGCGGCCGCCCGCTGGCGGGAGGAGGCCACCCGGCTGGCCCGCGCGGTGCCGCCCACCCCCGACCCCGGCGTGCCCGACGACGTCGCCGCGGGCCTGGTCGTCGGCCTCGCCCACCCGGAGTGGCTGGCCCGCCGGCGTCCGGGCACCGAGCGCACCTACCTGCTGGCCGCCGGCACCGGCGCGGAGCTGTCCCCGGGCACCGCGCTCGCGGGGGCGTCCTGGCTGGCGGTGGCCGCCGCCGACCGGCAGCCCGGCCGGCGGGACGCGCGGGTGCGCTCGGCCGTGGTGGTCGGCGAGGCCACCGCGCGGGAGGTGGGTGCCGTCGTCGACGGGCCGGAGGTGGCCTGGCGGGACGGCGACGTGGTGGCGGCCCGCGTCGAGCGGCTGGGCGCGATCGTGCTCACCGAGCGCCCGCTGCCCGACCCCGATCCGGCCGCGGTCGCCGCCGCGGTCGCCGAGGGGCTGCGCCGGGAGGGGCTGGCCCTGCTGCGCTGGACCCCCGCCGCCCGGGCGCTGCGCGACCGGCTGGCCGCCGCGCACGCCGGCCTCGGGGACCCCTGGCCCGCGGTGGACGACGACGCCCTGGGCGCCGCGCTGGCCGCCACCCCGGCCCTCTCCGCCGCCCGCAACCGCGCCGACCTGACCCGGATCGACCTCGTCGCGGCGCTGCGGGGGCTGGTGCCGTGGCAGGTGGCCGGGCGGCTCGACGAGCTGGTGCCCGAGCGGGTCGAGGTGCCGACCGGCTCGCGGGTGCGGGTGGACTACACCGATCCCGCGGTGCCCACCCTGTCGGTCCGGGTGCAGGAGGTGTTCGGCTGGGCGGCCGCGCCCGTGGTGGCGGGCCGGCCGCTGCGGCTGCAGCTGCTCTCCCCGGCCGGCCGGGTGGTGGCGACCACGGCCGACCTCGCCGGCTTCTGGGGAACCGGCTACCCGGGCGTCCGGGCCGAGCTCCGCGGCCGCTACCCGCGACACCCCTGGCCGGAGGACCCGGCGACCGCGGTGCCCACCCGTCGCGCCAAGCCCCGCCCGTGAGTGGAGTGGGAGGGGAGCGGATCCCGCGCCCTCCCACTCCACCCGGCTGCGCTCAGCCCGCGAT
This sequence comes from Geodermatophilus sp. SYSU D00079, assembly GCF_054050635.1. Lineage (NCBI taxonomy): Bacteria > Bacillati > Actinomycetota > Actinomycetes > Geodermatophilales > Geodermatophilaceae > Geodermatophilus > Geodermatophilus sp. SYSU D00079. The sequence continues at coordinate 5,856 of NZ_JBJGZS010000029.1, read as the reverse complement.
GGCGGCCACGGGCGAGGTGCGGGCGGCGCGGCGGGCCGGCAGCACCGAGGCGAGCAGCCCGGCCACCGTGGCGACGACGACGATCGCAGCCACCTGCAGCCACGGGACGACCAGCACGGTGTCGGCGACCTGCCCCAGCACCGACGCCGACCCGATCAGCCCGTACGCGCCGCCCAGCACGACCCCGAGGACCGCGGCCACCCCGGCGACCAGCACCGCCTCCCACGCCAGCAGCCCGCGCAGCTGCCGCCGGGTGAGGCCCAGCGCCCGCAGCAGCCCGTTCTCCTGCCGCCGCTCGACCACCGACAGCGCCAGGGTGTTGCCCACGCCGATCAGCGCGATGACCACGGCGATGCCGAGCAGGCCGGTCACGACCAGCAGCAGGGTGTCGAGCACCTGGGCGACCTGGGCGCGCACCGTGACGATGCCGGTGACCGAGGCGTCGGAGGCCGTCGTCCCCACCGTGTCGGTGACCGCGTCGACGGCGGTGGTCTGCGCCTCGTCGCCGACGTCCTCCAGCCGCAGCCAGAGGGTGCCGACCCCGGCGTCGGGCGCGAGGGTGGCCAGGTCCGCGGCGGTCACGAGCAGCGGCACCCCGCCCGCGACCTGGACGAGGAAGGAGCCGGTGCGCCCGCCCGCGGTGAGCTGCACCCGGTCGCCGTCGGCGACCGCCCAGGTCTCCGCCAGCCACTCCGGCAGCAGCACCTCGCCGGGGTCGGGCAGCACCAGGTCGTCGGTCGAGCGCAGCGCCGGCAGCGCGGTCGTGCGGTCCACGCCGGTGGCCTCCCACACCTCGCCGTCGGGACCGGTGACCTCGGCGGCGGTCAGCACGGTGCCGGTCGCGACGCCGTCCAGCGCCCGCAGGTCGGCCAGCAGGCCGGCCGGCAGGGGCGAGGAGAGGCCCTCGACCACGACGTCGGCGGGGAACTCCGCCTCCAGCCCGGCGGTCGCCGAGGCCTTGGTGGAGGCCGCGCCGACGACCATCGCCGTGGTCAGCGTGACGCCGATGAGCAGCGCGGTCGCGGTCGCCGCCGTCCGCCGGGGGTTGCGGGTCGCGTTGCCCGCGGCCAGCCGCGCCGGCACCCCGCCGGACCACGCGGCCAGCCGGCCGGCCGCCGCGACCACCGGGGGGACGCCGCGCTGCGCGAGGAGCACGACGCCGAGGAAGCTCAGCACCCCGCCGGGCAGCGCGACCAGGACCGACGCCATGACCACCCCGAGCGCCAGCAGCGCGACGCCCGGCAGCAGCAGCGCCAGCCCGAGCAGCAGCCGCAGCACCCCCGGCCGCGAGCGCAGCGGCGCCTGGTCGGCCGGCCGCAGGGCCGCCAGCGGGGCGACGCGGGTGGCCGCGCGGGCCGGGGCGAGGGCGGCCAGCAGCGTGGTCAGCGTGCCGACGCCGACCCCGACGACCACGGCGTACCAGGGCACCGACACCCCGGCGAGCGGGATGGGGGAGTCCAGGTCGCCGACCGCGGCCGACACCGCGGCGGCCAGTCCGACGCCGGCGACCGCACCGAGGGCGGAGGCGGCCAGCCCGGTCACCAGTGCCTCGCCGAGCACGCTGCGCCGCACCTGCCGGGCGGTGGCACCCACGCAGCGCAGCAGGGCCAGCTCGCGGGTCCGCTGGGCCAGCAGCACCGCGAAGGTGTTGGCGATGACCAGCCCGGCCACGAGGACCGCGACGGTGCCGAACACCAGCAGCACGGCCGCCAGCGCCGAGGCGTTGCCCATCATCGCGGCGGCGGCCCGGACCGACTGCTGCTCGCCGGTGCGGACGGTGACCGCCGAGTCCCGCAGCGCCGTGGCGACGTCGAGGCGCACCTGGTCGTCGGAGACCCCGGGGGCCGCGGCGACCCGCAGCTCGACGGGGGCGACCGCGCCCCAGGCCCGCGCCTGCTCCGGGACGACGAAGCCGCGGCCGTAGAGGCCGGCCTCGGGGTCACCGCGCAGGTCGACGATGCCGGTCACGGTGACCTGCGTGGCCGACTGCTGCCCGTCGGCGTCGGTGGAGGTGACGGTGAGGACGTCGCCCACCTCGGCCCGCGCGCGGTCGGTGACCGCCACCTGGCCGGGGCGGTCGGGCAGGCGGCCCGCGGACAGGTGCTGCCAGCGCAGGGCGGGGTCGTCGGCGACGGTGCCGATGACCAGGAACTGCGACCCGGTGCGGTCGGGGACGGCCGCCTGCACCGACGTCTCCCACGTCGGCGCGACCGCACGCACCGAGCGCAGGACGGCCAGGGTGGCGACGTCGTCGTCCAGGGGGCTGCCGTCGTCGGAGGTGACGACGGCGGCGGTGTCGACGTACTGGGCGCCGACCGCCTGCAGCACGGTGCTGCGGGCGGTCTCGTTGAGGACGAGGGTGGCCACGACGAAGCCGACCGCGATGACCACGGCCAGCGTCGAGGCGACCAGCCGCGCGGCGTGCGCGCGGAGCTGGGCGAGGACGACCGGTCGCACCTCAGACCCCCAGGCCGCGCAGGGCGGCGACGACGGAGTCGGCGGTGGGGCGCTGCACCTCGCCGGCCAGCCGGCCGTCGGCGAGCAGGACCACGCGGTCGGCGTAGGCGGCGGCGATCGGGTCGTGGGTGACCATCACGACGGTCTGGCCGGTCTCCCGGACGCTGCTGCGCAGCAGGTCCAGGACCTCCGCGCCGGCGCGGGAGTCCAGGTTGCCGGTCGGCTCGTCGGCGAAGACGACGTCGGGGCGGGGGAGCAGCGCCCGGGCGACGGCGACCCGCTGCTGCTGTCCGCCGGAGAGCTCGTGCGGGCGGTGCCGCAACCGCTCCCGCAGCCCCAGGCGGGCCACCACCGCGTCGAACCAGGCCGGGTCCGGACGCCGGCCGGCCAGCTGCAGCGGCAGCACGATGTTCTCCCGGGCGTCGAGGACGGGCAGCAGGTTGAACGCCTGGAAGACGAAGCCGATCCGCTCGCGGCGCAGCCGGGTCAGCTCGTCGTCGCGCAGGCCGGTCAGCTCGGTGTCACCCAGCCACACGGCACCGCCGGTGGCCGCGTCCAGCCCCGCCAGGCAGTGCATGAGCGTCGACTTGCCCGACCCGGACGGGCCCATGATCGCGGTGAAGGCCCCGCGGTCGAAGTCGACGTCCACCCCGGCGAGGGCGTGCACGGCGGTCTCCCCGCTGCCGTGGGTCTTCGTCAGGCCACGGGCCCGCACGGCGGCGGCCGAGGACGGCGGCTCACCGGGGACGGTCATGACGGGGACGGGAGCGGACACGGGCAACCTCCGGGAGTGGTCGGGAACGGCGACCACGCTGCCGGTCGGGGGAGGTCCCGCGCGTCGGAGCGGGAGCTGATCCCGGCGTCCGACCCCGGTGCGACCCGGCGTCCGCCCGGGGGCTGACGACCGCGGGTCTACGCGTCGCGCAGCAGGTCGGCCGGCTGCACCAGGCCGGTGCGGAAGGCGAGGACGACGGCCTGCACGCGGTCGCGGGATCCGGTTTTGGCCAGCACCCGGCCGACGTGGGTCTTCACCGTCGCCTCGCTGACGAACAGCCTCCCGGCGATCTCGGTGTTGGTGGCGCCGAAGGCCATCAGCTCGAGCACCTCCCGCTCCCGCGGGGTCAGCTCGGCCAGCTCGCCGCCCCCGACCGGGGCCCCCGGCCGGGCCACCCCGCTGCCGCGCAGCATCGGCGCCACGTGCTGCAGCAGCCGGCGGGTGGAGCTGGCGGCGATCACCGAGTCCCCGGCGTGCACCGTCCGGACGGCGGCGAGCATCTCCTCGGGCGGGGCGTCCTTGAGGAGGAAGCCGCTGGCCCCGGCGCCGATCGCGGCGACCACGTACTCGTCGAGGTCGAACGTCGTGAGCACCACCACGCGCGGGGGCTCCGGCTGCGCGGTGACCTCCCGCGTGGCCTCGATGCCGTCCATCCCCGGCATGCGGACGTCCATGAGGACGACGTCGGCGCGGGTGCGGGCCAGCAGCTCCACCGCGTCGGCGCCGGTGCCGGCCTCGCCGACGACGGTCAGGTCGGGCTGGGAGTCGATGACCATCCGGAAGCCGGCCCGGACCATCTGCTGGTCGTCGACGAGCACGACCCGGATCTGCCCACTCATCGACGCGCAGGGTAGGGGAGCACCGCGTGCACCCCGAAGCCGCCGCCCGGGCGGGGGCCGGCGTCCAGGCGCCCGCCGTGCAGCTGGGCCCGCTCGCGCATGCCGAGCACCCCCTGCCCCCGGCCGTCGGCGGCGGACCCGCCGCCCTCCTGCATGACCGCGGCCGACGCGCCCCGGCCGTCGTCGAGCACCGACAGCTCCAGGGCGTCGGGCCGCCAGTGCAGCCGCACCCAGGCCCGGCTGGCCGGGCCGGCGTGCTTGAGCACGTTGGTGAGCGACTCCTGCACGATCCGGTAGGCGGCCAGCTGGGGGCCGGCGGGCAGGTCCCGGGGCGAGCCCTCGACGAGCAGGTCGACGTCCAGGCCGCTGGTCCGCACGTCCGCGACCAGGCCGGGGATCGCGGCGACGTCCGGCTGCGGCGCGTAGGCCTCGCCGCCGTCCTCCCGCAGCACGCCCAGCAGGCCACGCATGTCCGACAGCGCCTGGCGGCCGGTCGCGGCGATCGCCTCCAGCGCGGTGGTGGCGGCCGCGGGATCGCTGCGCCCGGCGTAGCGCCCGCCGTCGGCCTGGGCGATCACCACCGACAGCGAGTGGGCGACGACGTCGTGCATCTCGCGGGCGATGCGTGCCCGCTCGGCGGTGGCGGCCAGCCGCATCTCCTGGTCCCGCTCCAGCTCCAGCAGCCGCGCGCGCTCCCGGAGGTCGCCCAGCCGCCGCACGCGGGCGCGGCGGAGGTCGCCCAGGGCCCACGCGGCGACGACCGCCACCCCGATCGACCCGGCGGTGGGGAGGAGCGCGTCGCTGGCGCCGAGGGAGAAGTAGCGCAGGGCGGCGAGCACCGCCCCGAGCAGGCCCACCGCCAGGCCGGCGCGCCCGGCCCAGCGCGGGGCGTAGGCGGCGAGCGCGTACACCGTGAGCAGCGCGGCGACGTTCGCGGCCAGGAAGTCCTCGACGACCACCAGCTCGAGCAACCCCGCCGCGATGACCACGCCGGCGGCCCGGACCGGACGGCGCCGCCGCCAGGCCAGCGGCGCCACCAGCAGCGTGCCGACGACGAGGGCGGTGGCCTCCGCCGGCCAGTACGACCGGTAGGGGAGCAGCACGGTCAGGAACCAGACCAGCGCCGCGATCACGACGTCGACGCCGAACGGGTGGTCGCGGAGGAGGGCCTCCAGGCGTTCGAGGGGTGGCCGGCCGTCCATCACGCCGACCCTAGGCAGCGGTGTCGCGGCCGTCGTCCACCCCGGGGATGACCCGCGCGTCCGACCGGGGGGCGAGGCTCAGCGCGGGCCGAGGTGGCGCAGCAGGGTCTCACCGAGGTCGCGCATCGCGGCGACCTGCTCGGGGGTGAGCTGGTCGAACAGGTGCGTGCGCACGCCCTCGACGTGCACCGGCGCGGCGGCCTCCAGTGCGGCGAACCCCTCGTCGGTCAGGACGGCGAGCAGGCCGCGCCCGTCCTCCGCGCAGACCTGGCGGCGCACCCAGCCGCGCTCCTCCAGCCGGGAGACCGCGTGCGACAGGCGGCTGCGGGAGGACAGGCAGCTGTCGGCGAGCTCGCTCATCCGCATCTGCCGCTCGGGGGCCTCCGAGAGTGCGACGAGGATCTCGTAGTAGGCATGGGAGATGCCGGTCTCGCGGGTGAGCTCCCGGTCGAGCCGGTCCTGCAGCAGCAGCGAGCTGTAGAGCCACGCGCGCCAGGCCCGCTGCTCGTCCTCGTCGAGGGGGGGGGGGGGGGGGGGGGGGGGGGGGGGGGGGGGGGGGGGCGCCCGGGGGGGGCGGGGGGCG
>NZ_JBJGZS010000028.1:0-63103 GCF_054050635.1 Geodermatophilus sp. SYSU D00079 | reverse complement strand
CCCCCCCCCCCCCCCCCCCCCCCCCCCCCCCCCCCCCCCCCCCCCCCCCCCCCCCCCCCCCCCCCCCCCCCCCCCCCCCCCCCCCCCCCCCCCCCCCCCCCCCCCCCCCCCCCCCCCCCCCCCGCCGTTGCCGGACGGTGTGTCCGGGGTCATCGGCCCGGTGCCACTGGGCGGAAGCCTCGAGTCGAGCGCCGCGGGAGCGCGCACCTAGCGTCGGGGGGTTCGGTCACCGAGGACCAGGAGGCGCCGTGAGTACGCAGGCCACCCCGCCCACCACGACCGGCCGGACCCGCGCCGCGGCCGGCTGGGTCGCGCCGCTGTGCTGGATCGCCGTCCTGCTCGACGGGTTCGACCTCGTCGTCGTCGGCACGGTGGTGCCCGCCCTGCGCACACCGCAGGAGTGGGGTCTGAGCGGCTCGGGCGCGACCACGGTCATCACCGTGGGGCTGGTCGGCATGACGATCGGCGCCCTCACCATCGGCACGCTGACCGACCTGGTGGGCCGTCGCAGGGCGCTGATCGGCGCCGTGACGTCGTTCTCCGTGTTCACCCTGCTGTGCGCGTTCGCCCCGAACGCCGCGGTGTTCGGGGTGCTCCGGTTCCTCGCCGGCATCGGGCTGGGCGGCTGCCTGCCGACGGCGATCGCGATGGTCAACGAGTTCACCCGCGGCGGGCGCAGCGGCCGGGCGACCACCACGATGATGACCGGCTACCACGTGGGCGCCGTCGCCACCGCCGCCCTGGCCATCGTGGTCGTCGAGCCGGTCGGGTGGCGGTGGATGTTCGTCATCGGTGCGCTGCCCGCGCTCGTGCTCGTCCCGCTCATGGTCCGGCACCTGCCCGAGTCCGCCGCCTACCTGCTGTCGCGCGGACGCCGGGAGGAGGCGGAGGCGGTCGCCCGGCGGTACGGGCTCGACCTGGAGCCGCCCGCCCCGGCCGACCCGGACGCCGACCGCGGCGCGACCGCCACGGTGCGCAGCCTGTTCACCGGCGGCCACCTGCGCACCACCCTCGCCGTCGGGGTGACCTCGTTCATGGGCCTGCTGCTGGTCTACGGCCTCAACAACTGGCTGCCCACGATCATGCGCGAGGCGGGGTACGAGCTGGGCGACTCGCTGGCGTTCCTGCTGGTGCTCAACGTCGGCGCCGTCGTGGGGCTGCTGGTCGCCGGCGCGGTCGCCGACCGGGTGGGCGCGCGTCGCGCGGGAACCGCGTGGTTCGCCGCCGGTGCGGTGTTCCTCGCGCTGCTGTCGGTCGAGCTGCCGACTGCCGGCCTCTACCTGATGTGCTTCGCCACCGGCTGCTTCGTGTTCAGTGCCCAGGTGCTGGTCTACGCGTTCGTCAGCGCCAACCACCCGCCGCAGGTGCGGGCCACCGCGCTGGGCTGGTCGGCCGGCGCGGGGCGGATCGGGGCGATCGTCGGCCCGGTGGTCACCGGCGCGCTCGTCACCGCCGGGGCGGCGTTCCCGTGGGGCTTCTACGTCTTCGCCGTCGTCGGCGTCCTCGGCGCGCTGGGCATCAGCCTCGCCCGGGCGCGGTGACGCCGCGGTCCTCCGGACCGCGGACCCGGCCGCCGCGGGTCACTCCCCGCGGCGGCGCTCCTGCTCGGCCAGGAAGCGCTCCAGCTCCGCGCCGATCTCCTCACCGCTGGGCACCTCGCCGATCTCGCTGAGCAGCCCGCTGCCCTCGCGGGCGGAGGTGAACTGGTCGTACTGCTGCTCCAGGGCGGCGACCACCGCGGTGTTCTCGCTGCTCCGGGCGATCTGCTCGTCCACCTCGGTGCGGTGCGCCTCGGCGGCCTCGCGCAGCGTCTCGGTCGGCAGGTGCAGCCCGGTGAGCCGGGAGAGGTGCTCGAGCAGGGTGAGCGAGGCGGCCGGGAACGTCGCCTGCGCCAGGTAGTGCGGGACGTGGGCGGCGATGCCACACGCGTCGACGCCGGCCTCGCCCAGCCGCAGCTCCAGCAGCGCCGCGACGCTGCCGGGGATGCGCATCTCGCCCCAGTAGACGGGGTGGTCGGCGATGAGCTGGCGGCGGGTCGCGTGGGCGGTCACCGTCACCGGCCGGGTGTGCGGCACCGGCATCGGGATCGCCTGCAGCGCCACGACCGACGTCACGCCCAGCCGGTCGACCAGGCCGGAGACCGCGGCGATGAACCGCTCCCACGCGAAGTCCGGCTCGGCGCCGTGCAGCAGCAGGAACGGCTCGCCGGCGTCGTCCTCGAGGGCGTAGAGCAGCAGCTCCGGGGCGGTGTAGGACTCGTAGTGGTCGCCGTTGAAGGTCATCCGCGGCCGGTGGGCGCGGTAGTCGACCAGGCTGTCGACGTCGAACCGCGCGATCACCTCGTGCGGCAGGGTGGCCAGCAGGTGGGAGCCGGCCAGCGCGCCGGCGTGTGCGGCGTCGAACTCGCCGGCCAGGTCGTGGACCAGGACCAGGCCGCGACGGGCGGCGGCCGTGGAGACCTGCTCCTCACGGGTCAGGAAGGGCTCCGCCTCGGCGAGGAGCTCGACGAGGTCCTCGGGTCGCTGCGCCACGGTGGCTGCCTCCTCAGGGTCCGGGTGCTACGCGGTGTGCAGCCCGGAACGGGGCGCGGGCATTCCCGCGCTCACCCGCGGGGACGGTCGGGCTCGCCATCGGCCGGGGCCGGTTCCCGGGTGACCGTCGCACCGTCCTCGTCACCGACCACCTGCGGGCGGGTGCCGTCGTCGGCGACCTCGGGCGAACGGCCGTCGAGCTCGTCGCGGACGTACCGGTAGACGACGGCGATCAGCGCCGCCACCGGGACGCCGAGGAAGGCACCGGTGATGCCGGCCAGGCTGCCACCGGCGGTCACCGCGAGGATCACCACGGCGGCGTGCAGGTTGAACCCGCGGCCCTGGATGATCGGCTGCAGCACGTTGCCCTCGATCTGCTGCACGAGCAGCACGATCGCGAAGACGATCAGCGCCACCGTGAGGCCCTCGTCGACCAGGGCGATGAGCACGGCGAAGGCGCCGGCGACGAACGCACCGATGATCGGGATGAAGGCGCCGAAGAAGGTCAGCAGGGCCAACGGCAGCACCAGCGGGACGTCGAGGATCCACAGGCCCAGGCCGATGAAGAAGGCGTCGATGAAGCCGACCAGCGCCTGCTGCTTGATGAACTCCGAGAGCGTCGACCAGGTCTTGTTCGACAGCGCCGCCACGTGCCGGGAGGCCCGCGGACCGGTCTGCGCCGCCAGCCACGGCACCCAGCGCGGGCCGTCCTTGATGAAGAAGAACGCCAGCACCAGGGCCAGCACGAGGTTGATCAGGCCGTTCCCGACGGCGGAGGCGCCGGTGAGCGCGTACCCGGCGATGTTCTGCGCGTTGGCCTGCAGCGAGTTGATGGCGTTGTCGACGGCCTGCCCGATCTGGTCCTCGCCGATGTTGAACGGCGGGCCCTGCAGCCAGCTCTGCACCTGCTGCAGCCCGACGGCGGTCTGGTCGGCCAGCTCCCCGACCTGGTCGGCGACCTGGGGGGCGATCAGCGCGACGATGCCGCCGATGACCGCGAGGAAGCCGAGGAGGACGACGGCCGCGGCCAGCGCGGGCGGCCAGCCGTGCCGGCGCAGGAAGCGGGTCGGCGGCCACAGCACCGTGGCGAACAGCAGGCCGAGGACGATCGGCAGCAGGATCACCCAGAGCCGGCCGAGCACCCACCCGAGGACGATGACCGCGCCGGTGATGAGCAGCAGCTGGGCCGAGGCCACCGCGAGGGACCGTGTCGCCCGGCGCAGGCGGGGACCGCGCTCGGAGGACGGGGCCGGGGCGCCGGTGACGGCGGCCGCGTCGGGGTGGGCGACGTGCTCGCGCTCGTCGACGGCGGACGGCACCTCCGACCGGTGGGAGCGGTCGGACCCTCGGAGCCTCATACGCGAGATCACAGCACGTGGATGTCCGTTCCGGGACGAGCGGAAACGATCACCGGGCGCGCGTCGTAGCGTCGGCCCATGCCGAAGACCGCGACAGCCGACCGGGTCGACCGGGCCGCGCTCGAGGAGTTCCTGCGTCCCCGCCACAAGGCGCTGCTGGTGACCCGCCGGGGCAGCGGGGGGGTGCAGCTCTCCCCGGTGACCTGCGGGCTGGACGGCGAGGGCCGCATCGTCGTCTCGACCTATCCGCAGCGGGCCAAGGTCGCCAACGCCCGGCGCGACCCCGCCGTCTCCCTCTGCGTGCTCTCCGACGACTTCGACGGGCCGTGGGTGCAGGTGGACGGCCGCGCCGAGGTGCTGGACCTGCCCGAGGCGCTGGAGCCGCTGGTCGACTACTTCCGCTCCATCAGCGGCGAGCACCCCGACTGGGACGAGTACCGCGCCGCGATGACCCGGCAGGGCAAGTCGCTGCTGCGGATCACGATCGAGCAGTGGGGCCCGGTGGCGACCGGTGGCTTCCCGCCCGACGTCGCGGCGCGGATGTAGTCCTGGTCCGGCACGGGGAAAGCTGACAGGCTTGCCCGGTGCCGTTCGTGGTGACCGCCGTCCCGTCCCGCGGGGACGGGGCCGGGCGGGTGGAGGCGGCCCTGCGCCGCCTGGGCGGGCTCCCGGCCGTGCGTCCCTTCGCCCGGGTGGGCGACGGCGAGGTGCAGGGCCTGCTGGCCGACCCGGCCGTGGTCGTCGACGTCGTGCTCGAGCTGGTGCGCGCACCCGGCTGGGCCGTCGGGGTGGGCGCCGGTGCGGTCCCCGACGGCGGGCGGTCCGGCGGCCCGGCCCTGCTGTCCGCGCGCCGCGCGGCCGACGCCGCCGGTCAGCGCGGCACCCGGCTGGCCGTCCGCGGCGCGGTCCCGTCGGAGGCGGCCGACGCCCAGGCGGTGCTGACCGCCCTGGCCGTGGTGGTCCAGCGGCGCAGCCCGCAGGCGTGGGAGGCGATCGAGCTGGTGGCCGCCGGCCGCACCCAGTCGCGGGCGGCCGCCGCGCTCGGCATCTCCCGGCAGGCGGTGGGCCAGCGGCTGGCCGCGGGCCTGTGGGAGCTCGAGCGCGAGCTGCGGCCGACCGCGGTGCGGCTGCTCGCCCGCGCCGAGGGCTGACCGCCGCCGGACGCCGTCGTCGCGCGCGGTGATCACCCGGCGGTGAGAATGGGGCGCCACCGCCGTCCGCCCCCAGGGAGAGCCCGTGCCCGAGCCGTCCGCGTCAGGCGGGATCCGCAACGTCGAGCTGCTCGGCGTCTACACCAACGACCACCTGGCCGCCGCCACCGGCGGGATCGAGCTGGTGCGCCGGATGCTCGGGCAGCACCGCGGCAGCGCGTTCGGGGGGCGGCTGGAGGAGTTGCTCGGCGAGCTGCGCGAGGAGCGCGCGGCGGTGGAGACGACGATGCAGTCCCTGGGCATCCCGGTGCGCCAGTACAAGCAGGTCGCCACCTGGATCGGGGAGAAGCTGTCCCGCGCGAAGCTCAACGGGCACGTGCTGTCCCGGTCGCCGCTGTCCGACGTCGTGGAGTTCGAGTTCATCGCGACCGCCGTGCTGGCCAAGCGGGCCGGCTTCGAGACGCTGCGCGCGCTGGCCGAGACCGACCCGCGCATCGACGCCGCACTGTTCGACCGGCTGATCGCGCAGGCCGACAAGCAGCACCACTGGCTGGCCGACGCCCGTCGTGAGGTCGCCGCCGGCGTCTTCGGCGGCTCCCCGGCCGCGGCCGACGAGGCCGCCGACACCTGACCGGGGGCCGGGGCGCGGCGCCCGGCGGCGACCGGTAGAACTCCGGTCATGTGCCACGACACCGACAGCCGCCCACCCGCGCCGCCCCGCAGCGGCGACGTCGCCGAGCGCGGCACCCTGACCCTGACCGCGGCCGACGGGACCGAGTTCGCCGCCGCGTACGCCGCACCCGACGGCCCGGCCCGAGTCGGGGTCGTCGTCCTGCCCGACATCCGCGGGCTGCACCCCTACTACGTCGCCCTCGCCGAGCGGTTCGCCGAGGCCGGCCTGCCCGCCCTGGCCGTCGACTACTTCGGGCGGACGGCGGAGCTGCCGCCCACCGGCACCCGCGAGCAGGACTTCGACTGGCAGACGCACATCCCGCAGACGACGCCGCAGGGCGTGGACGCCGACGTCGCCGCGGCGATCGCCTACCTGCGCGAGCGCACCCGGCCGGACCTGCCCGTGGTGACCGTCGGCTTCTGCTTCGGTGGCAGCCACTCGTGGCGGCTGGCCGGCGGGGACCTGGACGTGGCCGCCTGCGTCGGCTTCTACGGCCGGCCGGCGATGGTCGGTGACGCCGCCGCCCGGCGCCCGACCCTGATGGTCATCGCCGGGGCCGACAGCGCGACGCCGGTGGAGGACCAGCTGGAGCTGGCCGGGAAGCTGCGCGCCGGCGGCGCGGAGGTGGAGACCGCCGTCTACGACGGCGCCCCGCACTCGTTCTTCGACCGCGCGTACGGGGACTGGGCCGAGGCCTGCGCCGACGTCTGGCGCCGCGTGCTGGCACTCACCGACCGGGTCGCCTCCTAGGCTCGGAGGGGTGAGCGAACAGAGCAGCGACGGGATCGACCCGGGCGTCATCGAGCTGGCCGCGCGGGTCTTCGACCTGGCGCGCTTCGGTGCCACCGAGGAGCTGGCCGCCTACGTCGACGCCGGGGTGCCGGCGGACCTGACCAACGAGAAGGGCGACACGCTGCTGCTCCTGGCGGCCTACCACGGCCACGCGGACACCGTGGCCGCCCTGCTGCAGCGCGGCGCGGACCCGGGGCGGGTGAACGACCGCGGTCAGACCGCTCTGGCCGCCGCGGTGTTCAAGCAGTCGGAGGAGACCGTCCGCCACCTGCTGGCCGCCGGTGCCGACCCCGACGCCGGCGGCCCCACCGCGCGGGAGACCGCGGCGTTCTTCGAGCTGCCGGCGATGGCCGCGCTGCTGGACGGTGCGGGTACCTGAGCCCACCGGCCGGGCATGCCAGGCTGGTGCCCGGGTACTGCGGCGCCGCGCGGGGGAGAGGCGGAGTGCACATGGGGACGAGCGACGGCCGGACGGCCGGCGGGTGGCGGGCCGGCGTCCGCCCCGCGGGCTGAGCCGGCGCGGACGATGGTCGCCCAGCAGGGGCTCCCGGGCACCGGGGCCGACACCCCTGACGTGCCCGGCCCGGTCGAGGTGACCGCCGCGGTCCAGGACGCCGCCGCCGCGGAGTCCTCGGTCGCCGCGGCCGCGGTCGAGGAGGCCGCGGCCGTCGGGGCGGAGCCGGCCACCCCCACCGAGGTCGGCCCGTCGACGGCGGGGCTGCCGCGCTGGCTGGTCCTGCTGGTCGGCGGCGCGGCGGCCACGATCGCGATCGCCGGTGTCCGGTCGATCGCCTGGCTGGTCGGCCCGGTGCTGCTCGCCCTGGTGGTCGTCATCGCGCTCATGCCGGTGCAGCGCTTCCTGCAGCGGCACGGCTGGCCGCGCTGGCTCAGCGCCACGGTCCTGCTCGTGCTGGTCTGGGGCATCCTGCTGGCCTTCGTGGCGCTGCTGGTGGTCTCGATCGCCCAGTTCGCCAACCTGCTGCCCGACTACGCCGGCTCGGCCGAGCGGCTGCTGGCCTCGGTCGTCGACGACCTCAACGACCGCGGGATCGTCTCCGGGCAGCTGTCGGACCTGGTCGCGCAGTTCGACTACAGCCAGCTGGTCGGGGTCGCCACCGGCCTGCTGTCCCGGGTCAGCGACGCCGCGACCACGCTGGTCCTGCTGCTGTCGGCGATCGTCTTCCTGGCCATCGAGTCCGGCGGGTTCGGCCGGCGGCTGGCCCTGGTGGCCGCCGAGCGCCCGCACCTGCCGATCGCGCTGGGCCTGTTCGCCCGGGGCACCCGCAGCTACCTGCTGGTCAGCACGGTGTTCGGCGGGATCGTCGCGATCGGGGACACGATCGCGCTGGCGATCATCGGCATCCCGCTGCCGGTGGTGTGGGGGCTGCTGTCGTTCATCACCAACTACGTGCCCAACATCGGGTTCGTCCTCGGGCTGGTGCCGCCGGCGATCCTCGGCCTGCTGGCCGGGGGCTGGACGGAGTTCTGGGTCGTCGTCGCGGTCTACGCGCTGCTGAACTTCGTCGTCCAGACGCTGATCCAGCCGCGGTTCGTCGGCGACTCGGTGGGGCTGTCGATGACGGTCACCTTCGTCGCGCTGCTGTTCTGGGGCTGGGTGCTGGGCGCGCTCGGTGCGCTGCTGGCCATCCCGCTCACGCTGCTGGTCAAGGCGATGCTCGTGGACGTCGACCCGCGGGGGCACTGGCTGGACGCGCTGCTGCGCGAGGAGCCGCGGGCGCCGCGGACCAGCCGCGCCCGGCAGCGGGCCAACGCCCGGCGCGCGGCGCTCGCCTCGGTGCGCGCCCTGCAGCCGCACCTGCCCGGCCGGCGGCACTCCGACGACTGACGCGCGGGCCCGGACAGGGGCGAATGCGCAGGTCAGGGCGGAATGTCAGCCCCCTGGAGGACGTTGTCCCCATGTCGGGCACACCGTCCGACCTGCGTCTCAGGAGGACGACGATGAAGGGTGATCGCGTAGAGGTCGTGATCGACGCCGGGGGTGTGACCCGCACGTACGACATCGAGGCCACCCGCGCCGGCCGGCGGGTGGACGTGACCCACGGCCGAGGCGTCGTGGAGGTCACCGAGAGCACCCGTGGGGGTACCCCGGTCCGCACGGCGCGCTTCATGGCGGGGCGGGTGCTCGCGCTGGTGGAGCACCCGGCGCCCCGCCGCGCGGCCGACGACGCCGAGGTGACCCCGCTGCGGCAGTCGGCCTGAGCGAGGACGCCGTCCCCCGCCGGCCCGGGACGGCACCGGCCGGGCAGGAGGTCGTGGTGATGACCGGCCTCCAGGGCAGCGGGAAGTCGACGTGGGTGCGCGAGCACCTGGCCGGCACCCACGTGGTCGTGAGCAAGGACCACTGGCCCAACGCCCGGCGCCGGGAGGCGCGCCAGCGGCGGGTGGTCGCCGAGCTGCTGGCGCAGGGCGCCAGCGTCGTCGTCGACAACACCAACCCCACGCCGGAGGACCGCGCCCCGCTGGTCGCGGCGGCCCGCGCCGCCGGCGCCGGCGTCCGTGCGGTCTGGCTGGCCACCGCCGTCGAGACCTGTGTCGCGCGCAACGAGCTCCGCGAGGGGCGGGCCCGCGTGCCCCTGGCCGGGCTGTTCGGCACCGCGGCGCGGTTCGTGCCGCCCGCGCCGGAGGAGGGCTTCGACCGGGTGGACGTCGTCGGGCCCGGGGGCACCGACGCGCCGGGAGCTACCGGTCGGTAGCCGTTCCGCCCCACCGCCGTACCGTGTCGGGAGCGCACCGCAAGGCGCAGACACGAAAGGGATCTCCCGTATGAGCGAGGCAAGCAGCACCGGGGCCCGCGTGGCCATCGTGACCGGGGCCGCTCGCGGCATCGGCGCGGCCACCGCCCTGCGACTGGCGCAGGACGGGTTCGCCGTGGGCGTGCTGGACCTGGACGAGACGGCCGGCAAGGAGACCGTGCAGGCCATCGAGGCCGCCGGGGGCCGGGCGCTCGCGGTCGGCGCCGACGTCAGCGACCCCGAGCAGGTGGAGGCCGCGGTCGGCCGGGTCGCCGCCGAGCTCGGCGCGCCGACGGTCCTGGTGAACAACGCCGGTGTCACCCGCGACAACCTGCTGTTCAAGATGACCGAGTCCGACTGGGACACCGTCATGAACGTCCACCTGCGCGGCGCGTTCCTCATGACCCGCGCGGTGCAGAAGCACATGATCGAGGCCGGCTGGGGCCGCGTGGTCAACCTGTCGAGCATCTCGGCGCTGGGCAACCGCGGCCAGGCCAACTACTCCGCGGCCAAGGCCGGCCTGCAGGGCTTCACCAAGACCCTCGCCATCGAGCTCGGCAAGTTCGGCGTCACCGCCAACGCCATCGCCCCCGGCTTCATCCAGACGGAGATGACCAAGGCGACCGCCGAGCGGATCGGCGTCCCGTTCGAGGACTTCATCGCCGGCGCGGCCAAGGAGATCCCGGTGCAGCGCGTCGGGCAGCCCGAGGACATCGCCCACCTGGTGTCGTTCTTCGTCAGCGAGGGCGCCGGCTTCGTCTCCGGGCAGGTCGTCTACGCCGCCGGTGGCCCGAAGGCCTGAGGCAGCACCCCCTGCGTCCACGGGGCCCGGGCGGGAACCCTCCCGGCCGGGCCCCGTCGGCATAGCGGAGTGCCTGGCGCCGTTGTACGGAGCGTGTTGAAGGACCCTGCTCCCCGCCACTCGCACGCCCCTCGCGGGCCCCTGGACCAGGGCCTCCGCCTGGCCCTCCTCGGTGACTCGCTCGCGTACGGCTCGGGCGCCGCCCGGGTGCAGGACACCCTCGGGCCGCGCCTGGTGGCGGCCCTGCAGGAGGCCGGCTTCGACGTCGACCTGTCCGTCCTCGCCGTCCCGGGCGCCGTCTCGCGCGACCTGGCCGCGCAGGCCCGCCGCGCCGAGCCGCTGGCGGTCGACCTCGCCGTGGTGGTCGTCGGCGCCAACGACCTCGCCCGCATGGTGCCGGCGGGACAGGCGGCCGCCGCCCTCGCCGCGGCCGTGGGCACGCTGCGCGCCGGCGGCACCGACGTGGTCGTCGTCCCGGCGCCGGACATGTCGATGGTGCCGTTCGTGCCGCCGGCGTTCCGCTCGCTGGTGCAGGCCGCCTCCGCGGAGCTGCAGCGCCAGCAGGCCGCCGTCGCCCGGTCCGCGGGCGCGCGGGTCGCCGGGGTGTCGGACGCCGTGGCCGCCGCGTTCGGCGCCGACCCGGCGATGTTCTCCGCCGACCGCTTCCACCCCTCCTCGGCCGGCTACGCCGTCATCGCCGCCGCGCTGGCCCCGCACGTCGTCGCCGCGGCGGTCGCCCGCCGGGACGCCGCGGCCGCCTGACCCGCGCCCGTCCCCGCCCGACCCGCCCGTCCCGACCCGGCCGTCCCGGCCCGGCCAGTCGTCGATCATCGGATCGGTGCAGCTCGACACGCCGTCGACGGCGTGCCCCCGTGCACCGGTCCGATGATCGACACGGGCGGGAGGGCAGGACGGGCGGGCCCAGGGCCGGGCCGGTGCGGGCGCTCAGCAGGTGTGGTGCACCTCCTGCAGCCCGTACACCGGGGTCGGGATGCCGACCTGACGCGCCTTGAGCTGCAGTGCCAGGTACAGCGAGTAGTGCCGGGACTGGTGCAGGTTGCCGCCGTGGAACCACAGCGCCTCCTGCTGGGTGGGCTTCCACATGTTGCGCTGCTCGCCCTCCCAGGGGCCGGGGTCCTTGGTCGTGTCCGACCCGAGCCCCCACACCTTGCCGACCCTGTCCGCGACCTCCTGGCTGATCAGGTCGGCCGCCCAGCCGTTCATCGAGCCGTAGCCGGTGGCGTAGACGACCAGGTCGGCGGGGAGCTCGGTGCCGTCGGCCATGACGACGGCGTCCTCGGTGAGGTGGTCGACCTGGCCGTGCGCCAGCTCCACCTCCCCGTCGGCGACCAGGTCGGCGGCGCCCACGTCGATGTAGTAGCCCGAGCCGCGGCGCAGGTACTTCATGAACAGACCGGAGCCGTCGTCGCCCCAGTCGTGCCGGAACCCGGCCCTCTCCAGCCGCTCGTAGAAGTCGGCGTCGCGCTCGGCCATCTGCTGGTACAGCGGGATCTGGAACTCGTGCATGATCCGGTACGGGATGGACGCGAAGACCAGGTCGGCCTTCTCGGTGGTCATCCCGGCCGCGACCGCCTCCTCGCTGTAGAGGGCGCCCAGGCCGATGTCCATGAGGGTGCCGCTCTTGACGATGTGGGTCGAGGAGCGCTGGACCATGGTGACGTGGGCGTCGTGCTCCCACAGCGCGCCGCAGATGTCGAAGGCGGAGTTGTTGCTCCCGATGACGACGCAGCGCTTGCCGGCGTAGGCGTCCGGCCCGGGGTGGGCCGAGGAGTGGTGCTGGTCCCCGCGGAAGACGTCCTTGCCGGGCAGGTCGGGGACGTTGGGCTTGCCGGACATGCCGGTGGCGAGCACCAGGTGCTTGGGCCGCAGGGTCAGCGGGTCGCCCTCCCGCTCGAGCTCGACGGTCCACTCGCCCGTCGCGGCCGAGTACGAGGCGCGGGTCGCCACGGTGCTCGACCAGTACGGCACCTCCATGGCCTCGACGTAGGACTCGAGCCAGTCGCCGATCTTGTCCTTGGGGGAGAACACCGGCCAGGTGTCGGGGAACTTCAGGTACGGCAGGTGGTCGTACCAGACCGGGTCGTGCAGGCAGAGTGACTTGTAGCGGCCGCGCCACTGGTCGCCGGGTCGCGGGTGCCTGTCGACGACCAGCGCGGGGACGCCGAGCTGCCGCAGCCGCGCGCCCAGCGCGATGCCGCCCTGGCCGCCGCCGACCACGAGGACGTCGGGCTGGACGGTGGTGCCGAGTTCGGCCTGCTCCCTCTCCCGCCGCTCCAGCCAGGTCAGCCGCTGCTTGTTGACGCCGTGCTCGGCGCCCATCGGCCGGCGCGGGCCGCGGGGCTCCTCGTGGCCCTTGAGCTCGTACAGGGTGGTGAGCAGGGTCCAGGCCCGGGTGGTCCCGTCCTCCTCCACCAGCCGCGCCATCCCGCGTCCCCGGCCGACCGCGGTCTCGAAGGTGAACCAGACGGTGGTGACGCCGTCGGCCTCCTCCGGCGGCTCCTCGACGGCGAAGGACGCCGGCCCGGTGCGCTCGAGGGTCTCGGTGAGCAGGTCGCGGACGCCGTCGCGGTCCTCGACGGTGGTGATGTTCCAGGTGAAGGAGACCAGGTCCCGCCAGAAGCTGGTGGTGGCGAACAGGTCGGTGGCGCGCTCGACGTCGCCCGCGGCGAGGGCGTCGGCGAACCGGTCGAGCCAGGCCTGCGCGCGGTCGGCGGGGGAGCCGGTGGTGCCGGGGCGGTCGATCGTCTGGGTCATGGGCGGGCCTCCTGCGTCGTTGCCGGACGGAGGGCAGCAGCAGACCGCGCGCACCCCGCGGCGGGGAAGCGTTGCAGGGGGTTGCAGCACTTAGGGTCGGTGGCGCAGGTCACACCCGAGGAGCTGCCGATGTCCAGCGCCGTCCACAGCGCCCTGCCGCCGGGCGCCGACCCGCGGGCGCACACCCGCCTGCTGGAGCGCGTGCGCGCGGCCGCGCTGGCCGGCGGCACGCCGCCCGCGGCGCCGCGGCCGGTGATCGGCGCCTCGTGGCGCCGGGTGCTGGGCGCGGGGCTCGACCCCTCCGACGCCCCGGACGTCCCGCCGCTGGACGGCGCGGAGCTGGAGCGGCGGCGGGCCGAGAGCGGGCTGGCGCCGTTGCTGCCGCTGCTGCGCGAGCGGCTGCTCCCGGTCGCCACCGACGCCGGACAGGTGCTCGTGGTGGTGGACGCCGCCTGTCGGGTGCTGTGGCGCGAGGGCGGCAGCGGGGTGCGCCGCCGCGCCGACCGGCTGGGCTTCGTCGAGGGCTCCGCCTGGGACGAGGACACCGTCGGCACCAACGCGATCGGCACCAGCCTGGTCGTCGGGACCCCGCTGCAGGTGCACGCCGGTGAGCACTACGCCGAGGGCCACCAGCCCTGGACCTGCGCCGCCGCGCCCCTGCACCACCCCGTCACCGGCCGGCTGCTGGGCGCGGTCGACCTCTCCGGGCCCGCGGCCACCGTGCACCCGAGCACGATCGCGCTCGTCGACGCCGTCGCCCGGCTGGCCGAGCTGGAGCTGCGGACGGCGCACAGCCGCCAGCTGGAGCGGCTGCGGACCCTCGCCGCGCCGTTGCTGGCGCGCCTCGCCGGCCGGGCGCTCGTGGTCGGGTCCGACGGGTGCACCGCCGCCGCCACGGGCCTGGTGGCACCCGAGCGCGTGCTGCTGCCCGACGACGTCGGCCCGGGCCCGGTGCTCGTGCCGGCCCTGGGCTGGTGCACCGCCGAGCCGCTGCCGGGTGGCTGGCTGCTGCGCCCGGACGGCGCGGCCGGAGGGCCCGCCCGTCCCGCGGGGGTGGTCCTCGACCTGACCGGCTCCCGGCCGCAGGTGCGGGTCACCGGCCCCAGCGGCACGTGGGCGGCCGGGCTGAGCCTGCGGCACGCGGAGATCCTGCTGGCCCTCGCGCAGGCGCGCGCCGGTCGCTCCGCCGCCGGGCTGGCCGCCGACCTCTTCGGGGACCCCGCCCGCACGGTCACCGTGCGGGCCGAGGTCTCCCGGCTGCGCCGGACGCTGGGCTCGGTCGTCTCGGCGCAGCCGTACCGCATCGACGAGGCCGTGCACGTGCAGGTGGACCTGCCGGCACCGGTGTCCCGGCTGCTGCCGGCGTCCACCGCGCCCCTGGTGGAGCGGCTGCGCGGGGGGACGGCGTGATCAGCCCGCGGCCCGCGCCCTGCGGGGCTCGGCGAGGCGGGTGAGGACCGGCCCCAGCACCGCGAGCACCAGCACGTAACCGGTCGCCACCGGACCCAGGTCGGTCACGCCGGCGGCCACGGCCAGCCCGGCGATGACGATCGAGAACTCGCCGCGGGCCACCAGCGCCGTCCCGGCCCGCAACCGGCCCGGGCCGGCCACGCCGTCGCGCCGCGCGGCGAACCAGCCGGTGGCCACCTTCGTCCCGGCGGTGACCGCCGCCAGTGCCAGGACCGCGGGCAGCACCGGCAGCACCGCCCCGGGGTCGGTGGACAGGCCGAAGGCGACGAAGAAGGTGGCGGCGAACAGGTCGCGCAGCGGACCGAGGATGGCCCGGGCCCGCTCGGCCGCCGACGCCGGCAGCGCCAGCCCGACCAGGAAGGCGCCCACCGCGGCCGAGGCGCCCAGCGACTGGGCGAGCCCGGCCACCAGCAGGGTGATCCCGACCAGCCGCAGCAGCACCTGCTCGTCGTCGGGGTGGGCCAGCAGCCGGCCCAGCTGCTGACCGTGGCGCTGCGCCGCCAGCAGCACCAGCACCACCGCGCCCACGGCCAGCCCGATGCCCGCGACCGCGGACGCCGGCCCGCCGCCGGCGAGGGAGACGACGAGCAGCGGCAGGAACAGCGCCATCGCGAGGTCCTCGAGCACCAGCACCGACAGCACCGCCGGGGTCTCCCGGTTGGCCAGCCGCCCGAGGTCGCCGAGCAGCCTGGCGATGATGCCCGAGGACGAGACCCAGGTGACCCCGGCCAGGGCCAGCGCCCCCTGCCAGGGCAGGCCGAGCAGCAGCCCGGCGAGGAACCCCGGCGGGGCGTTCAGCAGGAGGTCGACCAGGCCCGAGGGGCCGTGGTGGCGCAGCGAGGCGAACAGCTCCTCGGCGGAGAACTCCAGCCCGAGAGCGAGCAGCAGCAGGACCACGCCGATCTCGGCGGCGGCCTCGATGAACGGCTGCGAGGTGGCCAGCGGCACGACCCCGCCGTCCCCGAGCGCCAGCGCGGCCACCAGGACGAACGGCACCGGCGACAGCCCCACCCGCCGGGCCAGCAGGCCGAGCAGGGACAGCCCGACGAACAGCAGCCCCAGCTCGACGAGGAGGGCGGCGACGTGGTCCACGCGGCCGCGGCCTCAGGACCGTCCGGTCAGGTGCCGCTCCAGCTGCTCGAGCCCGGCGTCGGACCCGATCGCGACCAGCACGTCGCCGGCGCGCAGCACGGCGGCCGGGCCGGGGGAGGGGACGACGTCGGTGTCCCGGACGATCGCCACGATGGAGCACCCGGTGAGGGTGCGGGCCCGGGTGTCCCCGAGGGGGTGGTCGACGAACGGTGACCCCGGCCCGAGCGGGAAGCGTCCCGACTCCAGGCCGGGCACCTCCCGCGACAGGTCGGCGAAGCGCTGGGTCAGCCGCGGGGCGCCGAGCACCTCGGCCACCGCGTCGACCTCCTCGTGGTCCAGCCGGATGACGCTGTGCGCCCGGTCGGGGTCGCGCTGGTCGTAGACGGCGATCTCCGCCGCGCCCTCGCGCTGGACGACGATCGCCAGCAGGTCGCCCGCGCGGGTCCGCATCTCGTACCGGACCCCCACCCCCGGCAGCAGCGTCTCCTCGAGCTCCACGGCCGCATCGTCGCAGACCGCGGGCCCGGTCACCGGGCGGCGACGGGCAGCCGGGCGGCCAGCAGCTCGGCCAGGTGCAGCGCGCGGCGGCCGGCCAGCTGGTCCAGCTGGGTGCGGCAGGAGAACCCGTCGGCCAGGACGACGGCGTCCGGGCCGGCCTCGCGGACGGCGGGCAGCAGCTGCTGCTCGGCGATCGTGACCGACACGTCGTGGTGGCCGCGCTCGACGCCCCAGTTGCCGGCCAGCCCGCAGCAGCCGCCGACCCGGCGCACGGTGGCACCGGCGTCGCGCAGCAGCCGCTCGTCGGTCGCCCAGCCCAGGACCGCGTGGTGGTGGCAGTGCGGCTGGGCGACGACCTCGACCCCGGCCAGGGACGGCGGCGTCCAGCCCGGGGTCTCGCGCAGCAGCTCGGCCAGGGTGCGGGTGCCCGCGGCGACCCGCTCGGCCGCCGGCCCGCCCACCAGCTCCAGCGCCTCCCCGCGCAGGACGGCGGTGCAGGAGGGCTCGACGCCGACCACGGGCACGCCGGCGTCCACCAGCGGGGTCAGCAGCTCGACGGTGCGGCCCAGCGTGCGGCGGGCGGCGTCCAGCTGGCCGGTGGTGATCCAGGTGAGCCCGCAGCAGGCCTCGGCCGGGGGCACCTGGACGCGGTAGCCGGCCGCCTCCAGGACCTCGGCGGTCGCCACGGCGACCTCCGGGGCGAAGTGGTCGGTGAACGAGTCCACCCACAGCGCGACCGGCCGGCCGTCCCCGGACGCCGGCCGAGCGGCCCAGCCCGCCCGGAAGGTCGTCGCCGCGAAGGCCGGGAGGGTGCGCCGCTGGTCGACCCCGGCGCCCCACTTGGCGACCCGGCCGCCGAGGCGGGAGGTCATCACCGCGTTGACCAGCCGCGGGGCGCGGGCGGCCAGGTCGGCCCAGCGCGGCAGCCACCCCAGCGTGTAGTGCGACCGCGGCCGCAGCCGCCGCCGGTAGGACTGGTGCAGCACCTCGGCCTTGTAGGAGGCCATGTCCACCCCGGTCGGGCAGTCCCGCGAGCACCCCTTGCACGACAGGCACAGGTCCAGCGCGTCGTGCACCTCCGGCGAGCGCCAGTCGTGCACCGGCCCGCCGGGGGCGAGCATCTCCTGGAGGACGCGGGCCCGCCCCCGGGTGGTGTCCTTCTCCTCCCGCGTGGCCGGCCACGACGGGCACATCACCCCGCCGGAGGCCTGCAGGTCGGCCCGGCACTTGCCGACGCCGGTGCAGCGGTGGACGGCGGCGGAGAAGTCGCCGCCGTCGTGTCGGTAGGCCAGGGCCAGGCCCTCGGTCCGGCGGGGCGCGGCGGCCACCCGGATGTCGTCCTCGACCCGCGCCGGCCGGACCAGCACCCCGGGGTTGAGCACGTCGCCGGGGTCGAACACCGCCTTGACCCGCTCGAACAGGCCCAGCACGTGAGGGGAGTACATCGAGGCCAGCAGCTCGCTGCGGGCCCGGCCGTCGCCGTGCTCGCCGGAGACCGAGCCGCCGAAGCGGGCCACCAGCGCGGCCGCGTCGGTGACGAACGCGCGGTAGGCCGCCCGGCCCCGGTCCGGTCCGTGCCCCAGCGGGAAGTCGATCCGCACGTGCACGCAGCCGTCGCCGAAGTGGCCGTAGGGCACGCCCTGCAGGCCGTGGGCGCCCAGCAGCTCCTCGAACCCGCGCAGGTACTCGCCCAGCCGCTCCACCGGCACCGCGGCGTCCTCCCAGCCGGCGTGCGCCGGGCGGCCGTCGGAGGTGCGGGCGGCCAGGCCCGCGCCGTCCTCCCGGATCCGCCAGATGGCGGCGGCCTCGGCCGGGTCGGTGACCACCAGCGAGTCCAGCGCCCCGGCGTCGGCCAGCACGCCCTTGGCCTTGGCCTCGATCTCGGCGACGGTGTCCCCGGTCAGCTCGACGATCAGCCAGCCGTCGCCGCGGGGCAGGTCGGGGACGACGGCGGCCGGGACGTCCCGCAGCCGCTGGACGATCCGCTGGTCGAGCCCCTCGCAGGCGGTCGGCTCGTGCCGCAGCAGCGCCGGGGTGGCGTCGGCGGCGTCGGCCATGGACGGGTAGCCGAGCACGACGAGCCCGCGGAAGGGGGCGTCGGCCACCAGCCGCACGGTCGCACCCAGCACCAGGGCCAGCGTGCCCTCGCTGCCGACGAGCGCCTTCGCGACGTCGAAGCCGCGCTCGGGCAGCAGGTGCTCCAACGAGTAGCCCGACACCTGGCGGCCGAAGCGGCCCAGCTCGGTGCGGATCGCGGCCAGCTCGCCGTCCACCAGGGCCCGCAGCTGCCCGAGGACGCCGCCGTCCGTGGCGTCCCCGCCCGGGCCCAGCCGCAGCCGCTGCCCGCCGCCGGTGACGACGTCGAGGCCGACCACGTTGTCGGAGGTCCGGCCGTAGCCCAGGGCGCGGGAGCCGCAGGCGTTGTTCCCGATCATCCCGCCGATCGTGCAGCGGTTGTGGGTGCTCGGGTCGGGGCCGAACCGCAGCCCGTGCGGCGCGGCCGCCTTCTGCAGGGCGGCCTGCACGAGACCGGGGTCCACGGTCGCCGTCCGCGCCGCGGCGTCGATGGCGCGGACCCGGGAGAGGTGGCGGCTGGTGTCGACGACCACGCCCGGGCCGACGGCGTTGCCGGCGATCGACGTGCCCGCCCCGCGCGCGGTCAGCGGCACGCCGGCCTCCCGGCAGACGGCGAGGGTGGCCTCGATCTCGTCGGGGTGCCGCGGCCGCACGACCACGCGGGGGAGCACCCGGTACAGGGAGCCGTCGGAGGCGTACAGCGCCCGGGCGAGGCCGGAGTCGTCGACGTCGCCGACGCCGGCGCGGCGGAGGGCGGACAGCAGGTCGGCGTCAGTGGCAGCGGCCGGAGTCACCCCGTCAGTCTCGGTCCCGCCGGTCCGGCGCGGCGACCGGGGGTCAGCGGGCCAGGTCCGCGGGGTCCTCGGGGAGGTGCGTGCGCGCCCAGAGCGCCGCCGAGGTGCGGTCCCGGACGCCGATCCGCTGGAAGACGCTGGTGAGGTGGGCCTTCACGGTGCCCTCGCGGATCCCGAGGGCCCGCGCGATCTGCTTGTTGGCCAGGCCCCGGCCGACCAGCGCCAGCACCTCCTGCTCCCGCTCGGTGAGCTCGGCGGTCCGCGGCGGGCAGCGGCGGGCGTGCAGCACGGTGCGGGCCACGCGGGGGTCCAGCGGCGAGTGCCCCTGGGCGGTGGAGCGGATCGCGGCCAGCAGGTCGGCCGGCTCGGTGTCCTTGAGGACGTACCCGCCGGCGCCGGCGTCCAGCGCCTCGATCACCCGCTGCTGGTCGGAGAAGGAGGTCAGCACGAGCACCTCCACGTCGGGGTGCTCGTCGACGATGCGGCGGGTGGCCAGGACGCCGTCCATCACCGGCATGGACAGGTCCATGAGCACCACCCGCGGCCGCAGGCGGGCCACCTCGGCCACCGCCTCCGCGCCGTCGGCGGCGGTGCCCACGACCCGCATGTCCCCGGCCGCGGCGATCAGCCCGGACAGGCCCGAGCGCATGAGTGCGTGGTCGTCGACCACCAGGACGTCGATCACGAGCGGGGCACCTCCAGGCGCAGGCCGGTCCCGGACCCCGGCGCGGTGCGCAGCCACAGGGCGGCGCCCTCGGCGGCGGCGAGGTCGGCGAGCAACCGCAGCCCGAACCGGCCACCCTGCCCGTCCGGGTCGGGCGCGGCCTCGAAGCCGACGCCGTCGTCGGTCACCTCGCACACCAGGCCGCCGGCGTGCTCCTCGACGGTCACGTCGACGCGGCCGGCGGAGGAGTGCTTGGCGACGTTGCGCAGCGCCTCCTGGACGGTGCGCAGAACCAGGGCGGCCGCGGCCGGCGGCGGGGCGAGGTCGTCGGCGACGTGCACCCGGACGTCGACCCCGCGGGGGCGCAGCCGGCCGGCGAGGTCGGCCAGGGCCATGGGCAGGCCGGAGCGGGCGAGGTCCGGCGGGTGGATCTCCACCAGCAGGGAGCGCAGCGACCCGACCGACTCCCGCAGCGCACCGGCGGCCTGGCCGAGCACCTCGGCGTCCGGGTGGGGGCAGTCGCAGGCGGCGGGGGCCCGCAGCTCGTCGGCGGCCCGGGCGACCAGCAGGGCGGAGGCGGAGACGTCCTGCACGATCCCGTCGTGCAGGCTCCCGGCGATCCGCCGCCGCTCCTCGGCCGAGGCGTCCAGCGCCCGGGCCTGCAGCAGCTCGCGCTCCCGCTGGGTGGCCCGCAGCTGGGTCACCATCCGGTGGGCCAGGGGCATCTGGACGGCGAGCAGCGTCAGCACGACGGCCATCGAGATCGGCGCGAACTCCCACCAGATCTCGGCCTGCCGGGAGGTGGCCTCCTGGTAGACCGAGTAGGTCTCCAGCAGCAGCGGCTGCCCGTCGGGGCCGTCGATGTGCCGGTAGACCTCGAGCAGCTGGCCGAAGGAGCGCTCGAACCGGTTCTCCGGGCGGGTGAGGTCGCTGACCTCGGCCCGGGTGACGCCGTCGCGCAGCGCCGCCCGGTCGTCCTCGTCGAGCCCGTAGGTCTGCCCGACGAGGCGCGGCTCGTCGGAGTACACGATCCGGCCGTCGGCGGTCCAGATCTTCACCCGCACGATGCCGACGGCGGCCAGCCGGTCGCGCATGCGGACGTCGAAGGCCTGCAGCGTCTGCGCATCGCCGGAGAGCAGGGCCTCGTCGACGTTCGGTTCCACCAGGACGGCGGCCAGCAGGTCGGTCATGTGGCGGGCGTCGGCCAGGGCCTCGTCCTCCGCGGCCTCCACGCCGGCCCACACACCCCCGCCGAGCAGCAGGACCACCGCCACCAGGTTGGCCAGCGCGAAGCGGCCGACCACCCGGCGCACCGACGAGCTGCGGGTCGGGCGGACGGCCGCCGTGCCCCGGACCAGCGGGACCCAGTCGCCGGTCGGGCGCGCCGCGGCGACGGCCGTCGTCGGGCCGGTCGCCATGGCGTCCTCCTCGCGCGTCGACGCTGCACCCTGCCGGGCCCGGTGCACCCCGGGGACCCCCGGGGTCGCGGACCGCCCGGTGTCGGTCTGCCCGGGAGTTGTGTCATCCCGGGGGCCGGCGGCGCAAGGAGCCGGGGCCGTCACCCCCTCGTTTGGGGTCCGTACCAGGAGGCGTCTCACCCGGTCACCCGCTGCCAGGTCCGGCGCAGCCGTCCGGCGGCGCCGGCGGGGGGCAGGGCGCCCACCGCGCGGCTGCCGGCGAGCCCGATGCCGGCGGCGCGCACGGGGTCGTCGAGGAGGCCGGCGAGCGCCACGGCCAGGGCGGTGGGGTCGTCCGGGGGCACCAGCACCCCGGTCTCGCCGTGCCGGATGAGCAGCGGGGGCGCGCCGGCGGGGGTGGCCACGACCGGCCGCGCGCTGGCCAGCGCGTGCCGCAGCGCCGGGAGCGGGGACTCCCGGCCGCAGGGCGCCCGGTGCGGGAGGACGAGCACGGCGCACCGGTGCACCGCGGCCCGGACCGCCGGGGCGGTCAGCGGCCCGCAGAAGCGCACGGCGCCGTCCAGCCCGAGCTGGTCGGCGGTGGTCCGCAGCGCCCGGCGCAGCGGGCCCCCACCGATGATCTCCAGGCAGAGGCCGGCCCGGTCCGCGGCCAGCAGCCCGAAGGCGGTCAGCAGGGTGTCCAGGCCACCGGCCGGCTCCAGCGGTGCCACACCCAGCAGCGGACGCGGAGGTCCTCCCGCGCTCGTCGCCATGGCCGTCCTCCCCGTGGCCCCCCGTCGACCCCCGCGGCCACTCGACCAGCCCGGCGGTCCGGCGCGCACCTGGACAGGAGTCCTACGACCAGGTCAGCGCGGAGCGGCCCGCCCGTTCACCACAGCGACAGCGAGCGGCGGAAGATCCCGGCGACGTCGTCCTCGGTGACGTCCTTGGGGGCGGTGGCCAGCAGGCGCTGCTGCTTCATCGTGCCGTCGACCAGGTCGGGGATGTCGCCCTCGTCGTAGCCGACCGCCCCGATCCCGGCGGGGATGTCGATGTCGCGCATGAGCGCGGTCAGCACCGTGGGGAGGAACTCCGCGGGGTCGTCGGTCTGCTCGGCGCGCGGGTCCAGCAGCCGGGCGGCGCGCAGGTGCCGCTCGGGGTCGGCGTCGAAGGTGAAGCGGAACGCCTCGGGCGCGGTGAGGGCCACCGACATCCCGTGCGGGACCATCGGCTCGTCGGCCGGGTAGTCCTTGGGGTGGAAGTCCTTGACCCGGCCGGCGATCGGGTAGGCGTTGGCGTGCGGGATGTGCACCCCGGCGTTGCCGAACCCCATCCCCGCGAAGGTCGCGGCCATGGCCATCGCCGCGCGGGCGTCCTCGTCCTCGCCGTGCCGGACGGCGGTGCGGAACGACCCGGCCAGCAGCGCCAGCGCCTTCTCCGACCACATGTCGGCGATCGGGTTGGCCCCGCAGTAGGGCACCCGCTCCTCCGGCCGCTTGTGCTCGAAGGTCGTGTACGGCCGGGCGGTGTAGCTCTCCAGCGCGTGGCAGAGGATGTCCATGCCCGACGCGGCGGTGACCCCGGCCGGCTGGGTCCGGGTCAGCGCCGGGTCGACGACGGCCATGGTCGGGCGCAGGCGGACGTGGCTGATCCCCGTCTTGACCTTCAGCGCCAGGACGTCGAGCACGCAGATCGTGGTGCTCTCCGCGCCGGTGCCCGTGGTCGTGGGGACGGCGACCAGCGGGTTGAGCGGGTTGACCGGCGCCCGCCCCTCGCCGACCGGCTTGTTCACGTAGTCCATGAGCTCGCCGGGGTTGGTGGTGAGCAGGTTGATCGCCTTGGCGGTGTCGATGCTCGACCCGCCGCCCACCGCGACGATCGCGTCCCAGGGCCCGTGCTCGCGGGCCCAGCCGACGGCGTGCTCGAGGCTCTCGTCGGTCGGCTCGACGTGGGCGCCGTCGAAGACGACCGCCTCGATGTCGAACTGGCCCATCTGGTCGGCGACCCGCTGCGGGTGCCCGGTGGCGGCCACCCCGGGGTCGGTGACGACCAGCACGCGCCGCGCGCCGGTCAGGCTGAGGTCGTAGCCGATCTCGTCGGAGGCACCGGGCCCGTACTTGAGCTGCGGTGCGCCGTAGGTGAAGACGCTCTCGGGGGTGGCGGGGGAGTGGGTGGACGGGGTCGCGGACATCGGCGGGGCCCTCCTCGGACGACGCGGCGGTCGATGGCACGGTCCGTGCGGCACCTCCGAGTCTGCTGCGGCGCCGAGCGCTCGGCCAGCCCTGCGGCCGGCCGACCGGGCGTGGTGGGGCCACCGGGTGCGGCGGCCCCACCACGGGCCTCACTGGGTCGGCGGCTCGTCCTTGCCGGCCTCCTCGAGCTCGTCGGCCTCCTCCTTGGTCTTGTGCACGGCGCCGTCGGCGTGCTCCGGCGGGCCGTAGACGGTGTAGAGGACCAGCGGGTTGGGCCCGGTGTTCACGAAGTTGTGCTTCGTGCCGGCGGGCACGACGACGAGGTCGCCCTGCGTCACCTTCTTCTTGCTGCCCGAGATCTGCGCCTCGCCGGTGCCGCTGACGAAGGTGAGGATCTGGTCGATGTCCTCGTGGACCTCCTCGCCGATCTCCCCGCCCGGCGGGATCGTCATGATCACCAGCTGGGTGTTCTTGCCGGTCCACAGGACCCGGCGGAAGTCGGCGTACTTCTCGGCCTCGGTCGCGATCTCGTAGTGGATGACGGACGCCATGGAGGCGCTCCTCTCGTCGGACGGTCTCGTGCGGCCGGGGTCGGCTGGCCCCGGCGGACGCCGTCCTCCTGCCCGCCGACGTGGACGGTTAGTCGTGTCCGGACGAGGAGTCGATCACTCACCCGGCGAGGGCGAAGCCCTCGTAGTCCTTGGCGGCCACCTCCTGGCACCTCTCCCGGTACGGGCCGACCCCGCCGATGTAGGGCATGAACACCCGGGGCTTGCCCTCGACGTTGGAGCCCATGTACCAGGAGTTGGCGGTCGGGAAGAGGGTCGCGTTGCCGACCTCCTCGTTGTGGTCCACCCAGGACTGCTCCGCCTCGGGGGTGGCCTCGATCGTGCGCAGGCCGTGCTCGCGCACGTACCGGATGGCGTCGGAGACCCACTCCACGTGCTGCTCGATCGACACCATCATGTTCGACAGCACCGAGGGGCTCTGCGGCCCGGTGATCACGAACGCGTTGGGGAACCCGGCCATCGCGATGCCCAGGTAGGTGCGCGGCCCGGCCTTCCAGTGGTCGGTCAGCTGCTGCCCGCCCCGGCCGCGGATCTCCATGGAGGTCAGCGCCCCGGTCTGGGCGTCGAAGCCGGTGGCCAGCACCAGCACGTCGACCTCGAACTCCCGCTCGGTGGTGCGCACGCCGGCCGGGGTGATCTCCACCAGCGGCGTCCGGCGCAGGTCCACCAGGTGCACGTTGTCGCGGTTGTAGGTCTCGTAGTAGTCGGTGTGCACGCAGATCCGCTTGGTGCCGATCGGGTAGTCCTTGGGGCACAGCGTCTCGGCGACGTCCGGGTCGTGCACGATCTCCCGGATCCGCTCCCGCACGAACTCGGCCGCGGTGTCGTTGGCCTCCTGGCTGACCAGCATGTCGGTGTAGGCCGCCATCAGGTCGACGAGGGTGTTGTCCTGGTCGTGCCAGGCCTTCTCGTACCGGCGTCGCCGGCTCTCGGCGTCGTCCTCGAGCGCGGCCTTCTCCGCCGGCGGGTGCGGGATGCCGAGCATCGACGTCCGCGCGTCCTCCCGGAACTCCGGGTAGTGCGCCTTCATCTCCTCCTGGTAGCCGGGCGGGAAGGGGTGGTTGTGCGCCGGGACGGCGAAGTTCGGCGTCCGCTGGAACACCGTGAGGTCGGCGGCCTGCTGCGCGATGAGGGGGATGCTCTGGATCGCCGAGGAGCCGGTGCCGATGACGGCGACGCGCTTGCCGGTGAGGTCCACGCCCTCCCGGGGCCAGCGGGCGGTGTGGTACCAGTCGCCGCGGAAGCTCTCCAGCCCGGGGATCTCCGGCTTCTTGTAGATCGACAGGCACCCCGAGGCGTGCACGACGAACTGCGCCGAGAGCACCTCACCGCGGTCGGTGCGCACGGTCCAGCGGGCGGCGTCGTCGTCCCACACCGTCGACTCGACCCGGGTCTCCAGCTGGATGTCGCGGCGCAGGTCGTACCGGTCGGCGACGTGGTTGGCGTAGCGGAGGATCTCCGGTTGCGTCGGGTACTTCTCCGTCCACTGCCACTCCTGCTCCAGCTGCGGGTCGAAGGAGTACGAGTACTCCATGCTCCGCACGTCGCAGCGCGCGCCCGGGTAGCGGTTCCAGTGCCAGGTGCCGCCCACGCCGTCGGCCATCTCGACGACCTGCACCGAGCAGCCGAGCTGCCGCAACCGGTGCAGCATGTACATGCCGGAGAAGCCGGCGCCGATGACGACGACGTCCACCTCCCGGGTGGGGGTGTCGGTCGCGGCGGTGTCCTGCGGGGCGGGCGCGGTCCGGGTCATGCGTCAGGTCCTCCTCGTCGAGGCGGGGGAAGGGCCCGCGACCCGGCTGCCCGGGTCGCGGGAGCGGGAGTGTCCGGCGCTGGTGCTGCGGGTGTGTCCTGGGTCACACAAGCTAGGAGCCGGGATCCGCGCCGGTCAAGGTCGTGGACGGAGGATGCGGGCGGCGCGCGGCCGGGTGACCGAGGGCGGCGGGACCGGTGGTGGTGAGGGATCTCACGGGCCGTCCCGGAAGCCTGCGGGCGGGACGGGCGTCGTCCCTGGGGTGACCCCGCCGACCGCCACCCGCCCGACGGCCCGCGCCTACACCGTGTGGCTGGTCGCGCTGGCCGCCTACGCCGTCGCCGTCTTCCACCGAGCCTCCCTGGGGGTCGCCGGCGTGGAGGCGCAGGAGCGGTTCTCCGCGGGGGCGTCCGCGATCTCGCTGTTCCTGGTGCTGCAGCTGGTCGTCTACGCGGGCATGCAGGTCCCCGTCGGCGTCGCCCTGGACCGCTTCGGCTCGCGCAACCTGGTCCTGGCCGGGGCGGTGACCATGGCCGCGGGGCAGGCGCTGCTCGCCGTCGCCGGCGACGTCCCGACCGCCGTCGCCGCGCGGGTGCTGGTCGGGGCCGGCGACGCGATGACCTTCGTCAGCGTGCTGCGCGTGATCGGTTTCTGGTTCCCCGGGCCCACGGTCCCGCTGATCACCCAGCTGACCGGCATGCTCGGCCAGTTCGGGCAGATCGTGGCCGCCTACCCGCTGGTGACGCTGCTGCACTCGACGTCGTGGGAGGCCACGTTCCTGGGGGCCGCGGCGGTCGGTGTGCTGGTGGCCGTCCTCGTCGTCGTGGCGCTGCGGGACGCGCCGCCGGGCACCGAGCTGGCCACCCCCAGCGGCCTGTCGGAGGTGCGCCGCAGCCTGGTGCTGACCTGGCGGGAGCCGGGCACCCGCATCGGGCTGTACACCCACCTGGTCACCCAGTTCTCCGGCACCGTCTTCGCGCTGCTGTGGGGCTACCCCTTCCTCGTCGTCGGCGAGGGCCGCAGCCCCGAGACGGCGGCCGGGCTGCTCACCCTGCTCGTCGTGGTCGGCATCCTCGTCGGCCCGCTGCTGGGCCGGCTGTGCGGGCGGTGGCCGCTGCGCCGGTCGGTGCTGGTGTTCTCGATCCTGGCGCTGACGGCGGCCATGTGGACCGTCGTCCTGCTGTGGCCCGGGCGGGCGCCGCTGCCGCTGCTCGTGCTGCTGGTCGTCGTGCTGGGCACCAACGGCCCCGGGTCGATGATCGGCTTCGACTTCGCCCGCACCTGGAACCCGGCCGAGCGGCAGGGCAGCGCCAGCGGCGTGGTGAACGTCGGGGGCTTCGTGGCCTCGCTGCTGACGATCCTGGCCGTGGGTGCGGTGCTGGACGTGCTGACCCCGGGCGCCTCGACCGACTACTCGCTGGACGCCTTCCGCGCCGCGTTCGCCGTGCAGTACGTGTTCTGGGCGATCGGCCTCGTGGGGGTGCTCCGGCACCGGCGGCAGCTGCGCGCCCGGCTGGCCCGCGACGGCGTCGTCCTCGCCCCGCTGCACGTGGCCGTCGGCGCCCGGCTGCGTGGCGGTTCGGCCTACCACTGACCCGCGGCGCGGCTCACCGGTCGTAGCTGTTCCGATACGGGCAGGCGAGCTACGCCGGAGCACCCCTCCGGCCGCGTCCGGGGCGCCCTCCCGGGCCTCCGCGGTCTGGGACCGTGCGGTCTCCAGCACGACGTCGAGCTGCCCGGGCGTCCGGCGGTCGGGCTCCCGCCCCCCGCCCGTCGGGTCAGGAGGGAGGCCCCGGTGTTCCGTCAGGGAGAGGTCGCGGAGGGCGAGGGGCCCCGGCACGCGGACACGCCCGGCTCCGCGCAGGAGGCGAGGCGCCCCAACCTCGCCGGCGACCTCGAGACCATCCTGGAGGGGCGGCCGCAGTTCCGGACGGTCCTGCGCGGCTACGACCGGCTGCAGGTGGACAACTACGTCTCCTGGGCCGAGACCGAGCTCACCGCCATCCGGCGGGAGAACGACGACCTGCTGGCCCGCTACGGCACCTGCTCGGCGGAGCTGGAGATCTCCCGCCGGCTGCTGGCCTGCTCCCCCGAGGGGCGTGAGCTGGTGCGGACCTCCGAGCGGGTCGGCGAGATCCTGCGGCTGGCCGCCGACGAGGCCGCCGGCCTCACCGAGGCGGGGGCGGCCGAAGCCGACCGGATGCGCGCCGAGGCGCGCGCGGAGGCCGACGCGCTGCTGCGCCGCGCCACGGAGATCAAGGAGGCGGCCCTCGCCGAGTGCCGCCGGGCGGAGGAGGAGGCGCTCGCCGCGCGCGCGGCGGGGGTGACCCGGCTGCAGGAGGCCTCCGCCGAGGCCGACCGGCTGATCGTCGAGGCCGCCGCCGAGCGCGACCGGCTGGCCCTCGAGGCCGCCGAGGAACGGGAGCGGCTGGCCGCCGAGGCCCGCGCGGAGCGGGAGCGGCTGGCCGCCGAGGCCGCCGCGGAGCACGACCGGCTGCTCGCCGAGGCCCGGTCGGAGCACGACCGGCTGCTCACCGAGGCCCGGTCGGAGCACGAGCGGCTCACCGGCGAGGCCCGCAGTGCCGTGCGCCGCCTGGCCGGTGAGCTCGACGACGCGGTCGGCACGCTCGCCGCGCTCATGGCCGAGGCCCGCGCGGAGGAGCGGCCGGAGCCGGGGGAGCGGCCGGAGCCGGAGGCGGCGGGCCAGGACGGGCCGGGGGAGCAGCCCCAGCCGGTGGGACAGCTGGCCTCCTGAGCTCCCGGCTGGCGCCCGCCCCCCGCGCCGAGCACCATCGCCGCAGGGCAACGGGGCCGGTCAGGGGGTCGGGGTGGACGTCGTCGTCGGGCTCGACTCCGGCACGACGGCCACCAAGGCGGTCACCGCCGGCACCGACGGCCGGGTCCGTGACCTCGCCAGCGTCGGTTACCCGCTGCAGGTGCCGGCGGCCGGCCGCGCCGAGCTCGACGCCCGCCGGCTGCAGTCGGCCGCGGTCGAGGCGCTGGCCGCCGTCGCCGGCCGCGCCCGCGAGCGCGGGGACCGCGTGGTCGGCATCTGTCTCAGCGCCGCCATGCACGGGGTGGTGCCCATGGACGACGCCGGGGCGCCGCTCGGGCCCCTGGTGACCTGGGCCGACGACCGGGCCGCGCAGTGGGCCGCGGCGCTGGTGGCCGACGGCCGCGCCGCCGACCTGCACGCCCGCACCGGCACACCGGTGCACCCCATGTCGCCGCTGGTGAAGCTCTCCTGGGCGCGGGCCGAGGAGCCCGACCTCGTCACCGGCACCCCGCGCTGGGGCGGGGTCAAGGAGCTCCTCGTCGCCGCCCTGCACGGCGGCCGGCACGTGCTGGACCGGTCGTGCGCCTCCGCCACCGGCCTCTACGACATCCACACCGCTCGGTGGGACGACGAGGCCATGGCCGTCGCGGGGGTGCGGCCGGCCCAGCTCGGCGAGGTGCTGCCCACGACGGCGGTGCTGCCCGGGCTGCGCCCCGAGGTGGCCGCGGCGACCGGCCTGCCCGCCGACCTGCCGGTGGTCCTCGGCGCCTCCGACGGCGTGCTGGCCAACCTCGGCATCGGGGCGGTGCGCCCGGAGGTCGCGGCGGTCTCCCTCGGCACGAGCGGGGCCATGCGGGTCGTCGTCCCCCGGCCGACGGTGGACCCGGACCGGCGGCTGTTCTGCTACGTGCTCACCGACGACGCCTGGGTGGTCGGCGGCGCGGTCAACAACGGCGGCTCGGTGGTGCGCTGGGCCGCCCGCGCGCTGGCCGCCGGGTTCGACGTCCCCGATCCGGAGGGCGAGGACGCCGACGCCCTCGACGCCCGGCTGCTGGACGAGGCGGCCGGCGTGCCGGCGGGCAGCGCCGGGCTCCTGTGCCTGCCCTACCTGCTGGGGGAGCGGGCGCCGTGGTGGCGCTCGGGCCTGCGCGGGGCCTACGTCGGGCTGCGCCGCGAGCACCGCCGTCCGCACCTGGTGCGGGCCGCGGTCGAGGGTGTCTGCCAGCAACTGGCCCTGGTCCGGGACGCCTTCGCCGCGACCGACCTGCCGGTGCGCGAGGTGCGGGCCACCGGCGGCGCGGTCGCGTCGTCCCTGTGGGTCCGCACCCTGGCCGCCGCGCTGGACCTGCCGGTCCGGGTGGCCGCCTCGCCGGAGGGCACCGGCCTCGGCGCGTGCCTGCTCGGGCTGCACGCCCTCGGGGCACTGCCCGACCTGGACGCCGCGACCGCGCTGGTCCAGGTGGG
The DNA here is from genome assembly GCF_054050635.1 of Geodermatophilus sp. SYSU D00079. Taxonomy (NCBI): domain Bacteria; kingdom Bacillati; phylum Actinomycetota; class Actinomycetes; order Geodermatophilales; family Geodermatophilaceae; genus Geodermatophilus; species Geodermatophilus sp. SYSU D00079. The sequence continues at coordinate 33,523 of NZ_JBJGZS010000028.1, read as the reverse complement.
CGACCCGGTGGTGCCCGACCCGGCGGAGGCCGCCGTCTACGCGCGGCTGCGCCCGCTGGTCGAGCGCTCGACCCGGGCGCTCACCGACGTGCTCGCCACGCTCGACGCGGCCGACGACCCGCACAGCCAGCCGGAGTGACCCCCGAGACCGAGGAGGAACCGTGCCCGCGACCGATCCTGGAACCCGATCCGGAGCTGCCCGACCGAGGGGGGCCGCGTCGTGAGGCGCCGAGCCCGTGCCGCTGCCGCTGCCGCCCTGTCCGCCGTCGCAGGCGTGGCCGCCCGCGACCTGCTGCAGCGCGAGCACACGCTGCTGCGCAACTTCCCGGTGGTCGGCCACGCGCGCTACCTGCTGGAGTCCATCGGCCCGGAGCTGCGCCAGTACCTCGTGGCGGGCAACAACGAGGAGCGGCCGTTCACCCGCGACCAGCGCCGCTGGGTGTACGCCTCGGCGAAGAAGGCGAACAACTACTTCGGGTTCGGCACCGACAACGACCTCGAGTACACCGCCGGCTACCCGGTGATCAACCACAAGACCTTCGGGGCCGCCGTCCCCCCGTCGGCGCCCCTGTCCGCGCACGACGTCGCCCTGCCCTCGGCCAAGGTGCTGGGCGGCCCGCGCGGCCGGGCACGGGCGTTCCGGCCGGCGTCGGTCGTGAACATCTCGGCGATGAGCTTCGGCTCGCTGTCGGGCGCCGCGGTCGAGGCGCTCAACCGCGGCGCCGCGCTGGCCGGCTGCCTGCAGAACACCGGCGAGGGCGGCGTGTCGGTGCACCACCGCAACGGCGGTGAGCTGGTGTTCCAGATCGGCACCGCCTACTTCGGCTGCCGCGACGAGCACGGCCGCTTCGACCTCGGCCGGCTCAAGGACCTCGTCGCCTCCGCGCCGGTGCGGGCGCTGGAGGTCAAGCTCAGCCAGGGCGCCAAGCCGGGCCTGGGCGGCGTGCTCCCCGCGGCGAAGGTGTCGGCGGAGATCGCCGCGGCCCGTGGGGTCCCGGAGGGGGTGGACTGCGTGAGCCCCTCGCGGCACGCGGAGTTCTCCGACGTCGACAGCATGCTGGACTGGGTGGAGCTGCTGGCCGCCGAGACCGGGCTGCCCGTCGGCATCAAGTCCGCCGTCGGCGACATGGGGTTCTGGCACGAGCTGACCGACCTCATGGGCCGCACCGGCCGCGGCGTGGACTTCGTGACCGTGGACGGCGGCGAGGGTGGCACCGGTGCCGCGCCGCTGATCTTCACCGACTCGGTGTCGCTGCCCTTCCAGCTCGGCTTCGCCCGCGTCTACTCGGTGTTCGCCCGCGCCGGGATGCACGAGCAGGTGACCTTCATCGGGGCGGGCAAGCTCGGCCTGCCGGACAACGCGATCGTCGCCTTCGCCCTGGGCTGCGACATGGTCAACGTCGGCCGCGAGGCGATGCTGGCGATCGGCTGCATCCAGGCGCAGAAGTGCCACACCGACACCTGCCCGACCGGGGTGGCCACCCAGAACCCCTGGCTGGCCCACGGGCTGGACCCGGCGCTGAAGTCGGTGCGGGCGGCCAACTACGTCGACACGCTGCGCCGGGACCTGTTCAAGGTGTCCGAGGCCTGCGGCGTGCTGCACCCGGGGCTCATCGGGCCCGACTCCGTGGAGGTCCTCGACGGGCGCACGCACTCCACGCCACTGGTCGAGGTCTACGGCTACCGGCCGGACTGGGGGCTGCCCTCGGCGGAGGACCGCGCCGCGATCACCGCGATCATGGAGGGGCGGGGCCCGCAGGGCGGCTCGGCGCCGGCCTCGCCCGACGCCACCGGCTGACCGCACCGGCGGTCACCCCCGCGCAGCCCGGTGTGGCGACGCGCGCTCGGCCCGGATCCGGGGCGCCCCGCGGGCGCCACCCGGCTCCGTGGGGCGCCGGGGGCCGCTAGCTTCGCCGTTCACCTGCGGTCCCGAGCCTCGGAGGACCTCCATGGCGGGCTACGTCTACCGGTGTCCCACGTGCGGCCCCTGGGAGGTCCGCCGTCCCATCGGCACCGCCGAGGCCACCGCCCGGTGCCCCGCGTGCGAGTCGGCGGGCCGGCGGGTCTTCACCGCGCCCCTGCTCAGCCGCACCGCCGCTCCCGTGGCGGCCGCGCGGCTGCGCGAGGAGGCGAGCCGGGACGCGCCCACCGTCACGACAGAGGTCCCGCGCGCCGCCGGCCGCCCGGCGCCGCGCGACCCGCGATGGGACGCGCTGCCCCGGCCCTGACGGCCCCGGGCCCGCGCCCCCCTGGACGGCCCGTCTCCCCACGGGCTGACGCTCACCATCGACGATCGGAGAGTGGGGACATGCCAGACGTGGTGTTCACCGTCGACCAGGCCAAGTCCATGAGGGACCAGGCCGTACCCGGCCACAACCGCTGGCACCCGGACGTCCCGGTCGCCACGATGGTGCGGCCCGGGCAGAGCATCCGGGTCGAGTGCCGCGAGTGGACCGACGGCCAGATCGGCAACAACGACTCGGCCAACGACGTCCGCGACGTCGACCTGACGCACGCCCACATGCTCAGCGGGCCGATCGGGGTCGAGGGTGCCGAGCCCGGTGACCTGCTCGTCGTCGACATCCTCGACCTGGGGCCGGTGCAGCCGCCGCAGGAGTACGGCGACGCCCCCGGCCAGGGCTGGGGCTACACCGGCATCTTCGCCAAGGTCAACGGCGGCGGCTTCCTGACCGACTACTTCCCCGACGCCTACAAGGCGATCTGGGACTTCCAGGGGCAGGTCGCGACCTCGCGCCACATCCCGGGCGTCCGGTACACCGGGCTCACCCACCCCGGCCTGTTCGGCACGGCACCGTCGGCGGAGCTGCTCGCGCGCTGGAACGAGCGGGAGCGGGCGCTGATCGCGACCGACCCCGACCGGGTCCCGGCTCTGGCGCTCCCGCCGCTGGCCGAGAGCACCCTCGGCGGGACGGCGTCCGGTGACGTGCTGGACGGCATCGCCCGGGACGGCGCCCGCACGGTGCCGGCCCGCGAGAACGGCGGCAACCACGACATCAAGAACTTCTCCCGCGGATCCCGGGTCTTCTACCCGGTGCACGTCCAGGACGCGAAGCTCTCCGGCGGCGACCTGCACTTCAGCCAGGGCGACGGCGAGATCACCTTCTGCGGCGCCATCGAGATGGGCGGGTTCATCGACTTCCACATCGACCTGATCAAGGGCGGCATGGAGACCTACGGCGTGACCACCAACCCGGTGTTCATGCCCGGCAACGTCGAGCCCCGCTACTCCGAGTTCCTGACCTTCATCGGGGTCTCGGTCGACCACGAGACCAACACCAACAAGTACCTGGACGCGACGCTGGCCTACAAGCGGGCGTGCCTGAACGCCGTCCGGTACCTGGAGAAGTTCGGCTACTCCGGCGAGCAGGCCTACCTGCTGCTCGGCTCGGCGCCGATCGAGGGCCGCATCAGCGGGGTGGTCGACATCCCGAACGCCTGCGCGTCCCTCTACCTGCCGACGGCGATCTTCGACTTCGACATCAGGCCGTCGGCGTCCGGGCCGGTCCGCGCCGACCGCGGGCAGTGCGCCGTCACGTCGTGACCACCCGGTGGCCGGGGCGCCGCCCCGGGTGACCTCGGCCCGGGCCGGGCGCCGCGCTCAGGCGGCGTCCGGCTCGGAGGCGAGCCAGATGGTGGGCCGGGCGGTCACGACGACCGGCCCACCGCAGTTCCAGCAGGTCGGGTCGGCGTCGCCGTCCTCCTGCGCGTCCTGGCCGCCCACCTCGCACGGGCGGCAGGTCCAGACCACCTCGATCCGGTGCTCCACGATGGCCCCCTCGCGTCACCGCCGTCCGCGGCCGCCGGGTGTTCGAGGCCGGATGAGGTGGTACCCGGTGCCCGGCCGCCGGACACGCGGCCGGGCCCACTCCTGGAGGACGCCGTGTCCGACGAGCCGCCGCCGATCGAGCGGCACCGGGCGGTCGACCGCTTCGGCAAGGAGGCGCTGCGCACCGCCGCCGACCTGACGGAGGCGCTGCGCGAGGACGAGGACGCCGTCCCCGACCCCGTGGTGCTGCGGACCGACGGCCCGCACCGCTCGCTCGACGGGCTCGCCGCCCTCCTGGACGAGGCGCTCGCCGAGGACGACGCGGAGGGCGCCGGGCCGGGGTCCGCCCCCCGTTGACGCGACGGGGGCGCAGCGCGATCGTTGCCCACCGGCACACCTCACGGGGGACATCCGCACCGTCGCGGGACCCGAGGAGATGAGCGCACATGGGAGCCGTCGGACTGCTGTACGTGGGAGCCGTCCTGGTCGTGAACGGCCTGATGCTCCTCGGCAGGGTGGACGCCCGGGCGGCGGCGCCGCTGAACCTGTTCGTGGGGACGCTGCAGGTGTTCACGCCCACCTACCTGATCGTGACCTCCGGCGGGGACCCGGCGGCGATCCTGTCCGCCTCGGGCATCTACCTGTTCGGCTTCACGTACCTGTACGTCGGGATCAACCTGCTCGCGGACCTGGACGGGACGGGGCTCGGGTGGTTCTCCGCGTTCGTCGCCGTGTGCGCGGTGGTGTACGCCGGGCTGAACTTCTTCTACTTCGAGCCCCGGGACCCGGCCTTCGGCGTGATCTGGCTGTTCTGGGCCGTGCTGTGGGGGCTGTTCTGGCTGGTCCTCGGGCTCAAGCGGGAGGAGCTCACCCGCTACACCGGCGCGATCGCGCTGCTCGCCGGCCTGGCCAGCTGTGCCCTCCCGGCGTTCCTGCTGCTCACCGGCTCCTGGGCGGACTACGTGGGCGTGTGGGCGGTCGTCCTCGCCGTCGTCTTCGTGGCCGGCCTCGCGCTGCTCTACCCGCGGCTGCGGGCGCACCCGGCGCCGGCCGTGCCGCCGGCGGCGCCGGTCCCCTCGGGGGCGCCGGCCGCGCCGGAGGGCGTGCCGGTGGCCCGGCAGACCCCCGAGCGCGACGCCGACCGGCGCACCGACACCCGCGGCACCACCTGACGCTCCCTACGCCTCGTCGCGGAGCAGCTGGTCGAACGGCGTGAAGTCGGCGAACGGGTCGGCCGGGCGGGCCGACGCCGGCCGGCCGGCCACGAGGTCGGCCAGCTCCCCGGCGGCGCGCTCCACCCGGGCGGCCAGCGCCGCGTCGACGCCCTCGCCGCCGCCCCAGTCCTCCGGGGCGGCGAAGACGCCGGTCGGGACGGCGACCGCGCGCAGGTAGGCGAACAGCGGGCGCATCGCGTGCTCGATCACCAGCGAGTGGCGCGCGGTGCCGGCGGTGGCCCCGAGCAGCACCGGCTTCCCGGTCAGCGACTCCTTGTCCAGGACGTCGACGAACGTCTTGAACAGGCCGCTGTAGGACCCGGAGAACACCGGGGTCACCGCGATCAGCCCGTCGGCGCCGACGACGGTGTCGACCGCCGACTGCAGCGACGCGTCGGCGAACCCGGTGACCAGGCGGTCGGCGAGGTCCCGGGCGAGGGGACGCAGCTCCACCACCTCGACCGTGGCGTCCTCACCGCGGGCCCGGAGGGCGGCGACGGTCGCGGCGGTGAGCCGGTCGGCCAGCAGCCGGGTGGACGACGGCGTCGACAGCCCCGCGCTGACGACCGCGAGGGTGCGGGTGGTCACCGGACCGGCACCTCCTCGGCGGTGCGCCCGGTGACGTCGTCGCCGGCGGCGTGCACGGTGCTGTCCACCGCCCCGCCGCGGGCGGCGACGAGGGAGGCGTGGGTCGGGGCGTCGGGCACGTGCGCGGGCTTGAGGGCGGCGAACTCGCGGCGCAGCACCGGCACGACCTCCTCGCCCAGGATGTCCAGCTGCTCGAGCACCGTCTTCAGCGGCAGGCCGGCGTGGTCGACGAGGAACAGCTGGCGCTGGTAGTCGCCGACGTAGTCGCGGAAGCCGAGGGTGCGCTCGATGACCTGCTGCGGGGAGCCGACGGTCAGCGGCGTCTCGCGGCTGAAGTCCTCCAGCGACGGGCCGTGCCCGTAGACGGGGGCGTTGTCGAAGTAGGGCCGGAACTCGGCGACGGCGTCCTGGCTGTTGCGGCGCATGAACACCTGCCCGCCGAGACCGACGATCGCCTGGTCGGCCGAGCCGTGGCCGTGGTGCTCGTAGCGCTGGCGGTAGAACTCGACCATCCGCTGGGTGTGCTGCGGCGGCCAGAAGATGTGGTTGTGGAAGAAGCCGTCGCCGTAGTACGCGGCCTGCTCGGCGATCTGCGGCGAGCGGATCGAGCCGTGCCAGACGAACGGCGCGACGCCGTCCAGCGGCCGGGGGGTGGAGGTGAAGCCCTGCAGCGGGGTGCGGTACTGCCCCGACCAGTTGACCACCTCGGTGTCCCACAGCTTGCGCAGCAGCGCGTAGTTCTCCACGGCCAGCGGGATGCCGTCGCGGATGTCCTTGCCGAACCAGGGGTAGACCGGGCCGGTGTTGCCGCGGCCCATCATCAGGTCCACCCGGCCGCCGGCCAGGTGCTGCAGCATCGCGTAGTCCTCGGCGATCTTCACCGGGTCGTTGGTGGTGATCAGCGTGGTCGCCGTCGACAGCTGCAGCGTCGAGGTCTGCGCGGCGATGTAGGCCAGCGTGGTGGTGGGGGAGGACGAGAAGAACGGCGGGTTGTGGTGCTCGCCCAGGGCGAAGACGTCGAGCCCGACCTCCTCGGCCTTCTTCGCGATGGCCACGACCGCCTGGATCCGCTCCGCCTCGCTGGGCGTGCGGCCGGTCGTGGGGTCGGTCGTGATGTCGCTGACCGAGAAGATCCCGAACTGCATCTCGTGCTCCAAGTGGTTGAGAGCGCAACTACTGCTGCGTGCAACAGTTTCGCCCGGCCCGTATTCCGGGTCCGCGGACACTCTCCCGCGACGAGGGTCACGGGACCCATGTGGCTCCTGGGATTGTCACGGGACGGTAACGGCCCCTACGGTGGGTGCGTCCGGTCGGTCGTGCGTCCCCATCCGGGGAGCCTGGCCGGACGCCGCCGAGTCGTGTCCGCGCACCGCGGACGTGAGCCGGGGACCCACCGCAGCACCGGGGTGAATCCTGCTCCCGAGCAGGTAGGGCACCTTCCCGCCCGAACCCGTCAGCTAACTCGGTAGGCGGCCATGGAAGGAACGGAGAGCATCCGCATGCCTCGCCCACGGGCCCTCCCGGCCCGCAGGGATCCCGGGCCACGCGCACCTCGCGCCTCTTCCTCGGTCCGCTGATCTCACCTCCCCCGTGACCGGCCGCGCGCGTCCCTGACCGCCGCCGGACCCCCTCCCGTAGACCGCTGCGCCCCGGGCTGCCCTCCGTAGGAGTCGGCCGGCCCGCGTGCGCCCTCGCGCCCCGGAGCACCCCCCTCGATGAACGACCGCACCACGCAGTCCCCCGCGCTCGACGCCACCACCCCCGCCGTCGACGCCGCCACCCCCGACACCACTCCCGCCCGCCGCCGGGTGCGCCTGCCGGCCCAGGGTCGCCGTCCGGCGTTCTTCCTGGCCGCCGCCGCGGCCGGCGCGATCGTGGTCAACGTCCTGGCCACCGGCGCGCCCGACGCCGAGGCCACCGCCACGCCGACGGAGTCGGTCAGCGTGGCCGAGCAGCTGGGCATCACCGCCGACACCGCGGCCGCGGCCACCCCGGACGCCGCCGACCTGGCCCCGCTGCAGGAGCTCGCCGCCTCCCGCAGCGAGCGCGAGGCCGCCGCGGCCAGCGCCGCCCAGGCCCAGGCCGCGGCCGACCAGGCCGAGCTGGACCGCCAGGCCGCCGAGCGCGAGGCCGCCGAGCGCGCCGCGGCCGAGGCCGCCGCCGCCGAGCAGGCCGCCCGCGAGGCCGCCGAGCGCGAGGCCGCCGAGCGTCAGGCCGCCGCCGCTGCGGCCGCCGCTGCGCCGGCCGCCGCCCCGGCACCGAGCAGCGGTGGCTCCGCGGCGCCGCGTGGCTCCTTCAAGGAGTACGCGATGTCCAAGGTCGGCAGCGCCCAGCAGTTCAGCTGCCTGGAGAACCTGTGGGGCAAGGAGAGCGGCTGGAACCCCAACGCGCAGAACCCCACCAGCACCGCCTACGGCATCCCGCAGTTCCTGAACTCCACCTGGGCCGGCACCGGGATCGCCAAGACCTCCGACGGCTACCGCCAGATCGACGCCGGGCTCATCTACATCGAGAACCGCTACGGCAGCCCCTGCGGTGCGTGGGCGCACTCGCAGGCCAACAACTGGTACTGATCGAGCGGTGCTGGATCGAGGGGCCGTCCCGGCAGGGGCGGCCCCTCGAGTCGTTCCCGGGGCCGGTGTGGGACGGTCGGGCGGTGCCGTTGGCGAGCGAGGAGGGGGCGCGCGTGGACCCGGACGTCGTGGCCACCGGGCGGTCGGCGTGAGGGTCGTCCCGTCCGGCTTCGTCCGCGCCCACACCCAGGTCCGGCGGCCGTCGTCGGTCCCCGAGGTCCGGCTGCACGTGGCCGACGACGTCGTCGCCCTCTGGGAGGCCATGGAGGCCCAGAACGGCGGCGCCGGGGAGGCGCCGCCGTTCTGGGCCGCGGCGTGGCCGGGTGGTCAGGCGCTGGCCCGCTTCGTGCTGGACCGGCCCGAGGTGGTCGCGGGGCGGGCGGTGCTCGACCTCGGCGCCGGCAGCGGCCTGGTCGCCCTCGCCGCCCGGCTGGCCGGGGCCCGGTGGGTGCTGGCCAGCGACGTCGACGAGTTCAGCCGCACCGCGGTCGGCGTCAACGCCGGGCTCAACGGCATCGACGGGGTGAGCGTGACCGGCGACGTCCTGGGCCGCGACCTGCAGGGCATCGACGTCGTCCTGGCGGGGGACGTCTGCTACGACCGGGAGATGACCGAGCGGGTGCTGCCGTTCCTCGACCGCGCCCGCGCCCGCGGCGTCGAGGTGTACGTCGGCGACCCGGGGCGGCCCTACCTGCCGCACGACCGGTTGACCGCCGCCGCGGTCTACGAGATCCCCGAGACCGAGGGCCCCGGACTGCGGCGGACGACGGTCTGGCGGCTGCCGTGAGCAGCGTGGCCCCCGACCGCGGGCGCCGTGCCCGCCGGCCCTCCGGCGACGACCGGGAGCGGGCGATCCTGGCCACCGCCGAGGCGCTGCTGGCCGAGCGCCCGCTGGCGGAGATCTCCGTCGACGACCTCGCCCGCGGCGCCGGGATCTCCCGGCCGACCTTCTACTTCTACTTCGCCTCCAAGGACGCCGTCGTCCTCGCGCTGCTGGACCGGGTGGTCGCCGAGGCCCACGAGCTGCGCGCCGCGGCGCTGGCCGGCGCCTCCGACGACGTGCGGGCGAACTGGCGGGCGGCGCTGGTCGCCGTCCGCGACACCTTCCGTGCGCACCGGGCACTGACCGCGGCCGCGACCCAGCTGCTGGCCGCCAGCGCCGAGGTGCGGGAGCTGTGGTTGCAGGTGATGGAGGGGTTCGTGGCGGAGACCGCCGCGGCGATCGAGGCCGAGCGGGCGCGCGGTGCGGCGCCCGGCGGCCCGGCGGCCCGCGACCTCGCCACCGCGCTGAACTGGATGAACGAGCGGGTCATCCAGGGCACCCTCGCCGGCCAGCAGCCGGCCGTGGGGGAGGACGACCTCATCGACGTGCTGCTCACCGTCTGGCTGCGCACCATCTACGGCACCGACGATCCGACGCGCCGTTGACGCACTCGACACCGTGTCGAGTACCGTGGTGCAGGTCACCGGCCGAGCCAGGGGGAACGCCATGACCGCACCCACCGAGCACGTGGACGTGCTGATCGTCGGCGCCGGGCTCTCCGGCATCGGCGCCGCCTGCCACCTCCAGCGTGAGTGCCCCGACCGCAGCTACGCCGTCCTCGAGGCGCGCGAGGCCATCGGCGGCACCTGGGACCTGTTCCGCTACCCGGGCGTGCGGTCGGACTCCGACATGTTCACCCTCGGCTACTCGTTCAAGCCGTGGACGCAGGCGCGGGCCATCGCCGACGGCGAGTCGATCCGCCGCTACGTGCAGGAGACCGCGCGCGAGCACGGCGTCGACCGGCACATCCGGTTCGGCTCCCGCGTGGTGGCCGCCGAGTGGTCGACCGAGGACGCGCGCTGGACGGTGACCGTGCAGCGCACCGGCACCGACGAGACCGTGCGGCTGACCTGCTCGTGGCTGTCGGTCTGCTCCGGCTACTACCGCTACGACGAGGGGTACCGCCCGCGCTTCCCCGGCGAGGAGCGCTTCCGCGGCCGGATCGTGCACCCGCAGCACTGGCCCGCGGACCTCGACCACGCCGGCAAGCGGGTCGTCGTCATCGGCAGCGGCGCCACGGCGGTCACCCTCGTCCCCTCGATGGCGCGAACCGCCGCGCACGTGACGATGCTGCAGCGCACGCCCAGCTACGTCCTCGCCCTGCCCGGCCGGGACCCGCTGGCCGACGCCCTGCGCCGCCGCCTGCCGGCCCGGGCGGTCTACCCGGTGGTCCGGTGGAAGAACGTGCTGACCTCCATGGCCTCCTACCAGCTCAGCCGGCGCCGGCCGGCCACCATGAAGGCGATCATCGCGAAGCTGGCCCGCAGGCAGCTGCCCGCCGGGTTCGACGTCGACACCCACTTCGGCCCGCCCTACGACCCCTGGGACCAGCGGCTGTGCCTGGTGCCCGACGGCGACCTGTTCACCGCCATCCGCGAGGGCCGGGCCGACGTGGTCACCGACCGGATCGCCACCTTCACCGAGACCGGCGTCGCGCTGGAGTCCGGTGCCGAGCTGGCGGCCGACGTCGTCGTCACCGCCACGGGGCTGAACCTGCTGCCCATCGGCGGCATGACGCTCACCGTCGACGGCGAGCCGGTGCGGCTGTCGGAGCGGGTCTCCTACAAGGGGATGATGGTCTCCGGTGTACCGAACTTCGCCATGACGATCGGCTACACCAACGCCTCCTGGACGCTCAAGGCCGACCTCGTCGCCCGGTACGTCTGCCGGCTGCTGCGGCACATGGCCGCGCACGGCCAGGCCGTCTGCACGCCGGTCGCCCCGCCGGGCGGCGGCACCGAGCCGTTCATCGGGCTCAGCTCGGGCTACGTGCAGCGCAGCCTGGACGCCCTGCCGAGGCAGGGCGCCCGCGCCCCGTGGCGGCTGTACCAGAACTACCTGCGCGACGTGCTGCTGATGCGCCGCGGCCCGGTGGTGGACGAGGGCGTGCGGTTCACCGCACGCCCGCCGGCCCGCAGTCCCGAGGAGGTCGCCGCGTGAGACCGGCCCCCTACGTCTTCGCCGGCGGCACGGCGGTCGTCACCGGCGCGGCCGGCGGCATCGGCGCCGCCCTCGCCCACGGCCTGGCCCGCCGGGGCAGCTCCCTGGTCCTCCTCGACCGGGACGCCGAGGGGCTCGCGGCGGTGGCCGACGCGATCGGCACCGCCCACCCCGGGCTCGCCGTCACGACCCACGTCGTCGACCTGTCCGACGCCGAGGCCACCCGCCGCGCGGCCGCCACCCTCGCCGAGGCCCACCCCGAGGTCACCCTGCTGGTCAACAACGCCGGGGTCGCCCTCGGCGGGCGCTTCGACCAGGTGACCCTCGAGGAGTTCGAGTGGGTGCAGGAGGTCAACCTGCGCGCCGTCGTCCGGCTCACGCACGCGCTCCTGCCGGCGCTCAAGGCCCACCCCGGTTCGCACCTGGTCAACGTCTCCAGCCTGTTCGGGCTGATCGCACCGGCCGGGCAGGTGGCCTACGCGACGAGCAAGTTCGCCGTCCGGGGGTTCACCGAGGCGCTGCGGCACGAGCTGGCCGACGACGGCGTGGGCGTCACCTGCGTGCACCCGGGCGGGATCCGCACCCGGATCGCCGCGGACGCGCGGGTGGGCTCCGGTGTGCCGGCGGAGGAGGGCGAGGCGGGCAAGCGCGACTTCGCCACGCTGCTCACCATGGACCCCGCGAGGGCCGCGGAGCTCGTCCTCACCGCGGTGGAGCGGCGCCGGCCCCGGCAGCTGGTCGGCTGGAGCGCCGTCGTCCCCGACCTGCTGGTCCGGCTCGCCCCCGGCTCCTACGGCCGGCTGCTGGCCGGCCTCACGTCCCTGGCCGCACGGGCGCGCCGCTGACAGGGTGGGGGCGGGCCGTGGCCGTGCACGTCGGGACGTCGGGGTGGAGCTACGACCACTGGGACGGCGTCCTCTACCCGCCGGGCACGCCGGCGCGCGACCGGCTGGCCCACTACGTGGCGCGGTTCGGCACCGTCGAGCTCAACGCCAGCTTCTACCGCTGGCCCCGGACGGCGACCTTCGCCAGCTGGCGCCGCCGCCTCCCGCCCGGCTTCCAGCTGTCGGTCAAGGCGCCCCGCGGCCTGACCCACGCCAAGCGGCTGTACGCCCCGGAGGTCTGGGTGGAGCGGCTGGTCGCCTGCTGGCACGAGCTCGGCGACCGGCGGGCGGTGCTGCTGGTGCAACTGCACCCGGCACACCAGCGGGACGACGAGCGGCTGCGGTACTTCCTGGGCCTGCTGCCGGACTGGATGCGCGTGGCCGTGGAGTTCCGGCACCCCAGCTGGCACACCGACGAGGTGTTCGGCCTGCTGGAACGCCACGGCGCGGCGTACTGCGTGATGAGCGGCGCCGGCCTGCCGTGCGTGCTGCGGGCCACCGCGCCGTTCGTCTACCTCCGCCTGCACGGCCCGGACGACACCCACCTCTACGCCGGTTCCTATCCCGACGCCGACCTGCACTGGTGGGCCGACCGGGTCCGGGAGTGGGAGCGGGCCGGCCGCGACGTCTACGCCTACTTCAACAACGACGGGTACGGGCACGCCGTCCGCAACGCCGAGACGCTGCGCGGCCTGGTCGGCCACTGACCCGCGCGCCGGGACGGCGGTCCACGGTGACCCTTCCGCAGGTCACGGGCTCCGACGTTCCCGCGGGAACGGCGGAGCGACGCACGGGACCGGGGCCGCCGGAGTCGGGCGCCGTCCGGAACGGCGCTGCAGCGCGCGGACGGCGAGCAGCCCGTACCCGACGGCGTTCGGCACCAGCGCCACGGTGTAGATGCCGGCCTGCACGCCGGGGCTGGTCACCTCCAGGCCGAGCGGGGAGAAGACGTGGTGGCCGAGGAAGCCGCCGGTGTAGGGGGGCACTCCGGCGCGCTCGCGCAGCGCCAGCTCCCACTCGGTGAGCGGGCAGGGGGCGCCGGCGAGGTGCACGGCCAGGATCGCCGCGGCCACCGGGGCGTGCACCAGCAGCACCCGCGGCCAGCGCAGTGCCAGCAGCGCGCCGGTCACCATCAGGGCGACGGCCAGCGCGTGCACCGCTGCCACGGCGTACGCCCAGGACACGCCGCCAGCCTGGCACGCGGGAGGGCGCGCCGGGAGGGCCCGGGCGGGAGACTGGCCGCATGAGCGAGCGAGAGGACAGCGGCCGCGACCCGGGCAACCGGGTGTCCCGGTCCATCGAGGACTTCGTCAGCCAGCTGCGCGGGTTCACCGACCGCGCCCGCGGGATGGCCGCCGGCGCCGTCCCCTTCTCCCTGCCGAGGCTGCCCTCGCCGCCCGGCGCGATGTCGGCGGCCCAGTTGCAGGCGATCGACAAGGCCGTCCGCGGGCAGCGGCAGCAGATCCAGGCGATGACCGCGCAGCTGCAGGCCTTCGACGAGCAGTTGGCCGTCTTCGAGCGGATCCTCGACCCGCTGGTCGAGTGGAGCGCGACCTGGGCGCGACTGGAGGAGTCGGTGGCCGACCTGGTCCGCCGGCCGCCGGCCGAGACCGACGACCCGGCACCGGACGACGGCCCGCCGGCCGGCCGCCGGCCCTGACGGCTCAGCGCAGGTCGCGGCGCAGCGGATGGTCCGGCGGCACCTCCACCAGCACGATGCGGACGCCGTCGGGGTCGGCCACCCAGCCCTCGACCAGCCCCCACGGCTCGGGGGCGGCCTCCCGCAGCACCGGCACCCCGGCCGCGCGCAGCCGCTCCACCTCCGCGGCGGCGTCGCGCACCTGCAGCCACAGCGCCAGACCCCGCGGCGGCTCGTCGCTGCGCCCGGCCACCTCGAGCAGGCCGTTGCCCAGGAAGAACACCAGCCCGGGGGCGTCGGGTGGGCCGAACTCGCGGTACACGGCCAGGCCCAGGACGTCGCGGTAGAACGCCCGCGACCGGGCCGGATCGGTCGGGCGCAGCAGGATGCGGCTGCTCAGCACGTCCACTCCGGCATCATCGGGGCATCCCGGCGCCCACGGACAGGGCGGCCGGCCGTGCCGACGTCAGGAGGACCGGTGGTCCAGCGCTACGAGTACCGGGTGGTCGAGCTCCGGGAGGGGCTCCTCGGCGGGAAGATGTCGGGTGACAAGCTGGAGAAGGTGCTCAACGAGCACGCCCGCGAGGGGTGGCAGCTGAAGGCGATCACCTCGGTGGAGGTCAAGGGCCGGATCGGCCCGGGCGGTGTCGAGGGCGTGCTGGTCACCCTGGAGCGCCCCACCGCCTGACCCCTGGAGGAGCCCGTGCCCGACGCCGCCGACGCCCGGGCGGGGCTCCGGGCCGACTGCGCCCGGTGCGCGGGCCTGTGCTGCGTGGCGCCGGCCTTCGCCGCCTCGGCCGACTTCGCGCTGGACAAGCCCGCCGGACGCCCCTGCCCGCACCTGCAGGACGACTCCCGGTGCGGCATCCACGCCGAGCTGCGCGAGCGGGGGTTCCCCGGCTGCACGGTGTTCGACTGCTTCGGCGCCGGCCAGCAGACGGTGCAGGTCACCTTCGGCGGCCGCGACTGGCGGGAGGGCCCCGAGGCGGCGGCGTCGGTGTTCGCCGCCTTCGGCGTGCAGCGGCAGCTGCACGAGCTGCTCTGGTACCTCACCGAGGCGCTGGCCCTCCCGGCGGCCGCGCCGCTCCGGCGGGAACTGGCCGCGGCCCGGGACCGCACCGAGCGACTCACCGGCGTGACGCCGGAGGAGCTGGCCGCCGTCGACACCGCCGCCCTGCGCGCCGAGGCCGGTGCCCTGCTGACGTCGGTCAGCGAGCTCGCGCGGGCCGGCGTCCGCCGCGGGGGCCGCGACCGCCGCAACGCCGACCTCATGGGCGTCGACCTCCGCCGCACGCAGCTGCGCGGGGTGAGCCTGCGCGGTGCCTACCTGATCGGCGCCGACCTGCGGGGCGCCGATCTCACCGCGGCCGACCTGCTCGGTGCCGACCTGCGGGCCGCCGACCTGCGGGGCGCGGACCTGTCCGGCGCGCTGTTCCTCACCCGTCCCCAGGTGGCCGCCGCCCGCGGCGACGCCGGCACCCGCCTGCCGGCCGGGCTGGAGCCCCCGCCGCACTGGGGTGCGCGGTGAGCGGGGACGACGCCGCGCGCTGGCTGGCCGCGCACCGCGGCGGGGCGGCACCGGTCGACGCGCTGGCGTTCTTCGACCGGCTGCCCGTGCTCGCGCCGGACGCCGTGGTCGGACGCTGGCGCGGCGCCGAGCTGCCCACCGGCTCCCGGCTCGACGGGCTGCTGACCGCCCACCGCTGGTGGGGCAAGGAGGTCCTCGACGCCGACACGGTCCACCCGCTGCTGTTCCCCGACCGGGCGGGCCGGCCGCGACCGGTGCAGCCCGCGCCCGCACCGCTGACCCTGCTGCGCCGCGCCCCGGCGCTGGCCGCCAGCCGGCCGGCCCGGATCGCGTTCGTCGCCGCCCGGCCGCTGCTGCGCACCCGGCGCCCGGCGGCGCGCGTGCGGGCCGTGTCGCACCGCGGGGTCGTCACCGCCGCGGTGGTCTACGACCGGCTGCCGGTCGTCGACGTCCTGCGCGCCGTCACCCCCGACGTGCTGCTGGGCTGCATGGACCCGCGGGGCCTGCCGGAGCCGTTGTTCTTCGTGCTGGAGCGGGACGCCGGCTGACCCGGTTCACGGCTCGCGCGGCTCCTCGGCGGCGGTGCCCGGCCGGCCGCGCCGGCGCAGCATGCCGGTGACCGAGCCGAGCCGGTCGCTGGCCTGCCGCAGGCCGTGGACCAGCGGCAGCAGGTCCTCCGAGACCCGCCGCAGGGTGTCGGGCACGGTGTCGATCGCCGGGTCGTCGAGCACCTTGCCCACCCGCTCCAGCCCGGGCCGCAGCGACCGCACCGGCTCCTCGAGCTCCTCCACGAGGGTCTCCAGCCGCTCCGCGGTGCGCTGCGCCGAGGCGATGGTCTCGGTCGCGACCCGGGTGGCCGCGATGAGCTCACGGACGGCGGTGTTCAGGTCGGTCAGCGTGCGCGGCAGCTGCGCCAGGGCCTCGGTCTGGGCCTGCAGCGTGCTGATCAGCTCGGAGAGTCCGGGGATGCGGGGCATGCCCAGGCCACGGAAGGGGTCCACGCCGCAACGGTCGGCGACACGGGCCGCCCCCGCAACCGCCGGGCCGCTCAGTGCCAGGTGGTGACGCGGACCGTCGTCCCCTCGGGGGAGGACCGCAGCTGCACCAGGTCGCACAGCTGGTGGACCAGGTAGACGCCGCGCCCGCCGACGCGCCCGGGGTCCGGCAGCCGGCGGCCGACCAGCGGATCGGTGACGTGGCCGCGGTCGGAGAACTCGACCACGGTGGCGCCGGGTTCGGACCACATCGCCAGCACCCCGCCGCCCCCGCCGTGGCGGACGCCGTTGGTGGCCAGCTCCGAGGCGGCCAGCTCCAGCGCCTCCACCCGGTCGGCGGGCAGGCCGCTGGTGCGGGCGAACTGCGCGACGGTGCGCCGCACCGCGGGCACGTCGGCGGCGCCGAACTCGCCGCGCAGCACGACGTCCCCCGGCGGCGGGAGGGGTTCGGCCAGCAGCCCGGCCGCCGTCAGCCCACCGGGGCCGGCGGTGGGGTGGACGCCGTCGGCGCCGGTGCGCCACGGGTGGGTGCGCAGGGCGCCCTCGCACACCGCCGGGGGGAGGCCCTGCTCGTCGTAGGGACACAGCAGCCGCCAGGCGGGGCCGCCGTCGAACGCCTCGTTGAGCAGCAGCTCGTGCAGCTCGCACTCGACCAGCTCGGCGGGGGAGCGGCCGGCATAGGCCGGCTCGCCCCCGCGCAGGGTCCGGCCGGCGGCGGTGTGCCGGTCGAGGACCTCGGCCCACACCCCGATGATCCGGCCCGGGTTGCCCCCGATCTCGGACATGTCGAGGAAGTCCACGGCGGCGGCGTCCGCCCCCAGCGCGGTGCGCAGCTGCGCCAGCCGGTGCGGGGGCTCGGCGACCACGACGGCCTCGTCGGCGGCGAGCCCCTCGCGGACGAAGGCGAGGACCGACTCGGGGAACCCGTCGTCGCCGCGGTAGGCGACGGTCTCGTGCGAGAAGCCCGGCGCCGCGGCGCCGGCGGCACGCGCCAGGGGAGTGCTCACGCGCGCGCCCGCGGGGAGACGGTCACGATCCGGTCGTACCCGAGCAGCCCCCACACCCGGGCGACCAGCGGTGGGACGTCCACGACCGCGACGGCCCCGCCGGCGGCGATCCGCTGCTGCGCCCACCCCGCGAACGCTCGGCACCCGGCGGCGTCGGCGAACTCCAGCCGGCCGAGGTCCAGGACGGCCGTGCCGGTGCCGCCCACGGGCGAGTCGGCGAGCACCCGGCGGAGCCGGTCGGCGCCGAAGGCGTCCACGCTGCCGGCCACGGCCACGCGACCGCCGTCCACGTACACCCGGAACGGCGCCAGGACGTCGGGGGCGAGCCCGGAGGGGCTGTGCACCTGCGGGTGGACGCCGGCCACGTCGGCGAGGGCCCCGGCCGGCAGGGCGTCGCGCCGGTAGGCGCACATCGCCGACATCCCGGACCCGGCGGCCATGAAGTCGTCGGCCAGGTGCTCCCAGCGGACCAGCTCGGCGTGCCGGGTGGGGTCGGCGGCCAGCGGGGTCAGCTCGGCGACCACCCGCAGCCCGGTGTGGCCCTCGGCGAGCGCCTGCCGGGTCAGCGTGTCGTAGAAGTCGAGCTGCTGCTCGGGCGCGAAGCCGCCGTCGCCGGCGTAGGCCTGGCCCAGCGGCAGCAGGACCAGCGTGCCGTCGGCGAGCAGGTCGCCGAGCGGCCCGAGCGGGCCCGGGGAGCGGCGCAGCCGCGCCACGTCGTCGTCGGACCCCACGAAGACCAGCCGTTCGCCGCGGGCGAGGCCACCGGCCAGGAAGCGGCCGGCCGCGGCGGGGAGGGACTCGGCGTCGTCGTAGACCCAGCACAGGTGGTCGGCCGGACCGACCGCGTCCGGGTGGGTCACCGGACCCTGGGTGCGCATGCCCCCACCGTAGGGCGGGGACACCCCGGGACGACAGCAGCGCAGGTCAGAGGCTCTTGAGGATGTCCTCGACCCGCTCGCGGGCGTCGCCGAAGAGCATCCGGGTGTTCTCCCGGAAGAACAGCGGGTTCTGCACGCCGGCGTACCCGGTGTTCATCGACCGCTTGAACACGATGACGTGCTCGGCCTCCCACACCGTCAGCACCGGCATGCCGGCGATCGGGCTGCCGGGGTCCTCCAGCGCGGCGGGGTTGACCGTGTCGTTGGCCCCGATGACCAGCACGACGGAGGTCTTGGCGAGGTCGTCGTTGATCTCGTCCATCTCCAGGACGATGTCGTAGGGCACCTTGGCCTCGGCCAGCAGCACGTTCATGTGCCCGGGCAGCCGGCCGGCGACCGGGTGGATGCCGAACCGCACCCGCACGCCGGCCTCGGTGAGCTTGCGGGTCAGCTCGGCGACCGGGCCCTGGGCGTGCGCGACCGCCATGCCGTAGCCCGGGGTGATGACCACCGACTCGGCCGTGCGCAGCAGCTCGGCGGCCTCCTCGGCGGTGATCTCGGTGTGCACGCCGTCCTCGGACGCCGCCGCGGTGGCGCCCTCGTTGCCGAAGCCGCCGGCGATGACCGACAGGAACGACCGGTTCATGGCCCGGCACATGATGTAGCTCAGGTAGGCGCCCGAAGAGCCGACCAGGGCGCCGGTGATGATCAGCAGGTCGTTGTCCAGCAGGAAGCCCGACGCGGCGGCGGCCCAGCCGGAGTAGCTGTTGAGCATCGAGACGACCACCGGCATGTCCCCGCCGCCGATGGAGGCCACCAGGTGCCAGCCCAGCGCCAGCGCGAGGACGGTGACCGCGGCCAGCACGCCCAGCCCGGGCGTGACCACGAACGCGACGGTGAGGGCGAGGAAGGCGACCAGCGCGCCGAGGTTGAGCCAGTTGCGCCCCGGCAGCATGAGCGGGTTGCTCCTGATCCGCGCCGAGAGCTTGAGGAAGGCCACGATCGAGCCGGTGAAGGTCACCGCGCCGACGAACACGCCGATCGCCACCTCGGCGGAGTGGATGCCCAGCAGGTCGGGGGGCACCTCGGTCTGCGTGGCGCCGGCGCGCTCCACCGACAGATAGCCGTTCCAGCCCACGAGCACCGCGGCCAGGCCGACGAAGCTGTGCAGCACCGCGATCAGCTCGGGCATGCCGGTCATCTCGACCCGGCGGGCCCGCCACAGTCCGATGCCGGCGCCGATGAGCATGGCCACGACGATCGCGGCGATCGCGGCCGCGGAGATGCTGCGCGCGGCCAGGCCGACGGTGGCCACCAGGGCGATCGCCATGCCGGCGATGCCGTAGGCGTTCCCGGTCCGGGCGGTCTCGTGCCGGGACAACCCGGCCAGGCTGAGCACGAACAGCAGCCCGGCGACGATGTAGGCCGCCGACGCGGCGGAGGTGGCGCTCACCGGGGGCTCCGGGTGGGGGAGCCGGCGGTGAACATGCCCAGCATCCGCCGGGTGACGGCGAACCCGCCGAACACGTTGATCGAGGCGACCAGCACCGCCACGAACGCGAGCACGGTGACCAGCGTGCTGGTGTGCCCGAGCTGCAGCAGGGCGCCGACCACGATGATCCCGGAGATCGCGTTGGTGACCGACATGAGCGGCGTGTGCAGCGCGTGGTGCACGTTCCCGATCACGTAGAAGCCGACCACGATGGCCAGCGCGAACACCGTGAGGTTGCTGATCAACTGGCCCGGCGAGAACGCGGTGGCCACGAACAGCAGCGCGGCCGCCGTCCCCACCACGGCGGCGGTGCGCACCGGCGAGGCCGGCCGGCGCTCGGCCGGCGGCGGCGCGACGGGCCGCGGGGCGGGGGCGGTGGCCGGGGCGGCGGACACCTGCACGGGCGGCGGTGGCCACAGCACCTCGCCGTCCCGGACGACGGTCATCGCCCGCTGGACGACGTCGTCGAGGTCGAGGACCAGCTGCCCGTCCTTGCCCGGCGTCAGCAGCTTCACCAGGTTGACCAGGTTGGTGCCGAACAGCTGCGAGGCCTGCCCCGGCAGCCGGCCCGGGAGGTCGGTGTAGCCGATGATCGACACCCCGTTCGGCGTGGTCACCACCTCGTCGGGCACCGAGCCCGCCACGTTCCCGCCCTGGGCGGCGGCCATGTCCACGACCACGCTGCCCGGTCGCATGCCCGCCACCATCTCCTCGGTGATCAGCCGCGGCGCCGGCCGGCCGGGGATGAGGGCGGTGGTGATGACGATGTCGGCCTCGCGGGTCTGCTCGGCGTACATGACCGCGGCCCGGCGGTCGTAGTCCTCCGAGGTCACGGTGGCGTACCCGGTGCCGCCGCCCTGCTGCTCGTCGGCCGGCACGCCCACGTACTCCCCGCCCAGGGAGGCGATCTGCTCGGCCACCTCCGGGCGGACGTCGGTGGCGCGGACCACCGCCCCGAGGCTGCTCGCCGTGCCGATCGCGGCCAGCCCGGCGACCCCGGCGCCGACCACCAGGACCGTGGCCGGCGGCACCTTGCCGGCCGCGGTCACCTGCCCGGTGAAGGACCGGCCGAACACGTGCGCGGCCTCGATGACCGCCCGGTAGCCGGCGATGTTGGCCATGGAGCTGAGCACGTCCAGCGACTGGGCGCGGGAGATGCGGGGGACGGCGTCCATCGCCAGCGCGGTGACCGGCCGGGCGGCGAGGGTCTGCACGAGGTCGGGGTCCAGCGCGGGCGACAGCGTGCTGATGAGCACCGCGCCGTCGCGCAGCGACCCGACCTCCGCGGGGGTCGGCTTCCCCACGTGCAGGACGACGTCGGCTGCCCACGCCTCGGCCGCCGTCCCGATCCGGGCGCCGGCGTCGAGGTAGGCGGCGTCGGGGGAGCTGCTGGCCTGCCCGGCCCCGCTCTCCACCACCACCGCGTAGCCGAGGCCGAGCAGCTGGCGCACCGTGGCCGGGGTGGCGGCCACCCGTGTCTCGCCGGGGCGGGTCTCCCTGGGCACTCCGATGAGCACGTCGGCTCCTTCCTGACCGGTGGCGCAGCCGGGGCCCGATCATGCCGTCCCCGGGCCGCCCGGCGCCCCTCGACGGCCGCCCTCCCCCGGGCGGGTGAGGTCGGGGCCGCTCCGGTCCAGACGCCGGGACCGGCTGCCGTACTGGTCGGTGAGCCGGGACCGCCCGGAACAGGGCCGGCGGCGAGCCGGCACGGACCACGTTGGGGTGAGCGTGTCAGCGCCGACCGTGCCTGCCGAACCGCTGGTGCCCCCGGAGATCGTCTCGTCGATCTTCTACGGCGCCGCGGTGAGCGACACCCTCGTCCTGGTGGTCGCCGAGATGGTCGCGGGCACCGCCCGGATCACCTGGTGCAACCAGGGCGCCACCCAGCTCCTCGGCTACGGCCTCGAGGACCTGCGCGCCCTCCCCGTGTCCGCGCTGGTCCCCACCCTGCGCGGGGCGGAGGTGAAGCTGCTGCTGCGCCGGGAGCGCACCGCGCGGATGAACCTGCCGGTCCGGACCGCCAGCGGCGCCATGGTCGAGGTGGTGGTGCTGTGCACCCCGTCGCCGACGGGCCGCATGTGGACGCTGCGGCTGGTCCCGGCCGCCAACGAGCAGGAGCGCGCGCTGCGCGCGACCGCCGACGCCCACGAGCAGCGCTTCGCCACCCTCACCGAGCGCTCGCCCATCCCCACGCTGCTGTCGGAGCAGGGCATGCGGCTGGCGCACGTCAACGACGCCTTCTGCAGCCTCGTCGGCCTGCAGGCCGAGCAGCTGCTGGGCACCGGCTGGATGTCCACCGTCCACCCCGAGGACCTCGACGGCGTGATCGAGCAGGTCGTCGCCGTCCTCGGCGGCGGGGACGGCGAGGCGCAGGCGCGGCTGGTCCGCGAGGACGGCACCGAGCGGACGACGGTCATCCGCTTCGCCCACCTGTTCACCCCCGGCGTGGGCGCGGGCTTCGTCGGCACGATCGAGGACATCACCGACCGGCTGGCCTTCGAGGCCCGGCTGGCCCACCAGGCCAACCACGACCCGCTGACCGGCCTGCCCAACCGCACCCTGCTCGCCGAGCACGTGGCCGAGCGGTTCACCGCCGGTGGCGGGGGGCTGGCCTGCCTGTTCCTGGACCTGGACAACTTCAAGGTCGTCAACGACTCCCTGGGCCACGCGGCCGGTGACGAGCTGCTGGTCGAGATCGCCGTCCGGCTGCGGGCGACGGTGCGGCCCGGCGACCTGGTGGCCCGCTTCGGCGGGGACGAGTTCGTCGTCGTCTGCGAGGGGGTGGAGGAGAGCGACGCGGTCACCCTCGCCGAGCGGATCGGGACGGCCCTGGCCGAGCCGGTGCGGCTGGGCGGGGTCGACGTCCGCCCGCACGCCAGCGTCGGGGTCACCGTGCAGACCGACGAGCACACCGCGGCCGAGGAGCTCATCCGCGACTGCGACATCGCCATGTACCAGGCCAAGGCCAGCGGCAAGGGCCGCATCACCGTGCTCGACCAGCAGGCCCGCGCCGAGGCCCGCGACAAGCTGCGGCTGGTCGCCGAGCTGCGCACGGCCATCGAGCGCCGCGACATCACGCTGCTCTACCAGCCCATCTTCAGCACCACCGACGGCCGCTCCACCGCGGTGGAGTCCCTGGCCCGCTGGGAGCACGCCGAGCGGGGTGCGATCAGCCCGGCGACCTTCGTCGCCCTGGCCGAGGAGAGCGGCCTGATCGGCCCGCTGGGCCTGCTCGTGCTCGACGAGACCTGCCGGCAGCTGGCCGAGTGGGACCGGCTGCTCGGGGACGCCGCACCCCAGCGGGCCAACGTCAACGTCTCGGCGCTGCAGCTCGACGACAACCTGCACCCGCAGGTGGTGGCCGCCCTGGAGCGGCACCGGCTGCACCCGTCGCGGCTGTCGATCGAGATCACCGAGTCCGCCCTGATGCAGGACCCGTCGTCGGCGCGGGAGGTCCTCACCCAGCTGCGCGACCTCGGCGTCCAGCTGGCCATCGACGACTTCGGCACCGGCTACTCGTCGCTGGCCTACCTGCGGCACCTGCCGGTCGACTGCCTCAAGGTCGACCGGTCCTTCGTCGCGGAGCTCGCCGACGGGCACACCGAGATCGCCTCGGCGGTCATCGCGCTGGCCAAGAACCTCGGCCTGACCACCGTCGCCGAGGGCGTGGAGACCGCCGAGCAGGCCGAGCAGCTGACCCTGCTCGGCGCCGGCTTCCTGCAGGGCTTCAGCCTGGCCCAGCCGATGACCGGCATCCGCACCGCGGCGTGGTTCGCCGCGCACTCCGACCGATGACCACCGTCCCCCTCGCCCCACCGGGAGCCGACGTGCCCGCCCACCTGGCCCCCGCGCCGACCTTCGACCTCGAGGGCGTGCTCGCCAGCATCGACACCATGGCCGCCCAGAAGCCGGTCGCGGCCCAGATCGTGTCGGTGGCCAACTCCGACGACACCGACGCCCGCGCGCTGGCGCAGATCCTCGCCGGGGACGTCGCACTGGCCAGCCGCGTGATGAAGCTGGCCAACTCCGCCTACTTCGGCATGCGGGGGCGGGTGACCTCCCTGCAGTTCGCGGTGACCGTGGTGGGCTTCACCACGGTGCGGACGATGGCCACCGTGGCCCTCACCGACCTGGACGACGAGGCCCGCCTGCCCGCCGACTTCTGGCGCACCAGCACCAGCACCGCGCTCGCCGCCGCGACCCTGGCGCCGCGCTTCGGGGAGCGGCCGCAGGACGCGCTGTGCCTGGGGCTGCTGGCCCCGCTGGGCACCGCCCTGCTGCACCACAACGACCAGGAGGGGTACGCCGAGCTCGCCGCCGCGGAGCCGACGACCAGCGGCCGCCGCGCCGCCGAGGTCCGCCGCTACGGCATCCACGCCTACCGGCTGAGCGCGGTGGCCCTGGAGCAGTGGGGCTTCGCGCACAGCATGGTGGCCCCGCTGGCCGCCGTGGACGACCTGTCCAGCGGCGACGCCGGCCTGCTGCGCTCGGCGCTGGAGGTGGCCTCCCGGCTCACCGTCGAGGAGTACGAGCCGGTGCCGGTGGAGCGGCTGACCAACGGCGTGCTGCGCGAGGACGCCGTCCCGCCGGTCATGGACCGGGTGCGCGCGGAGGCCGAGGAGCTGCGCCTGGCGATGCTCGGCTAGCCCCCCGACGGCCGTCGTGGCCACGACGGCCGCTGCGGTGCGGACCTCCGTGGCCACGACGGCCGGCCGGCCTCAGGCCGTGTAGGGCGCGCCGAGCGGGTCGACCGTCTCGTGGCCGGTGACGGCCGAGGCCAGGCGGCCCAGCGCCCAGTCGCCGTCGCCGAGCAGGTGGTCGATGGCGGTGAGCCGGCTGGTGTAGTGCCCGACCTTGTACTCGGCGGTCACACCGATACCGCCGTGCAGCTGGATGGCCTCCTTGCCGATGTGCCGCCCGGCGCGGCTGGTCTGCAGCCGGGCGCGGTCGGCGGCGGAGACGACGTCCCCGCCGGCGTCGGCGACCATCGACGCCCACAGCACGGTGCTGCGGGCCAGCTCCAGGGCGATGTACATGTCGGCCGCCCGGAACGTCAGCGCCTGGAACTTGCTGAGGGTGACGCCGAACTGCTTGCGGGTCTTGAGGTACTCGGCGGTGGTCCGAAGCGCGGTCTCCATCGCCCCGATCGCCTCGTGGCCGTACGCGATGCGCGCGTGGGCCAGCGTCCGCTCGACGTCGGCGGTGCGGTCGGCGGTGCCCGTCCCCAGCAGCTCGGCCGGCGTGCCGTCGAACCGGACGTGCGCCGCCCGGCCGCCGTCGTGGGTGCGGTAGCCGGTGCGGGTCAGGCCCTCGGCGTCGCCGCGGACCAGGAACAGCGCCGTGCCCCCGTCGACGACCGCGGAGACGACCAGCACGTCGGCCCGCGCACCGCCCGGGACCGGCTCCTTCACCCCGGTCAGCCGCCACCCACCGCCGTCCTCGGTCGCGGTGACCGCCGCCGCGGAGGGGCTCCAGCGGGTGCCCGGCTCGGCCAGCGCCGCGGCCGGCACGCTGCTGCCCTCGGCCAGCGGGCCGAGGACCGCGGCCCGCTGGCCGTCGGTGCCGACCGCCGCCACCAGGCCACCGGCGAGGACGACCGCCTCCACGAAGGGCTCGGGCGCGAGCACGCGGCCGACCTCCTCGGCGACGATGCCGACCTCGACCGGGCCGGCGCCCATGCCGCCGTCCTCCTCGGCGAAGGGCAGGCCGAGCAGGCCCATCTCCGCCATGCGCGACCACGTCTTCTCGTCGAAGCCCGGGTCCTGCGCCACGACCTTGCGCCGCGCCTCGCTGTCGCCGTAGGCGCGCTCCAGGAGGCCGCGCACGGCCTCCCGCAGGTCGTTCTGCTCGCTGTCGTAGTCGAAGTCCACGGCTACCTCACAACCCCAGGATCGTGCCGGCGATGATGGTGCGCTGCACCTCGTTGGAGCCTCCGTAGATGGAGACCTTGCGGTGGTTCAGGTACTCCGGGGTCGCCACCCGGGCCCAGTCGGGGACGTCGGAGCCCTCGTCGGCGAACGACGCCACCGACAGCGGGCCGGCGATGTCGACGATCAGCTCGGTGGCGGCCTGCTGCAGCTCCGAGCCGCGCAGCTTGAGCACCGAGGACGCCGGGTGCGGCCGGCCGTCGGCGGAGTTGGCGACCACCCGCAGCGCGGTCAGCTCCAGGGCCAGCAGCTCGTTCTCCACCTCGGCGATGCGGGCGGCGGTGCGGGGGTCCTCGGCCAGCGGGCGGCCGTCGACGGTGATCGCCTGCGCGTACTCCTTGGCCTGGGCCAGCAGCCGCTTGGTGGCCCCGACGCGGGCGATGCCCACCCGCTCGTTGCCGAGGAGGAACTTCGCGTAGTCCCAGCCGCGGTTCTCCTCGCCGATGAGGTTCTCCGCGGGCACCCGGACGTCCTCGAAGAAGACCTCGTTGACCTCGAAGCTGCCGTCGAGCAGCTCGATCGGCCGCAGCGTGACCCCGGGGGAGTCCATGGGGAACACCAGCATCGAGATGCCGCGCTGCCGCTTCTCCGCGGTGGGGTCGGTGCGTACCAGGCAGAAGATCCAGTCGGCGTGCTGGCCCAGCGTCGTCCAGGTCTTCTGGCCGTTGACCACCCAGTCGTCGCCGTCGCGCACCGCGGTGGTGCGCAGGCTCGCCAGGTCGGAGCCGGCGTCGGGCTCGGAGAAGCCCTGGCACCACCAGATGTCGAGGTTGGCGGTCCTGGGCATGAACCGCTCCTTCTGCTCCTCGTTGCCGAACGCCGCGATGACCGGGCCGATCATGCTGGCGTTGAAGGCCAGCGGCTCGGGCACGTTGGCCAGCTGCATCTCCTCACGCCAGATGTGGCGCTGCAGCGGCGTCCAGTCCCGGCCGCCCCACTCCACCGGCCAGTGCGGCACGGCCAGACCGGCGGCGTTGAGGACGCGCTGGGTCTGGACGTACTGCTCCTTGGACACGTGCCGCCGGGCCGCGACGGTGTCGCGGATCTCCTGGGGGACCTGGGTGGTGAAGAACGTCCGCATCTCCTCCCGGAAGGCCTCCAGCTCCGGGGACAGCTGCAACCGCATCGGACCTCTCTCCTGACGGCTGCTCCGCCGTCTCGCAGGTTGGGACCCCGACGATGCCACACGTGCTACCGGCCGGTAGTTCTCGGGCTCCGGCCCCTCGCCGTGTCGACGGCAGGCGGTCGGGGTCGCGGGGGAACGCGCGTCGCCCACCGCCCGTTGCCGGGCCATGGAGCTGATCTGTCCCAAGTGCCACGGCACGATGCGCACGTACGAGCGCAACGGCGTGCACGTCGACCAGTGCGCGGACTGCCGCGGCATCTTCCTCGACCGCGGCGAGCTCGAGCGGCTGGTCGACGCCGAGACCACGTGGCACGAGGGCGGCCGGCCCCCGCAGGCGTCGTCCCCCGGCGGGTCGGGGCACGCGGCCGGCGGGCACGGGACGTCGAGCGCGGCCCCCGGCTCCGCCGGCGGGCTGGGCGCGATCGTCGGCGAGGTGCTCGGCCAGGTGCAGGGCAGGAAGCACTCCTCGTACGGGCACGGCGGCAAGCGCAAGCAGTCGTTCCTCGGCGAGCTGTTCGGCTGAGGGGGCACCCGGGCGCCCGCGGGAGCGGCGGCGGCTGCCTCGGGGGACGCTGGGAGGCGTGTTCGACGTCGACTGGATGGGTCAGTTGACCCGAGAGGTGCTGCGGGAGCGGGTCCCCGCGCTGATCGCCGAGGCCTGCGCCTGGAGCGTCGGGATCTCCGACCGCCGGCACCACGAGCGGCGGCGCGGGCGGCTGGTGGAGACCGGGGGCACCAACGCCGACCGGGTGGCCCGCGGGCAGCCGCTCAGCGGCGAGGAGGACGGCCGCCTCGACCTCGGCGACGCCCGGCCGGGCAGCTTCCGCGACGCGCTGAACGCGGTGGACGCCGACGGCGTGGTCTACGCCGACCGCTTCGACCGCGAGGTGATCGAGCCGTTCGTGCTGGCCACCTGCGTGCTCGCCGCCGAGCGGGCCCGCAGCACCCGGCGCGCGGAGTGGGCCGAGCTGCTCGACGACCTCGGCGAGGACGGCCGCGACCTGGCCGACGTCGTCCGCGCGGGGGAGTGGGAGGCGCCGCTGCGCACCGAGGCCGAGCACCTCGTGCTCGCCGCGCTGGCCGACGTCCCGCTGCTGGACGTCGAGGCCGAGGGGCTGCCGCTGTCGCTCGTCCGCGCCGCCGAGGCGCTGACCCGGGGCGCCGCCGAGCCGGCGCCCGCCCCGGCGGCGGGGGAGGACCCGGCCGCCTCCGGCGCGGTGTTCCTCGCCCGCGCGGCCCTGGCGGAGTCGGGGCTGGCCGGCCCGGTCGGGCCGCAGGACGCCGACCGGCTGCTCACCGCGCTGCTGGCCGAGGGCCTGGAGCCGGAGGAGCTCCCCGCCGTCCTGCCGCACCTGCCGCTGGCGCCGGGCACCGCCGACGCCGTCCTCACCCTGCTCGCGGCAGGGTCCTGAGTCAGAGCTCCAGCGGCAGGCCGGTGTAGTTCTCCGCCAGCTCGCGGGCGGCGGGCTCGGAGGCGGCGATCCGGCGCAGCTGCGACAGCTGCAGCTCGGCGTCGAAGTCGTCGCCGGAGCGGTGCAGCATCGAGGTCATGAACCACGAGAAGTGCGTGCACCGCCACACGCGGGCCAGCGCGCGGTCGGAGTAGGAGTCGACCAGGTCGGTCTGCTTGTCCTGCAGCAGCCGCACCAGTGCCTGCGCCAGCAGCGTCACGTCGGCGACGGCGAGGTTGAGGCCCTTGGCGCCGGTGGGCGGGACGATGTGCGCGGCGTCCCCGGCGAGGAAGAGCCGCCCGCGGCGCAGCGGGGTGCTGACGAACGAGCGCATGGGCAGCACCGACTTCTCGGTGATCGGGCCGGTGTTGATCTCCCAGCCCTCCAGCGCGAACCGCCGGGCGAGGTTCTCCCAGATCCGGTCGTCGGACCAGTCCTCGATCTTCTCGGTGGGGTCGACCTGCAGGTACAGCCGCGACACCGACGGGGAGCGCATGGAGTACAGGGCGAAGCCGTCGGGGTGCCAGGAGTAGATGAGCTCGTCGGTGGCGGGAGCGGCGTCGGCGAGGACGCCGAGCCACGCGTAGGGGTAGGTGCGCTCCCACACCCGCCCGGAGCTCGCCTGGACGACGGGCCGGGAGACCCCGTGGAAGCCGTCGGTGCCGGCGATGACGTCGCACTCGAGGACCTGCTCGGTGCCGTCGGCGTCGGTGAACCGGATGCGCGGGCTGTCGCCGTCGACGTCCTCGGGGCGGACGTCGGAGACCTCGAACAGCAGCGGCGGGCCGCCGTCGAGCTGGGCCGCGATGAGGTCCTTGGTGACCTCGGTCTGGCCGTAGACCCACACCGTGCGCCCGCACAGCTCGGGGAAGTCCAGGGTGAAGCGGTTGCCCGGGTACTGCAGGTGGATGCCGCGGTGCTCGAGGCCCTCGCGCTGCAGCCGGTCGCCGACGCCGGCGGCGGTCAGCGTGTCGACGGTGTGCTGCTCGAGGATCCCGGCGCGGATGCGGGCCTCCACGTAGTCGCGCGACCGGTTCTCCAGGACGACGGAGTCGATCCCCTGGAGGTGCAGCAGCCGCGACAGCAGCAGGCCGGCCGGGCCGGCTCCGATGATCCCCACCTGAGTACGCACGGGCCGAGTGTGACCTCCGGTACGTCGCCGTGGGAACCGTCCGCTGCCGCTCAGTGGAAGTGACGCACCTGCGACAGCTGCCGCCCGATGCCCCGCGCCGCCACCTCGAGCACCGGCACCAGGCGGGTGAGGTCGCGCCGGTGGCTGGGGGCGACCACCCCGAGGGCGGCCACCACGACCGGGGTGCCGGAGCGCTCGGCGTGGACCGGGACGGCCACCGACAGCGTGCCCAGTGACATCTCCTCCGCCGTCCGCGCGTACCCGCGGCGCCGCACCTCACCCAGCTCCCGCCGCAGCCGCGCGGGGTCCACGACGGTGTGCCGGGTGGCCCGCGCCGGCGCCCGCAGCACGGCCTGGACCACGTCGTCCGGTGCGGAGGCCAGCAGCACCTTGCCGACGCCGGTCGCGTGCAGTGGCAGCCGGCTGCCCACCTGGCTCACCACGGGCACCGACTCGCGCCCGGAGATCCGCTCGACGTACAGCGCGGAGCGGCCCTCGCGCACGGCGAGGTGCACGGTGTCCCGGGTGGCGGTGTGCACGTCGAGGAGGAAGGGCGCGGCGACCTGGCGCAGCTCCAGCTGCACCGGGGCGAGCAGGCCGAGGTCCCAGAGCTTCCGGCCGATCTCGTAGCGGCCGTCGTCGCGCCGGACCAGCGCGCCCCAGTCGGTGAGCTCCCCGAGCAGGCGGTGCGTCGTCGACAGCGGGGTGCCCGACCGCTCGGCGATCTCGGACAGGGACAGCCGAGGTGCGCTGCTGTCGAAGGCGTCCAGCACCGCCAGCGCCCGGGAGGTGACCGACCGCCCCGGCGTCGTGCTCCCACCGGCCACGGGCACCTCTTTCCACTGGACGGGAGGTCTCGCTTGGGCAGCGTAGACCCGCGGCCGTACCGTCCCAGCATGACCGGGACCACATCCGGCAGCCGGCTCGTGCTGCCGCGCTACCTGCGCGAGGACGCCTCGCTGCGCACCCCCGTCGGCTTCCCCGACTACCGGAGCACCGGGCTGCGCGCGCCGCTGCGCACCCCCGTCGACCTGCCGCACCGGCTGACCGAGGTCACCGGGCCGGTACTGGGGGAGGACCGCGTCCTCGCGCACGACGCCGACCTGACGTGGCGCAACGGCGGCGAGGCGGTGGGTCAGCGGATCCTCGTCCACGGGCGGGTGCTCGACAGCGACGGCCGTCCGGTGCCCGACGCGCTGGTCGAGGTGTGGCAGGCCAACGCGGCCGGCCGCTACCGGCACGTCGTCGACAACTGGCCCGCGCCGCTGGACCCGCACTTCGACGGCCTCGGGCGGGTGCTCACCGACAGCCTGGGCCGCTACGAGTTCCTGACGATCAAGCCCGGCGCCTACCCGTGGGGCAACCACCACAACGCCTGGCGCCCCGCGCACATCCACTTCAGCCTGTTCGGCCGCGCCTTCACCCAGCGGCTGGTCACGCAGATGTACTTCCCGGACGACCCGCTGTTCGGCCAGGACCCGATCTACAACGCCATCCCGCCGGCCGCGCGCCACCGGGCGATCAGCCGGTTCAGCCTCGAGCGCACCCAGGACAACTGGGCACTGGCCTTCGAGTGGGACATCGTGCTGCGCGGCACGGACCAGACCCCCTTCGAGACCGACGACGACGGAGATGTCGCGTGACCTACGACCCGCTGGACGTCCCCGCCGACCCCGCCACGCCCTTCCAGCCCCGTTCCGGGCAGCGCGGCAGCGGCTTCCTCACCGGGCCGCTGCGCCTGGGCCCCACCCCGAGCGCGACCGTCGGGCCGTACCTGGCCATCGGCCTGACCTGGCCGGACGGCGCGTGGGCCGCCGCCGAGGGCACCGAGGGCGGGATCTGGATCCGCGGGCGGGTCTTCGACGGCGCCGGTGACCTCGTCCCCGACGCCATGCTGGAGACCTGGCAGGCCGACCCGGACGGCGGCTTCCCCTCGCCGGAGGACCCGCGTGGCGCGTCGTCCCGCCCCGGCTTCCGCGGGTACGCCCGCGTGCAGACCATCGACCCGCCCGGGGAGTTCGCGCTGTACACCCTCAAGCCGGGGCGGGTGCCCGACGGCGAGGGCGGCCTGCAGGCGCCGCACATCGACGTCAGCGTCTTCGCCCGCGGCCTGCTGGACCGGGTGGTCACCCGCATCTACTTCGAGGACGAGGCCGAGGCCAACGCCCAGGACGTCGTGCTGCGGTCGGTGCCCGAGGACCGGCGGGGCACCCTGCTCGCCCGGCGGACCGAGGACGGGTACTCCTTCGACGTCCACCTGCAGGGCGATGCGGAGACGGTCTTCTTCGCGGTGTGAGCGGTCACGGTAGGAAGGACCCCGTGACAGCTCTGTTCGCCGGCACGTTCGCCCGCGGCGCGGCGGCGGCCGCGGTCTCCGACGACGCCTGGTTCCGGGCGCTGCTCGACGTCGAGGCCGCGCTCGCCCGCGCCGCGGCGCGCACCGGTCTGGTCCCGACGACGGCCGCCGACGCCGTCACCGCCGCCTGCGCCGACCCCTCCCGGCTCGACCTCGCCACGGTCGTGGCCAGGGCGGCCGACGCTGGCAACCCGGTGCCGCCGCTGGTGCGGGCGGTGCAGGACGCGGTGGGGGAGCGCGACGCGGTCGCCGTCCACGTGGGCGGCACCAGCCAGGACGTGCTCGACACCGCGCTGGTGCTGCTGGCCCGCACCGCCATCGCGGCGATCGACGCCGACCTGGCCGCGGCCGCCGAGACCGCCGCCGCGCTGGCGCGCACCCACCGGGACGACGTCGTCATGGGGCGCACCCTCATGCAGCAGGCGCTGCCCACCACCTTCGGGCTCAAGGCCGCCGGCTGGCTGGCCGGCCTGGACGGCGCCCGGCTGCGGCTGGCCGAGGTCGTCGCCTCGCTCCCGGTGCAGTACGGCGGGGCGGTCGGCACGCTCGTGGCCAGCGACGGCTCCGGTGTCGACCTGCGGGCGGCGCTGGCCGAGGAACTGGGGCTGGTCACCACCGCCGTCCCGTGGCACACGGTGCGGCTGCCGATCGCCGACCTCGCCGGGGCGCTGGGCGCCGCGGCCGGGGCGGTCGCCACCGTCGCGGTCGACGTCGTCCTGCTCGCGCAGTCCGAGGTCGCCGAGGCCGCTGAGGTCGGGGAGGGGCGCGGCGGCTCGTCGGCGATGCCGCACAAGCGCAACCCGGTCGCGGCGATCTCCGCCCGCGCCTGCGCCCGCCGCGCTCCGGGCCTGGTCGCCACGCTGCTGGCCGCCATGGAGCAGGAGCACGAGCGCGCCGCCGGTGCCTGGCACAGCGAGTGGCCGGCGCTGACCGACCTGCTCACCACCGTCGGGTCGGCCGCGTCCTGGCTGGCCGAGAGCCTGCGCGGGTTGCGGCCCGACGTCGCCCGGATGGCCGCCACCGCCGCCGCGGCCGCGGAGGGCCCGCTGGCCGGCGCGCTGGCCGACGCGCTCACCCCGTCCCTGGGGAAGGGGCCGGCCCACGACGCCGCGGCCGCCGCGGTCCGGGAGGCGCGCGACACCGGCCGGCCGCTGGCCGAGGTGGTCGCCGCGCGCACCGACGTCGACGCCGCCGCCGTCCTCGCCGCCGCGGCGCCCGACGTGGGCGAGGCCGGGGCCCAGGTCGACGCTGCTCTCGCCGAGCACGCGGCACTCACCGACGGCGCAGCCTGACCCCTGCGCTGCCCACCCACCCCGACCGAGGAGCCTGATGAGCGAGCTGCCCAGCACCGACGACGCCCGGCGTGAGGCCGGCATGGCCACCCGCCGGCAGGTGCTCGGCGACGAGTGGGTCGACCGCGCGGTGGCCGGCACGACGCCGTTCACCGCCGACTTCCAGGACTTCATCACCCGCGTGGCCTGGGGTGACATCTGGCAGCGACCGGGGCTGGCCCGCCGTGACCGCAGCCTGATGACCCTGTCGATCACCATCGCGCTGCGGCACTGGGACGAGTTCGCGCTGCACGTGCGCGCGGCGGTGAACAACGGCCTCACCGACGCCGAGATCGGCGAGTGCATCCAGCACGCCGCGGTCTACGCGGGCGTGCCGGCGGCCAACCACGCGTTCAAGGTGGCCGGCCCGATCCTCGCGGAGCTGCGGAGCTCCTGAGCGCCGTCCACGGGGTGACCGGGCGGTGCCGCGGGCGGGGGCGTCCCGCGGCACCGCACGGCCGGTCCGGGTGCCGTCGCGGCGGCGTCCCTCGACCGTAGGGCCGCGCCGGGCCCCGGGAACCCCTCCACCACCCGTACGCCGCGGGCGCGGCGTGGGGGGGGGGCGCGGGGGCGGGGGGGGGGGCCCCCCCCGGGGGGGGGGGGGGGGGGGGGGGGGGGGGGGGGGGGGGGGG
>NZ_JBJGZS010000027.1:0-66883 GCF_054050635.1 Geodermatophilus sp. SYSU D00079 | reverse complement strand
GGGAGTCGCCCCTCGCGCCCCCGTCAACCCCCCCCCCCCCCCCCCCCCCCCCCCCCCCCCCCGGGGCGCCCCCCCCCCCCCCCCCCCCCCCCCCGCGTCGTCGTCTCCGCACCTCCGCCCTGGTCAGGCGGTCGTCGCCGTGCACAGCCCTGTGTGACGGAGACCACACGGAGGCCTCTCGGGGTGGTCGGACTCCTGTTGTCGCCGACCACCCCGACACGCCAGGTTCCTTGCCACGAATCGGCGCAGGTCCGACTTCTCTTGGAGGTGCACGTGAGCGGTACGACGACGTCCGCCCGCAGGTCAGGACGACCTCGGTGGTGGATCGGGCTGCTGTCGGTCCTGGCCCTGGTGCTGTCCGCATGTGGCGGTGGGGCTTCGGCCGGCAACGGCAGCAGTGCCGGTGAGATCGACCCGAACGGCACCTTCCGCTACGTGTTCGTGCAGAACCCCTCGACGTTCGACCCGCACCGGTCGGCGAACCCGTGGGACATGATCTTCTTCCGGCTGGTCTACGACCAGCTGATCATGCTGGACGAGAACGACGAGCTCGCGCCGCAGCTGGCCACCTCGTGGGAGTTCGTCGACGGCGAGACCGCGCTGGTGATGGAGCTGCGCGACGACGTGACGTTCACCGACGGGACGCCGTTCAACGCCGAGGCGGTCAAGGCCAACATCGAGCGCGCCAAGACGCTGGAGACCGGCACCCTGAAGGGGCAGCTGGCCCGGGTCGAGTCGGTGGAGGTGGTGGAGGAGTTCACCGTCCGCATCAACCTCAACGGCCCCGGTGGTGACCTGCCGGCGCTGTTCTCCGCCACCGCGGGCAGCATGATCAGCCCGGCCGCGTTCGACAACCCGGACCTGGACCAGAACCCCGTGGGCTCGGGCATGGCGACGCTGGTGGAGTACGTGCCCGGCCAGGTGACCCGCTACGACCGCAACGAGGAGTACTGGGACCCGGAGGCGGCCAAGGCCGCGCACTACGAGATCCTCGTGCAGACCTCGGCCACGACGCGGTTCAACATGCTGCAGACCGGCCAGGCCGAGCTGACCTACCTCGACCCCTCCCAGGCCGAGCAGGCCCAGGCGGCGGGGCTGAACTCGGCGCCGTCGAAGAGCCTGTCGATCATGTCGATGTACATGAACACCGGGAAGCCGCCGTTCAACGACGTCCGGGTGCGCCAGGCCATGGAGCACGCGGTCGACCGGCAGGCGATCGTCGACGGGGTGTTCTTCGGCCTGGGCGAGCCGGTCGCGCAGTACATGCCGCCGGACCACTGGGCCTACGACCCGGACATCACCCCCGAGGGCGAGTACGGCTACGACCCCGAGCGGGCCCGCGAGCTGCTGGCCGAGGCCGGCTACCCCGACGGCGTGGACTTCGAGATGCTCGTCCCGAGCCTCGACGACCACCGCGCGGTGGCCGAGGCGCTGGTGCCGATGCTCGCCGAGGTCGGCCTGCGGGCGACCACGCGCGTCGTGGAGTCGCCCACGACCGCCGTCACCTTCTACGGCCGCCAGGAGGGCAACGTGTTCCCCGGCATGGGTGCGCCCTTCGCCGACCCGACGCTGCCCTACCAGGCCAGCCTGCCCGGCCAGTTCTCGAACCCGTGGAACACCACGACCGACGAGTTCCAGCAGGCGTGGATGGACTCCCTGCGCGGGGCCACGCGTGAGGCCCGCGTGGACGCCATCCACCGGATGGTCGAGGAGGAGAAGGCGATCCGGAAGAACTTCCCGATCCACGCGCACTTCCCGCCCAGCGCCTGGACCGACCGGGCCGTGTTCCCCGAGGGCTACGAGCCGGCCTACGCCCCCACCTTCCGGGGGGTGGGCGTCACCGCCTGACCGAGGCGCGGGCGGGCTGACACGGCCAGCCCGCGCCCGGACGACGCACCGGGACGGCCGGGCGGGGTGCACTCCCCGCCCGGCCGTCGTGTCCCTGCTGCAGGCGGTGACTGCGCTGCTCAGGCGCGGAAGAACCGCGGTCTGGGGCGGGGATGGGGCCGTCGTCGGCAGTGTGACGTGGAACATGCCCCGGCCTCCCAAGGTGGTCGGTGTCCCGTTGTCCGGGTCACTCGCACCCAGCAGATTCAGAGCCACCAGAAGCGATGCGACCGGCGGGAGCCGGTGCTGAGGAGGACGGCATGGGGCACGCACTGCACGACCGCGTCGCGGTGATCACCGGCGGTGCGAGCGGCATCGGCCGGGCCACCGCCGTCCGGTTCGCCGAGGAGGGCGCCGACATCGTGATCGGCGACGTCCAGCCCGGCGACGAGACCGTGCGACTGGTCGAGAAGGCCGGCCGGCGGGCGGTCTACGTGCGCACCGACACCACCGTGGAGGCCGACTGCGACGCGCTGGTCGCCGCCGCGGTGGCCGAGTTCGGCCGGGTGGACGTCGGCGTCGCCTCGGCAGGCGTCTCCTCCGCGGCGTCCGACGCCGACCGGGTCGCCCGCCTGGAGAGCGACGCCGGCCACGTGACCACGTTGTCGACGGCGGCCTTCCAGCGGGTCATGGACATCAACGTCACCGGCGTGATGATGACCAGCCGGGCGCTGGCGCGGCAGATGCTGGCGCAGGGGACCGGCGGCTCCATCATCACCATCGCCTCGACCGCGGCCAAGATCCCGATCGCCGGCGCTGCGCCCTACTGCGTGTCCAAGGCCGGCGTCTGGATGCTCACCAAGGTCATGGCCCTCGAGCTGGCCACCACCGGCATCCGGGTCAACTCCGTCGGCCCGGGCTTCACCACGACGCCGATGTGGGACGTCGCCGAGGACAGCCCCTCGCACCAGTGGGCCATGAGCATCACGCCGATGCACCGCAACGGGACCCCGGAGGAGCAGGCCGCGGCCTGTCTGTTCCTCGCCAGCGACGAGTCCTCGTTCGTGACCGGTCAGATCCTGCACCCGGCCGGCGGCCAGTTCACCGACTGAGCCACCCCCGGCCAACCCCTCTTGGAGGTCCGTAGTGAGCGGTACGACGTCCGTGCGCAGGCCCCGGCGACCACGCCTGTGGGTCGGCCTGCTCACGGTGCTGGCGCTGGTGCTGTCCGCCTGCGGCGGCGGCAGCACAGCCGGCGATGGCAGCGGCGGCGGCAGCGCCGGTGAGATCGACCCGAACGGCACCTTCCGCTACGTGTTCGTGCAGAACCCCTCGACGTTCGACCCGCACCGGTCGGGCAACGCCTGGGACATGATCTTCTTCCGGCTGGTCTACGACCAGCTGATCATGCTGGACGCGAACGACGAGCTCGCGCCGCAGCTGGCCACCTCGTGGGAGTTCGTCGACGGCGAGACCGCGCTGGTGATGGAGCTGCGCGACGACGTCACCTTCATCGACGGGACGCCGTTCAACGCCGAGGCGGTCAAGGCCAACCTGGAACGGGCCAAGACGCTGGAGACCAGCACCCTGAAGGGGCAGCTGGCCCGGGTCGAGACCATCGAGGTCGTCGACGAGTTCACCGTGCGGCTGAACCTGAACGGTCCCGGCGGTGACCTGCCCAACCTGTTCACCGACCGGCTGGGCAGCATGATCAGCCCGGCGGCGTTCGACAACCCGGACCTGGACCAGAACCCGGTCGGCTCCGGCATGGCCACGCTGGTGGAGTACGTGCCGGGTCAGGTGTCGCGGTACGACCGCAACGAGGAGTACTGGGACCCGGAGGCGGCCAAGGCCGCGCACTACGAGATCGTGGTGCAGACCTCGGCGACCACGCGGTTCAACATGCTGCAGACCGGGCAGGCCGAGCTCACCTACCTCGACCCCTCGCAGGCCGAGCAGGCCGCGAGCGCGGGGCTGAACTCCGCGCCGTCGAAGAGCCTGTCGGTGATGTCGATCAACATGAACGCCGGTAAGCCGCCGTTCGACGACGTCCGGGTGCGCCAGGCGCTGCAGCACGCCATCGACCGGCAGGCGATCGTCGACGGCGTCTTCTTCGGTCTCGGCGAGCCGGTCGCGCAGTTCATGCCGCCGGACCACTGGGCCTACAACCCCGACGTCACCCCCGACAACGACGAGTACGGATACGACCCGCAGCGGGCCCGCGAGCTGCTGGCCGAGGCCGGCCACCCCGACGGCATCGAGTTCGAGTGGCTGGTCCCGAGCCTCGACGACCACCGCGCGGTGGCCGAGGCCCTGGTCCCGATGCTCGCCGAGGCCGGGATGACCGCGAACACGCGGGTCATCGAGTCGCCCACGACGCCGGTCACCTTCTACGGCCGCCAGGAGGGCAACGTCTACAACGGCATGGGGGCGCCGTTCGCCGACCCGACGGTGCAGTACCAGAACTACCTGCCCGGGGCGTTCCGCAACCCGTGGAACGTCTCCACCCCGGAGTTCGAGCAGGCCTGGCTGGATGCGCTGCGCGGCACGACGCCGGAGGAGCGCGCCCCGGCCATCCACCGGATGGTCGAGGAGGAGAAGCGGACCATGATCTCCTTCCCGCTCCACGCGCACTTCCCGCCCAGCGCCTGGACCGACCGCGCCGTGTTCCCCGAGGGCTACGAGCCGGCCTACGCCCCCACCTTCCGCGGCGTCGGCGTCACCGCCTGACCCCCGGGCGCGGGCGGGCGGGGAACGCGAACCGCCCGCGCCCGGTGCTCCTCCGCAGCTCCACCGGCCCCGCCGCCCCGCGGCACACCCCGGACCACCGATCCCGGCAGCGCACCGTTGCGCCGCCGTACCGAGAGGAAGCCAGCGCATGCGTCTCGACGGCAAGGTCGCGGTCATCACCGGCGGCGGCTCCGGCATCGGCGCCGCCACGGCGGAGGCGTTCACCCGTGAGGGCGCCCGCGTGGTGATCGCCGACATCGACGGCGCCGCGGGGGAGTCCGTGGCCAAGGAGCTGCGGGCGGCCGGGGCCACGATCGACTTCCTCGAGGCCGACGCCTCCCAGCAGGCCGACCTCGAGCGGGTCATCGGGTACGCGACCAGCACCCACGGCCGTCTCGACGTCCTGCACAACAACCACGTCTCGTTCGAGGCCGGACGGATCGGCGACCTCACGTGGGACGGGCTGCGTCGCTCCCTGGACGTCGGGCTGGTCTCCTACTGGTACGCCATCAAGCTGGCCCTGGAACCCATGCTGGCCCAGGGTCGCGGGTCGATCGTGAACACCGCCTCGGTCTCCGGGCTGGCCGGCGACTTCGGCCTCGGCGCCTACAACATGCTCAAGGCCGGCGTCGTCAACCTCTCGCGGGTCACCGGCATCGAGTACGCCCGCAAGGGCGTGCGGTGCAACGCCGTCTGCCCCGGCCCCATCGGCACGCCGCCGATCGACCGGCTGCACGACGCCGCGCCGGCGACGTGGGAGGCCATCCGGGAGGCCATCCCGATGGGTCGCTACGGGCGCGCCGAGGAGATCGCCAACGCCGTCCTGTTCCTGGCCTCCGACGAGTCGAGCTTCATCACCGGCACCCACCTGGTCGCCGACGGCGGGCTGTGGGCGCACTCGGGGATGCCGCCGATCGGCGGCCTGGGCCCGGACTTCTGAGCACGTGACACCCGGGGGGCTGCCGCCGCCATGAGCACCGAGCCGTCCGGCGTCCGGGTGACGCCGTACCTGCCAGATCCGCTGGCCGACCACCGGACCCCCGGAGCCGACCAGCACCGGGTCGCGGCCCACGCGCCCCGGATCCCCGTTCCGAGTCGTCAGGAGAGCACGCGATGACCACGCTGGAGATCCCGAACATCGGGACGTTCGACATCGAACTGCTGGAGGAGGGGAGCGGCTCGCCGCTGCTGTACCTGCACGGGTACGAGCGGCACCCCGGCGCCGCCGGCTTCCTCAAGCAGCTGGCCGAGAGCCGCCGGGTGCTCGCGCCGGAGCTGCCCGGCTACGGCAGGTCCACCGGCTTCGAGAACTTCACCGACGTCATCGACGTCGCCCTCTACCACCGCGAGCTGGTGGAGTCCCTCGGCGTCGAGAAGGTCGACGTCGTCGGCCACTCGCTGGGCGGGATGTTCGCCGCGGAGCTGGCGGCCATCGCCCCGCAGCTGGTCCGCCGGCTGGTGCTGGTCAACCCGTTCGGCATCTGGCTGGACGACGAGCCGGCGCTGGACCCGTTCGGCGAGGCGGGGGCGGTGAAGGCCGCCAAGTGGCACGGCGAGGCGCCGAAGCAGGAGCCGACGAACTTCGTGCCCGACCCCGACGACCCGCACGGCGCCATCCTGTTCAGCGCGCAGAACCTCGGCACGGCCACCAAGTTCATGTGGCCGATCGCCGACCGCGGGCTGCGCCGTCGCCTGCCGCTGATCGACGCCCCGACGCTCGTGGTGCACGGCACCTCCGACGGCCTGCTGCCGGTGTCCTACGCCGACGAGTTCGTGCGCCTGGTCCCGAACGCGGAGCTCGCCCTCATCGAGGGCGCCGGCCACTACCCGATGGTCGAGCAGGAGGACGAGTTCGTGTCCGTGGTCAGCAAGTTCCTGGACGCCTGAGCCGAATCGACGGAGGAGAGACGACATGGGCAGGGTCGAAGGCAAGGTCGCGCTGGTCACCGGCGGCGCGGCGGGCATCGGTCGGGAGACCGCGGTCACGCTGGCCCGCGAGGGCGCGAAGGTGGTCATCGCCGACCTCAACCTGGACGGCGCCAAGGAGACCGCCGCCATGATCGGGGACGCCGCGACCCCGATCTACTTCAACGCGACCGACCAGCAGTCGATCGAGGAACTGGTCGCGGCGGTCATCGGCGAGCACGGCCGGGTCGACGTCATCCACAACAACGCGGCCCTGGTCGGCCCCGACGCGTGGTTCACCGACTCCACGGTCATCGACACCTCGGTCGAGATGTGGGACCGCGCCTTCGCGACCAACGTCCGCAGCATCTTCCTGATCTGCAAGTACGCGCTGCCGCACATGGTCGAGAACGGCGGCGGCTCGATCATCAACATGGCGTCGGTGGGCGGCATGCGGGGCGGCACCGCGCTGACGGCCTACGGGACGACGAAGGCCGCCGTCATCGGCCTGACCCGGCACATCGCCGCCCAGCACGGCAAGCAGGGGGTGCGCTGCAACGCGATCGCGCCCGGGGTCATCCAGACCCAGCAGCTGCTCGACGCCGTCCCCGACCTGCCGGCCGCGGCGCTGGCCACGGTCGCCTCGCCGCGGGTGGGGCTGCCCAGCGACATCGCCAACATGGTGCTGTTCCTCGCCTCGGACGAGTCCGCGTTCGTCAACGGCGAGACCTACCGCGTCGACGGCGGCGCGATGGAGGCCGGGTCCAGCGGCCGCTGACCCCGCCCCACCCGATCCGCACCACCCCACACCCAGCCCCGGGAGGGCCCCGTGATCAAGCTGACCGTCCTGTACGACCGTCCCTCCGACGTGGAGGCGTTCGAGGCCTACTACATGGCCAACCACGTACCGCTCGCGCGCAAGGTGCCCGGCCTCCGGGACATCGAGGTGACGCTGTTCCAGCCCGGCCCCGACGGCTCGCTGCCGGAGTACCACCTGATGGCCGAGCTGACCTTCGACGACCCGGCGGCCATGCAGGCCGGCCTCGGGTCGGAGGAGGGCAAGGCGCTCGGTGCCGACGTCGCCAACTTCCCCGGCACCACGTCGTCGACGCACCTCGTCGGCGTCGTCGCCTGAGCGCCCCGGCCAGGGAGGAGACCCCGCGATGAAGTTCCACTGGTTCGCCCAGCAGTACTACACCAAGCTCCCGCCGGACTACGGCGACGTGAACCGCAGCTCCTGGGTGACCGCACCCATCACCGTGGCCGACCCCACCCAGGTGGGCGAGGACTACCACATGTACATCCGGCTGATGCAGCAGGCCGACGGCCTGGGCTGGGACTCGCTGCTGCTCAACGAGCACCACCAGACGTCGCTGGCGATGACGCCGTCGCCGAACCTGATCGCCAGCATCCTCGCGGCGACCACGGAGAACGCGGCGATCGCGCTGTGCGGCAACTCCCTCGCGCTGTACAACCCGCCGATCCGGGTGGCCGAGGAGATCGCGATGCTCGACTGCCTCTCCGGCGGCCGGATCATCGCCGGCATCGTCTTCGGCACCCCCATGGACACCGCGTTCTCCTACGGGGTCCCGCCGATCGAGCTGCGCGAGCGCTTCCACGAGGCCCGCGACCTGATCAGCCGCGCGTGGAAGGCCGAGGAGCCCTTCGCCTTCAACGGCAAGTACACCCAGCTGCGGTACGTGAACACCTGGCCGCGGCCGGTCCAGCAGGACATCCCGGTGTGGATCCCCGGCAGCGGCAGCCCGGAGACCTGGGACGTCGTCAACGCCCTCGACTACTGCTACGGCTACCTGTCCTTCTCGGGGAAGCAGAGCGCCGAGCCCATCGTGAAGGGGTTCTGGGACTACACCGAGAGCCAGGGGGCGAACATGAACCCCAACCGCATGGCCTTCACCCAGGTGATCTGCTGCGCCGACACCGACGAGGAGGCGGAGCGGCAGTACTCCGAGGCGGTCAAGTACTTCTACCGGCAGAACCCGACCGCCATCGAGTTCGCGACCCCGCCCGGCTACAACACCCCCGCGTCGATCCGGAGCACCCTGGACCGGGCGAAGGTGATCAGCAACGAGGAGCGGCTCAAGGCCGCGCGCGGCGAGCTCAGCTTCTGGGAGTACGACGAGCTGGGCTACATCATCGCGGGCACCCCGGAGCGGGTGGCGCAGCGCGTGCGGGCGCTGGCGACCGACCTGCGGATCGGCCAGCTGATCACCTGCATGCACGTCGGGAACCTCCCGGAGGAGGTCGCGGCGGAGAACAACCGGCTGTTCGGCACCGAGGTCATGCCGCAGCTGCGGGACCTCTGGGCCGACCAGGAGGACCGCTGGACGCCGAAGGTCTCCCAGGAGCGGGTGGCCGCGAAGTTCGGCAGCGGGCTGCCGCAGTAGGCGGTCCGGGCGGCCGGAGGACCGCCCCGGGGGCCGGGCGACGCCGCGCGCGTCGTCCGGTCCCCGGCGCGGGGACCCCGGGCGGTGAGGGTGGGCGGGACGACGAGCGGAGTGGGGACGATGAGCGGCGGCAACGGACGGACGGCAGTGGTGACGGGGGCGGCCCGCGGGATCGGGGCGGCCGTGGCCCGTCGGCTGGCCGGGGACGGCTTCGCCGTCGGGGTCCTGGACCTCGACGAGCGCGGGGCGGAGGAGACGGCGGAGCAGATCGAGGCGGCCGGCGGGCGGGCGGTCGCCGCCGCCGTCGACGTGGCCGACCCCGAGGCGGTCGCCTCGGCCGTCGACCAGGTCACCACGGCGCTGGGACCGCCGACGGTCCTGGTGAACAACGCCGGTGTCACCCGCGACAACCTGCTGTTCAAGATGACCGAGTCCGACTGGGACACCGTCATGGACGTCCACCTGCGCGGCGCGTTCCTCATGACCCGCGCGGTGCAGAAGCACATGATCGAGGCCGGCTGGGGCCGCGTGGTCAACCTGTCGAGCATCTCGGCGCTGGGCAACCGCGGTCAGGCCAACTACTCCGCGGCCAAGGCCGGCCTGCAGGGCTTCACCAAGACCCTCGCCATCGAGCTCGGCAAGTTCGGCGTCACCGCCAACGCCATCGCCCCCGGCTTCATCCAGACGGAGATGACCAGGGCGACCGCCGAGCGGGTCGGCGTCCCGTTCGAGGAGTTCATGGCCACCGCGGCCGCGGAGATCCCCGTCCGGCGGGTCGGACAGCCCGAGGACATCGCCTCCGTGGTGTCCTTCCTCACGGGCGAGGGGGCGGGGTTCGTGTCGGGACAGGTCGTCTACGTCGCCGGCGGGCCACGCGCCTGAGCAGGGTGACCGGCCGGCACGGGGGCAGCCGGAGCCCGGTGCTCCCGGAGCGGGCCCCGCCCGCCCGCCAGTACCACCGATCTCGCAAGAAGCCAGAGAAGAAGTAGGGACGGACATGACGCAGAACGGTCGGATCGTCGTGCTGGGCGGCGCCCGGACACCGGTGGGCAGCTTCGGCGGGGCGCTGAAGGACGTGCCGGCGCACGAGCTGGGTGCGGCGGCCACCCGGGCCGCCCTGGAGCGGACCGCGGTCGCACCCGAGGACGTCGACGAGGTCGTCATGGGCTGCA
The DNA here is from genome assembly GCF_054050635.1 of Geodermatophilus sp. SYSU D00079. Lineage (NCBI taxonomy): Bacteria > Bacillati > Actinomycetota > Actinomycetes > Geodermatophilales > Geodermatophilaceae > Geodermatophilus > Geodermatophilus sp. SYSU D00079. The sequence goes on along the minus strand of NZ_JBJGZS010000027.1, from coordinate 56,844 downwards.
TCGGGCAGGTCGGCGCGGACGCCTACAACGCGCGGCGGGTGGCACTGGCCGCCGGGCTGCCGACCCGGACCCCGGCGCACACGGTGAACCGGCTGTGCGGCTCCGGCCTGCAGGCGGTGTGGTCGGCGGCGATGCAGATCCGCTGGGGCGCGGCCGGCATCGCCGTGGCCGGCGGCGACGAGTCGATGTCGCGGATGCCGTTCTACGACTTCGGCGCCCGCAGCGGCTGGCGGCTGGGCGACCGCACGCTGGTCGACGGCACGGTCATGATGCTCACCGACCCGTTCTCGGAGATCCACATGGGCGTCACCGCCGAGCGGGTCGCGGAGCGGTACGGCGTCAGCCGCACCGAGCAGGACGAGTTCGCCCTCGAGTCGCAGCGGCGGGCGGCCACCGTCGAGGCCAAGGCCGCCTTCGACGAGGAGATCGTGCCGGTGACCACCGGGGGGCGCCGGCCCACGACGGTCGCCGCCGACGAGCACCCCAAGCCCGGCACCACCGCCGAGGCGCTGGCTGCGCTGCGGCCGGCGTTCCAGGCCGGCGGCACGGTCACCGCCGGCAACGCCTCCGGTATCAACGACGGCGCCGCCGCGCTGGTGCTGACCACCGAGGAGGTGGCCCGCGACCGCGGTGCCACCGGCCTGGTCGCGCTGGAGGCGGTGACCACCGCCGCCCTGGAGCCCGAGCTCATGGGCTACGCCCCGGTGCTGGCCCTGCAGGCGCTGTTCGCGCAGACCGGCACCACCCCGGCCGACATCGGCACGGTGGAGCTCAACGAGGCCTTCGCCGCGCAGGCGGTCGCCTGCATCCGGGACGCCGGCCTGGACCCCGAGCGCACCAACCCCTACGGCGGGGCCATCGCCCTGGGCCACCCGGTCGGCGCCACCGGGGCGATCCTGACCCTGCGGGTGGTGCAGGACATGCTCCGCCGCGACCTCGAGCTGGGCGTGGTGTCGATGTGCATCGGCGGCGGCCAGGCGCTGGCCGCGCTGTTCCGCCGGATCGGCTGACCCGCGCCGGCGGTCCCCGTCCCCGCCCGACCCCACCAGAGGAGACCCGCCCCGTGACCAGTACGACGGCCGCGCCCGCCGGATCCGCGAGCGCCGAGCCCGACGTCCCCGACCTCGTGGCCCGGACCCGGGAGCTGGTGCGCGAGGTGGTCCTCCCGGTGGAGGACCGGTTCGACGGCGACGTGACCGCCGCGGGCGGGGACGCGCTGCGCCGGGAACTGCAGGGCGCGGCGCGGGAGCGGGGGCTGCTGGCGCCGCACGCGCCGGTGGACGTCGGCGGCCTGGGGCTGTCGATGCTGCAGCGGGCCCGGGTGTTCGAGGCGGCCGGGTACTCGCTGTTCGGCGGGCTGGCGATCAACGCGGCCGCACCGGACGAGGGCAACGTGCACCTGCTGGCGCACGTGGCCACGCCCGCGCAGCGGGAGGAGTACCTGGCCCCGCTGGTGGCCGGGGAGGTGCGCTCGGCGTTCGCGATGACCGAGCCGGCGCCGGGTGCGGGCTCCGATCCGTCGGCGCTGGCCACGACGGCGTCCCGGGTGCCGGGCGGGTGGCGGATCGACGGGCGCAAGACCTTCATCACCGGCGCCGACGGGGCCGGCTTCTTCATCGTCATGGCCCGCACCAGCGGGGACCCGGGGGAGCGGGGCGGCGGCACGATGTTCCTCGCCCCGGCCGGCGCACCGGGTCTCGAGGTGGGCCGGCACGTGCCGACGATGGACCGCTCGATGGTCGGCGGGCACTGCGAGGTGGTGTTCGACGGGCTCGTCGTCGGTGACGACGCGGTGCTGGGCGAGGTCGACCAGGGGTTCGCCAACGCCCAGGTGCGGCTGGGGCCGGCCCGGATGACCCACGTGATGCGGTGGCTGGGCGCGGCCGTGCGGGCCCAGGAGGTGGCGGTGGAGCACGCGGCGGCCCGGCGCGGCTTCGGCAGCGCGATCGCCGACCTGGGCCTGGCCCAGCAGCTGATCGCCGACAACGAGATCGACCTCGCGGCCACCCGGGCGCTGCTGGACGTGGCCTGCGCGGCGCTGGACGCCGGCTCGTCGGCGGGGCAAGAGACGTCGATCGCGAAGGCGTTCGGCGGCGAGGCGATCGGACGGGTCGTCGACCGGGCGATGCAGCTGTGCGGGGGGCTGGGCGTGTCGGCGGACCTGCCGATCGCCCGCATCGCCCGCGAGGTCCGCCCGTTCCGGGTCTACGACGGGCCGTCGGAGGTGCACCGGTTCGCCATCGCCAAGCGCGCGGTCCGGGCCGCCCGGTCCCGGACGGCGTCGTGAGCGGCGTGCCCGGGCTGGACCTCGACGCCCTCTGCGCCCACCTCGTCGCCCGCGGGGTGGAACCGGCGGGCCCGCTCACGGCCGAGCTGATCGCCGGGGGCCGGTCCAACCTGACCTACGCGGTGACCGACGGTGTCTCCCGCTGGGTGGTGCGACGGCCGCCGCTGGCCGGCCTGACCGCCTCGGCGCACGACATGGTCCGGGAGCACCGGGTCACCAGCGCGCTGCAGGGGACGGCGGTGCCGGTCGCCCGACCGGTCAGCCTCTGCGAGGACGAGTCGGTGCTGGGCGCCCCCTTCACCGTCGTCGAGTGGGTGGACGGCGTGGTGGTGCGCGACCGCGACGACCTGGCCGCGCTCTCCGACGAGGTGCTGGGGCGGACCACCGACGGTCTGGTCGAGGTGCTCGTCGCGCTGCACGCGGTCGACGTCGACGCCGTGGGGCTGTCCGGGTTCGGCCGGCCGGAGGGCTTCCTCACCCGGCAGGTCGCGCTGTGGCGGCGCCAGTGGGACTCCGTCCGCACCCGGGAGTGCCCGGACCTCGAGCGGCTGCACGCCCTGCTCGCCGACCGGGTGCCGGCCTCGTCGGAGGTCGCCGTCGTGCACGGGGACTACCGCATCGACAACGCCATCCTCGACCGGGACGACCCGGGCACGGTCCGCGCCGTCGTCGACTGGGAGCTGTCGACGCTCGGCGACCCGCTGACCGACGTGGCGCTGATGTGCGTGTACCGGCACCCGGCGCTCGACGTCGTCCTCGGCCTGCCCGCGGCCTGGACCAGCCCCCGGCTGCCCGCGCCCGACGAGCTGGCCGAGGCCTACACCCGCCGCTCGGGCCGCGCCCTCGGCGACTGGCCGTTCTACCTGGGGCTGGCCCACCTCAAGCTGGCCGTCATCGCCGAGGGGATCGCCCACCGGGCCCACGCCGGCGCCGACGCCGGCCGGGACGCCCGGCGGGCCGCCGAGGCCGTGCCCGGCCTGGTCACCGCCGGCCTCGACGCGCTCGGACGCTGATGACCGGCACGCTGGCGGCTCCGGTCCCCACCCGGCCGGCCGCCCCGCGGGACGCCGGCAGCCGCGCGCCGGCCCCGACGGTGGGCGACCGCCCGCGGACCCTCGCCGAGGCCCGCGCGGCGGCGGGCCTGACGGCGACGGAGCTGGCCCGGGCGCTGCTGGTGAGTCGGCCGACCGTGGCCGCGTGGGAGAAGGGGGTCCGCCGCCCCGTCCGCGGGCACTGGCCGCTGCTCGGCGCGCTGCTGGGGCTGCCGGCCGCCGGGGTCGACGCCCTGTTCGCCGACTCCCCGCCGGCCCGGCTGGACGGCGTGGCGCTGCCGTCGCTGGCGTCGGTCCGGCGCCGGGCCGGGCTGTCCGGGCGGGCGCTGGCGCGCCTGGTGGCGGTGGCACCGACGACCCTGTCGATGTGGGAGACCGCCGGCGTCCGTGTGCCCTCGGGCGTCGCGGCCGAACTGGCCCGCGTCCTCGACACCGACGTGGCGGCCCTGGCGGCGCACCCGCCGCGCCGGCCGGCGCCGCCCGATCCGCGACCGCTGCGCCGCCTGCGCCGGGAGGCCGGCATGTCGCAGCGCGAGGCCGCGGCGTACCTGCGGATCGCCCTGGGGTCGCTGGCGCGGTACGAGGCCGGCGACCGGCGGGTGCCCGTCGCCGTGGCCCGGCGCATGGCCGTGGTGTACCGGCGGCCCACCGCGGACGTGGTGGGCTCCTGCGGCATCGAGCTGCCCCCGCTGCCGCCCGGGCCGCGCTGGCGACCGGAGGAGGTCCCCGGCGGCCTCCGGGCCGCGCGGCTGTCCGCCGGCCTCACCCGGGCCGGCCTCGGCCGCGCCGTCGACCGGTCGGGACAGACCGTCCGCGCCTGGGAGACCGGCGACCGGAGCCCCGGACCGCCGACGTGCCGCCGCCTGGAGGTGGTCCTCGGGCTCCCGGCCGGGACGCTCCCGGACCCGACGCCCTCCGTCCGCGCCGCGGCGCCGCGCCGCCGGCCCCTGCCACCCCCGCCGGACCTCCCGGCGGGCCGATGAGAGGAGTGGGCAGTGCACACGACGCCCTGCGACCACGGCAACCACACGTTCTGCACCGGCGAGTGCGCCTGCGTCTGTCACGGGGACGACGACTGACGCCGGCCGCTCACGCGGCGGGACGCTGCCGCCAGGGACCGGTGGACAGCCGGCGGTCGGCCCAGACGTCGAGCAGGTCGTCGTCGTGGCTGACGGTCAGCACGCCGAGGCCTGCGGTGTCCACCTGGGCCCGGACGACGCCGACCAGCCCCGCGGCCGTGGACGCGTCGAGCATCGCGGTCATCTCGTCGCAGACCAGGTAGCGCGGCTCCTGGGCCAGTGCACGGGCCAGGCACGCCCGCTGCAGCTGCCCGTCGCTGACCTGGTGCGGACGGCGGTCCAGCAGGTCCGCGGTCAGGCCGACGGTCGCGGCCAGCTCGGCGACCCGGTCCGCGCGCGCCCCCGCCCCGCGCCGTCCCGCGGTGGCCGCGCGGTGCCGGAGCGGTTCGGCCACGATCTCGGCCAGCCGCAGCCGCGGGTCCACCGAGCGGCGGGGCGACTGGAAGACCATCGCGACCGCCGTGCGCAGCTCCCGGGGCACGCGGTGGCGGACGCCGGTCACCGGGACCCCGTCCACCGCGACGGCGCCGCGCCAGGGCGCGAGCAGCAGCGCGGTGACGCGGGCCAGCGTCGACTTGCCGCTCCCGCTCGGGCCGCCGAGGCCGACGACCTCGCCCGGGGCGATCCGCAGGTCGACGCCCGTGAGGACCGGCGCGCCCGGCAGGTGGCCGACGTCCACGCCGGTGACGGTCAGCACCCCGGGACCTCCACGGGCCGGCAGCGCACCGTCCGGCCGGCGCCTCGGTGCAGCGTGTGCCCGCCGTCGCAGGGGCCGGCGTCGGGACGGCGGCGGTGGTAGGCGCACCCCGGGGGCAGGTCGGTGAGCTGCGGCGGGTCGCCGGGGATGGGGACCAGCCCGCCCGAGGGCAGCGCGCGCAGCAGGTCACGGGTGTAGTCGTGCGCCGGGCAGTCGAGCACCTCCCCCGCGGGTCCGGACTCCAGCACCCGGCCGGCGTACAGGACCGCGAGGTCGTCGGCGACCCCCGTGCGGCGCAGCGCGCCCAGGTCGTGGGTGATGAGCAGGACGGCGCACCCGCCGTCGGCCACCTCGCGGAGCAGGGCCAGCGTGCGGTCGACCAGCGGCCGGTCCAGTCCGGCGGTGGGCTCGTCGGCCAGCACCACCTCGGGGTCGCCGGCCAGGGCCAGCGCCACGACCACGCGCTGCGCCATCCCACCGGAGAGCTCGTGCGGGAACCGGTCCAGGTCGACCGGTCGGAGGCCGACGCGCCCGGCCAGCTCGTCGGCCCGCGCGCGGGGGTCCACCCCGGGGGTCAGCTCGCGCACCGTCTCCTGCAGCTGCGCCCGGGCGGTGCGGACGGGGGTGAGCGCGGTGACCGCGGACTGGGGGACCAGCGCCACCCGCCGTCCCCGGACGGCGCCGCGAAGCACCGCCTCGTCGGCGGTGAGCAGGTCGACGGGGCGCCGGCCGTCCCCCCGGGGCGTCAGCAGCGCGTGCCCGGTGACGACGGCGTCGTCCGGCAGCAGGCGCAGCAGCGCGCCGGCGAGCACCGACTTGCCCGAACCGCTCTCCCCGACGAGGGCGAGCACCCGGCCGCGCCGCAGGCGGAAGGACACGTCCGTGGCGGCGTGCACCTCGGCGCCGGGCCCCCGCCGCCCGGACCGGCGGCCCAGCCGGAACCGCACCGAGAGGCCGGTCACCGTGAGGACGTCGTCGGTGCCGGTCACAGGTCCACCTCCACCCGGCGGGGGACGGCCACCCGGTCCCGCAGCGCGGACCCGACGGCGGCCACGGCGAGGGTGGCCAGCACCAGGCCGAGGGCCGGGAAGGCGAGGGTCCACCAGCCGCCGAGCAGCAGGGAGCTGCGGGCCTCCTCCAGCAGTGTGCCGAGGCTCGCCCGGTGGGGCGGGAGGCCCAGCCCGAGGAAGCTCAGCGTCGACTCGTGCCACACGGCGTGCGGCAGCAGCAGGACCGCGGCCACCAGCGCCTGCGGCAGCGCGGCGGGGAGCAGGTGCCGGCGCACCACGTACCAGCGCGACGCGCCCCCGAGGACGGCGGCGTCGACGTGCTCCCGGTCGCGCAGCGACAGCACCTCGGCGCGGACGATGCGCGCCACCTGCGTCCAGTGCGTGAGGGCGATCGCCGCGACGACCGCCGCCAGGCTGCCGCGGAACAGGGCCACCAGGACGATGCCCAGCAGCAGGTGCGGCACGGCGTTGAGCGCGTCGACCGCTCGCATGAGCAGGCGGTCGAGCCGCCCCCCGACGGCTCCGGACAGCGCTCCCACCACCGCGCCGAGGACCGTGGAGACGACCGCGCACACGGCCGCGACCAGCAGCGACACCCGCAGCCCGGCCGCCGTCCGGACGAACAGGTCGCGGCCGGCGGAGTCGGTGCCGAACGGGTGGCCGGGTGCGGGGCCCTGCCGGGCGGCGGCGAAGTCGGTGACCCGCTCGTCGACACCGGCGATCCACGGCACGAGGACGGCGTAGCCGACGAGCACCGCCAGCACCAGCAGCCCCCCGGCCAGCCGGCGGCGGTCAGCCATCGGCCGCCACCCGGGGGTCCAGGAGCACGTAGGCGAGGTCGGCGAGCAGGGACCCGAGGAGCACGGCGAGGGTCGTCAGCAGGGTGAGGAACGCCAGCAGCGGGAAGTCCAGCTCGACCGCCGAGGTCACCACCGCCTGCGCCAGCCCCGGCCAGCTGAACACCTCCTCGACGAGGACCGCGCCCACCACCAGCTCGGGCAGCCGCGCGCCGAGCAGGGTCACGAAGGGCAGCAGGGCCGTGGGCAGGGCGTGCCGCAGCACGACGGTCCGCTCCCGCAGGCCGCGCGAGCGGGCGGCCTGCACGTGGTCCTCGGTGAGGGCGCCGAGCAGGGACTGGCGCACGTTGAGCAGCAGCCACGGCACCTGCGAGGAGGCGAGGACCAGCGCGGGGAGGGCGAGGTGGCGGGCCACCTGGCCGGCCGACAGCTCGGCGCCGGCGTCGGTCAGCCCCGCGACCGGCAGCCAGGCCAGACCCAGACCGAGGACCGCCACGGCAGCGAGCGCCACGACGAAGGGGGGCACGGCCTGCAGCACCAGGCACACGGGGGTGACGACCCGGTCGACCAGCCCCCCGCGCCGGTGCGCCGTCCAGGTGCCGAGGGCGAGCGCGAGGACGACCGCGACCGCGAGGGCGACGCCCACCAGGAGCAGCGTCCACGGCAGTCGCTCGGCGACGACGTCGGCCACCGGCTGCCCGAAGGACCGCGACGTGCCGAGGTCGCCGGCGAGCAGCTCCGCCAGCCACCGGCCGTACTGCACGTACCAGGGCTGCCCGGTGCCGAGCTCCTCGGCGATGCGGTCCTGCACCGCCTGGGTGGTGGTGAGGTAGCGGTCGCCCAGGTAGCCGGCCAGGGGGTCGAACGGCGAGGCCGCGGCCGCCGCGAAGACGCCCAGGGAGACGGCGGCGACCACCGGGACGACGACCAGCAGCCGCCGGGCCGCCATGCGGGCGGCCGCCCGCGCGCGGGTGCGGCGCGGCGACGGCCCCGGGTGCGGGAGGGGCCCGGTGGAGGGTGGGGTGGCGACCAGCCCCGGCGCGGCGCCGGGCGGGGTCATCCGGCCCACCGCCACTCGCGCAGGTTCCACCAGGGGCCCCAGCTCACCCCGTGCGAGTGCGGTTCCAGGACCGGCTCGGTCCCGGTCCAGCCGCCGTCGCGCACCACGTAGACGTGGTCGAGGAAGGCCAGCACGACCGCCGGCGGGTCGCTGACGAACCGCTGCTGCACCGTCCGGTAGCTCGCCACCCGCACGGCGTGGTCGGTGCTGCGCCGGGCCTCGTCGAGCGCGGCGTCGGCGACCGGGTCGGCCCAGTCGCCCGGGTTGTCGAACGGGCCGCCGACGCCGTCCTCGGTGAAGACCGAGTGCAGGCCGTTGTACAGCTGCGTGTCGGGGTCGAAGGGCACGTCGCCGCCGCCGAGGAGGCCGGCGTCGGTCGGGATGCGCGGCCGGAACCGTGGCCGGTCGACGGCCTCCAGGTCCACCTCCACCCCGACCGCGAGCGCGTCGGAGGCGAAGGCCTGGGCGAGGTCGCGGCGCAGCGTCTCCTCGGGGAAGTACATGAGGGTGAACCGGGCCCGCTGCCCGTCGCGCACCCGGATGCCGTCCGGGCCCTCGACCCAGCCGGCCGCGTCCAGCAGCGCCCGGGCCCGTGCCGGGTCGTGGGCGAACGCGGCGGTGGGGTCGTGGTACTCGCCGAACACCTCGGGGACGGGGGTGGACGCCGGACGCCCGCGCCCGCCGAGGATCGACGCCACCATCGCCTCGCGGTCCACGGCGTGGTTGAGGGCGAGCCGCACGGCGGGGTCGCCCGCGACCGGGTTCCCGGCCGGCAGCGAGACCGAACGGTGGTCGGCGCTCGGGTGCGCGACGACGGTGACGTCCTCGTCGTCGTCGAACGTCGCGGCCAGCAGCGGCGGCAGGGTCGTGCCGTCGAACTCACCGGCGGCCATCCGCTGGGCCCGGGTGTTGTCGTCGGGCACGTACTCGACGACGAGCTCCTCGACCTCGGGGGCGCCGTCCCAGTAGCTCGGGTTGGCGGTGTAGACCGAGCGGTCGCCGCGGCGCTCGGCGAGCCGGTAGGGCCCGGTGCCGACCGGCTCGGTGTTGAGCGGCGAGGCCTCGGCCGGTCCGGGCGTGGCGAGCGCCTCCGACGGGGCGATGCCGAGCAGCAGCTTGGTGGCGAAGGGCGCGTAGGGGTGGGCCAGCCGGAAGACGACGGTGGTGTCGTCCACCGCCTCGACGGTGTCGATCATCGAGTAGTTGGCCGCGATCGGTGAGGCGGACGCCGGGTCGAGGACCGCCTCGTAGGTGGCGACCACGTCGGCGGCGTCGAAGGTGGTGCCGTCGCTGAACTCCACCCCCTCCCGCAGGGACGCCGTCCACACCGTCGCCGTGGGGTCGCTCTCCGGCACCGCGACGGCCAGGGCGGGTTCCAGGACCGGGAGGCCCGGCCCGCCGGACAGCCGCACCAGGCCGTCGTAGACCCGGGAGCCGCCGGTCTCGCCGTGCCCGGCCATCGGGTTGAGCAGTTCGGGCTCGTAGGCGTCGGCCAGCACGATCCGGCGGTCGGCGGCGTCCCCGGCCCGTCCGGCCCCGCCCGGTGCCGTGCAGGCGGCGAGGAGGAGGACGCCGGCGGCCGCCGTCAGGCGCGCCGGGGCCGGTCGGGCAGGTCGGGGCACAGCGGGGCTCCAGTCGCCGTCGGGGGAGCCGCCCGGTCGGCGGGCGTCGTGGAGCCGCCAGCGTAGTTGTTGCAACTCGGTCGCAAGAAGCCGGGAGGCGCCCCTGACCTGCGCGGCAGGGGTCGGGCAGGGTCGCTCCGGCGCGGGGACCGCGCGCGGGCGACCCCGCCCGCGAGGGGTCAGGTGGGGCGGCTGAGCAGCTCCCGCAGGGTGTCGTCGATGACCTCGTTGTCCGCCGTGTTCATGCCCAGTCCGGCGAAGTGCCCCCAGATCGTGTCGATGACCCGCACCTCACCGTGCTCGATGAACTGCGAGGCCCACTGCTCGTCCTCCGGCGGGAAGTACAGGTCGGTGCGGGCCGGCATGGCGATCAGCGGGCACCGGATCGACCGCAGCGCCGCCTCGGTGTCGCCGTCGAACCCCGGCGTCTTCCCGACGTCGCCGTTCTCCCAGGTCCACAGCATCGCCAGCAGGTTGTTCGGGTCGCGGCCGTCGAGCCAGAACCCCTCCCAGAAGCCGACGAGGAAGTCCTCCAGGGAGGAGTAGCCCATCTCCCGGTAGGCGCGCTGCCAGTAGAACGCCTGGGACAGGCCCCAGCCGGCGTAGATGCGGGCGAAGGCGCGCAGCCCCGCGGTGGGCAGCGCGTCGGGGGAGTAGTGCCCGCCCTTGAACGCCGGGTCGAGGGTCAGCGTCGCCCGCAGGCTCTTGAGGAACACCTGGTTGTGCTCGCTGGTGCGGCTGGAGCCGACGATCGGCGCCGCCCGCTTGACCATCTCCGGGTGGCTGACCGCCCACTGGTAGGTCTGCCCGGCCCCCATGGAGGAGCCCACCACCAGCTCGATCGACTCGATGCCCCACTTCTGCGTGAGCAGGCGGTGCTGGGCCTCCACCTGGTCGTGGAAGGTCACGGCCGGGAAGTGCGGGCCGTCGAAGGGCGGCGGCGTGTTGCTGGGCGAGCTGGACAGGCCGTTGTTGAGCTGGTTGGGGACGACGACGAAGTACCGACTCGGGTCGCAGGCGGTACCCGGCGCGAACGACCACGCGTTGGCGTCGTGCCACGCGCTGAACCAGGTGGGGTGGAGCACCACGTTCGACCGGTCCGCGTCGAGCGTGCCGTAGGTCTTGTAGGCCAGCTGCGCACCCCGGAGGGTGGCGCCGCTCTGGAGGGGCAGGTCCCCGAGGTCGAACAGCTCGTGGTCGGTGGGGGCGGGCACGGCGACTCCTTCCCTGGGAGGGGCGCCAGCCTCGTGGCTGCGCTCCGCGGCCCGCAAGGCCCGGCCGCGCGCGCGGGTCCGCGGCGGGCGGGTGTATCCCGGCGGCCTCCCGCGGGTCCGTATCGAGACGGGCCGCGGTGGTGCGGCCGGGGAGCCCGGCGCTCCCTGGTGGTCCGGCGGACGGGGGTGGACGATGCACGGCAGACCCGGACGAGGAGGGAGGTGACCCCCGATGACGACCCCCGGCCCGGATGAGGACGACCGGCTCCTGGACCTGATCGCCCAGGCGGTCCGGTCGGTCGGGCCGATCCCGCCCGCGGTGCGCGCCGCCGGTGAGGCCGCCTGGTCCTGGCGGACCGTCGACGCGGAGCTCGCCGCGCTCACCTCCGACTCGACGGCCGGCGACCCCGCCCTGGTCCGCAGCGCCGACGTGGCGCCGCGCACCCTGGTCTTCGAGGGCGGCCGGCTGGCGGTCGAGCTCAGCGTCACCGAGGAGGGGCTGCTCGGTCAGCTCGTCCCGCCGACCGAGGGCGAGGTCACCCTGCTCGGCCGGGACGGCGTGCTGGACCACACGGCCGTCGACGAGGTGGGCTGCTTCACCTTCGAGCTGCCGGCCGGTGGCGAGGTCCAGCTGCGCTGCGGCACCCCGGCCGGCGTCCTGCGGACCGAGTGGTTCTCACTCTGAGCTGCTCTGTGCGGCCTCGGGCGGCGGTCCGGGGTCGAGCAGCGGCAGGAACCGCGGGACCCGCGGCGACCCGCTCTCCAGCGCGTCCACCCGACCGTCGGGGAGCTCGGCCAGGAGGGCGTCCCAGGCCGCGCGCGCGGTCGTGCGCCCCGGCACCGTCCGCGCCGCGATCGCCCCGCTGACCAGTGCCGCCGCGAAGGAGCTGCCGCTCCACCGGGCGAACCCGGAGAACGGCGTGACGGCGTCGGTCCGCAGGGTGAGGTCGACCCGCACGGGCCCGGTGAGGTACGTCGAGTCGACGTCCACGCCGTCGGACAGCACGTCGATCCAGGGTGCCCGCGTCGGCGTGAACCCGGCCTCCGCCCCGCCCCTGCGGCCGTCCCCGGCGCCGACGGCGATGACGTCGTCGAGGGCCGCCGGCCAGGCCGGCTTGCGGGTGTCGTCGTCGGAGAGGCTGTCGTCCCGCTCGCGCGCGTCCCCGTGGTTGCCGGCGGCCGCCACCACCACGATCCCCGGGTCGAGCCGGTCGATCGCGGCGGCGAGGACGAGGGGCGGCTGCCCGTCCTCGGTGTAGCAGACCATCGACAGGTTGAGGACGTCGATGCCGGCGCGGCCCAGCTCGACGATCGCCTGCGCCACAGCCCACGACTCGGCCTGCCCGTCCACGTCGGAGAGCACCCGCCGGGCCTCGACCGTGCAGCCGGGCGCCATGCGCAGCACCAGGCCGGTGACGAACGTGCCGTGGCCGGCGATCGCCGGGTAGGGCCTGCCGCCGGTCCGCGTGGGGAGCACGTCCGCCGGGGAGCCGATCCAGCGGCCGGCCAGCCAGTCGTGCTCGGCGACGGAGGTGTCCAGGACCCCGACGCGGACACCGAGCCCCGGGCGGGCCACGCGCAGGTCCGGCGTCCACGAGGAGCGCACCGGGTCCGAGCCGCCGCCGTGGGAGATGTGCCCGCCACCCTCCACGTGCCCGACCAGCCGGTTCTTGCCGATGGTCGGCGTCCACCCGGCGTACCGGTGGGCGAAGTGGGTGCGCAGCCCGCGCAGGACCCGGTCCAGCGGGGTCCTCGCCGGCTCGGCCTGCGCCGCCCTCCCGGTCCTGGCCGCCTCCTCCGCGAGCCGCTCCTCCACCCGGGCGGCCGCGGCCTCGTCGGTGCCCTCCAATCGCACGAGCGCCAGGCCGAGGTCCGGGCTGCGCGTGGTCGAGGCCACCGGCACCCCGAGCTCGGTCGTCAGGGTCCGGACGACGACGTCCACGTGCTCCAGGGCGACGACGACCTCGGCGGTGTCGTGGGCCTTGTAGTAGGCGTTGCGGATGCCCTGTGGTGCGTAGCCGTCCACCGGTTCCCCCTCCGCGGGTGCGCTGCGTGCAGCGAGTGTCGCGGTCCGTCGCGCCGGCGAGAACGGCACGGGCCGTTGGACCGTTGACTCGCCCGGGTGGGGAGCGGACCGTCGTCGCGTGGGTCCCGTGGGTGAGGTCCCGCCGCCCGCTCTCGAGCTGGAGGCCACCGCGGTCCGCGCGATGGAGGTCGCCAGCCTGCGGCCCGGTGAGGCGCGGGCGCTGGGGTCCTCGGTCGTGGGGCCGGCGCGCGAGTGCGGGGCGTGGTCGGCGCTGAGCACCGCCGAGCGCGCCCTCGGTGTGGCCGCGATGAACCTCAGCGAGATCGACGTGGCGGTGACCCACCTGCGCGCCGCCGTCGCGGCCGGACGGCGGGCGGGGTCCCGCACCCGTGTCGGTGAGGCACGGATGAGCCTGGCCTCGGCGCTCACGCTCCGGGGCCAGACGGGGCGGGCGTCCCGGGAGATCGACGCGGCCGTGCGCGACCTCGACGGCGTCCCGGCCGCCCGCGCCCGGGTCCAGCGGGCGGCCATCCTGCAGGAGCTCGGCCGGTACGACGCGGCGCTGGACGAGCTGCGCCGGACGCTGCCGGTCCTCCGGCAGGCCGGCGAGGCGCAGTGGGCGGCCCGCGCGCTGAACAACCGGAGCCTGATCCACCTGGGGCGCCGTGCCTTCGGCGCCGCGGAGGCCGACCTGCTCGACGCCCGGCGGCTGTGCCAGGACCACCAGCTGGACCTGCTCGTGGCCTACGCGGAGCAGAACCTCGGCTGCGTCAAGGCCACCCGCGGCGACGTCCCCGCGTGCCTGCGGCACCTCGACGCCGCGGAGGAGCACTACGCGCGGCACGGCGTCGTCGAGCCGTCCCTGCTGGTGGACCGGGCCGGGGTGCTGCTGTCCGTGCGCCTGCTCGACGAGGCCCGCGCCACCGCCGAGGCCGCCGTCGCCGCCTACGAGCAGGACGGCCGCGGCGTCCACCTGCCGGAGGCGCAGCTGCTGCTGTCCACCGTGGCCCTGGTGCAGGGCGCGACGGCGACGGCGGCGGACGCCGCGGACGCCGCGGTCCGCGGCTTCCGCCGCCTCGGGCGGGCCGGCTCCCTCACGCTCGCCCGGTTCGCCCGGCTCCAGGCGCAGGTGGCGGCCGACCCGGGCCGCGTCGGCCCGGAGCGGGCGGCCCAGCTGGCCGCCGACCTCGAGGCCGCAGGCTGGCGGGTCCCGGCCCTGGAGGCGCGGGTCCTGGCCGGCCGGGTGGCCCTGGACCAGGGGCGACGCGCCGTCGCCCGGCGGCACCTGCGCACGGCCAGCCGCGCCCGGCACGCCGGCCCCGCGGACGCGCGGGCCCGGGCCTGGCTGGCCGAGGCGCTGCTCCGCGACGCCGACGGACGCCGCGCCGCGGCCCTGTCGGCGCTGCGGGCCGGGCTGCGGATCGTCGAGGACCACCAGGCGACCCTCGGCGCGACCGAGCTGCGCGCGCACGTCAGCCTGCAGCGCGGCACGATCGCCCGGACCGGCCTGCGGATGGCCCTGGAGGACGGCGACCCGCGGCGGGTGCTGTGGTGGGCCGAGCGCGGGCGGGCCAGCGCGCTGCGGCTGCGCCCGGCCCGGCCGCCGGAACACCCCGGGCTCGCCCGCGACCTGGCCGACCTGCGCTCCACGATGGCCGAGATCGAGCAGGCCCGGGCCGAGGGCCGGCCGGACGAGGCGCTGGTCGCCCACCAGGTGGTGCTGGAGCGCCGGATCCGCGACCGGTGCCGGACGCTCGGGGCGGGGGAGGGCGCGCCGTCCCGACTCGGGACGCCGGTGGCGGAGCTGACCGGGCCGCTGGGCGACGCGGCGCTGGTGGAGTACGTGGAGCTGGAGGGCGACCTCTCCGCGGTCACCGTCGTCGGGCGCCGGGTGCGCCTGCACCCCCTCGGGCGGTCCGACGCGGTCCGGCAGGCGCTGACCCACGTGCCGTTCGCGCTGCACCGGCTGGCCGCACCCCGGGCCGGGCCGGCCGGTCGCGGGGCCGCGGCGGCGGCGGTGCTGGAGCGGGCGGCCGCCGTCTGCGACGAGCTGCTGCTGGGCCCGCTGCGCGCGCAGGTGGGGGAGCGGCCCCTCGTCGTCGTCCCCACCGGGCCCCTGCAGTCGCTGCCGTGGTCGGTGCTGCCCTCCTGCTGGGGGCGGCCGGTCACGGTCAGCCCGTCGGCCACCATCTGGCACCAGGCCGTCACCCGTCCGCGGCCGCCGGAGGGCGCCGCGGTCGTCGTCGTGGCCGGGCCGGGCCTGCCGGGCGCGACGCTCGAGGCCGCGACCATCGGTGCGCTCTACCCGGGCGCGACGGTGCTCGCCGGACCGGAGGCGACGGCGGCGCGGCTGACCGCCGGCACCGACGGCGCGCGGATGCTGCACCTGGCCGCGCACGGCTGTGTCCGCTCCGACAACGCGCTGTTCTCCGCGCTGGCCCTGGCCGACGGGCCGCTGACCGTGTACGAGCTGGAGCGCCTGGCCCGCCCGCCGTCCTCCGTCGTCCTCGCCGCCTGCGACACCGGCCGGCCGCACGTCGTCGCCGGTGGGGAGGTCCTCGGGTTCGGAGCCGCGCTGCTGGGCGGCGGCACGGCCACGCTGGTCGCCCCGGTGGTGCCGGTGCCCGACGCGGCGACGGTGCCGCTGATGCGCGCCCACCACCAGGGCCTGCGGGCCGGCCGGTCGCCGGCGGAGGCGCTGGCCGCCGCGCAGGCGGGGCTCGACCCGGCGGACACCGCCGGCCGGGCCGCCGCCGCGGCGTTCGTCTGCCTCGGCGCGGGCTGAGGCGGCTGCCGGCGCGGGTCAGGCGTCGAGCAGGGCCTGGACGGCCTGGGAGGCACGCACCCGGGCGAGGGCGCGGGCCCGGGTGGGGCCGATGCTGCCCACCGGCAGGCCGAGGCGCCGGCTGATCTCCTCGTAGGGCAGCGGGGGGTCCTCGATGAGCAGCAGCAGGAGCGAGCGCTGCCGATCGGGGAGCTCGGCCAGGGCCGCGAGCAGGGTCTGGTGCCGCTCCAGCGCGAGCAGGTCGGTGTCCACCGCCGGCTCGCCGCTGCCCTCCGGCCAGCCCTCCTCGCCGAGGTCGGCGGGGGTCACCTGCCTGTTCCGCCGGAGGACGTGCAGGCACTCGTTGCGCGCCGTCGTGAGGATCCAGCCCGGCAGCGCCGCCGGCTCCCGCACGCTGCCGAGGTTCTCGACCAGCCGCAGCCACACGGTCTGCACGACGTCGTCGGCGTCGCTGCCCATCCGGTACCGGCGGACGACCGACAGCACCAGAGGGCTGTACCGCTCGACCAGCGCGTTCCAGGCGGCGGAGTCGCCGGCGACCGCGGCCGCCACCAGCTGGGGTACCGGGTTCTCGTCCCCGTCGGGGTCCAACGGTCCACCCCCTCTCGACCGGGGCTGACGCTGCCCGAGAGCGTAGCGGCGGGGACGACGGCGGTCAGTGGCACGCCCGCGCACCGCTGCGCGAGGCGTGGTCCGCGCCGAGTGACGAGTAGAAATCCAGCAGGCCGTCGATCCGCCGACGGCAGCCGGCGACGGCCGCCCGGTGGCCCGGCGTGTCCTTGCGTGCCTGCTGGGCCCGGGCCGCGGCGAGCTCGTCGCGGGCCCGGGCGAGGTCGAGGGTGAGCTGGTCGAGGACGTCGGTGGTCGACACGGTCGGCACGGATCTGGGCCGGGAGCCGGTCAGGCGACCCGGCCGGGCGGCACGACCGCGCACCGGAGGGAGGGGGAGGGCACGGCGCGCAGTCGCACGGTCCGCGGCGTCGGCGTGCTGTCGCGGCGGGCGATCTGGCGGGGGAGGTGCCAGGCGGTGCAGTCGGTGCAGCCGGCGATCCACGCGTGGAGGTGCCGGGTGCACGGAGCGGTCGGGGCCATGGGACGTCCTCGGGGCGTGCGGCGGGGGACCGGTCGGCCCGCGAGGTCGACGGTGGTCCGGTGGGCGTTCCCGGGAGCTCGTCGGTGACTCGTGGACCTGCTCGACAGAGCCGCGGCCCTCGACCGTGATACCGCCGCCCTCCCGCCGGCGGGGACGCCGCCGGCGGGAGGGCCGGCGCTCAGGCCCGGTCGCCCTTGCCCGAGGCGCGGGCGCCGGCCGGGGCGTCGGCACCCGGGGCGCCCAGGTGCCGCTCGAAGAAGGGCGGGATGACCAGGTCGCCGGGCTCCAGCTCCTCGACCGAGGTGTGGCCGAGCCCGATCAGCGCCGAGCCCAGCCCGTCGCGCAGCAGGTCCAGGACGTTCTCCACCCCTGCCTGGCCGTTGGCGGCCAGTCCCCACAGGTAGGCCCGGCCGATCATCACCGCCCGGGCGCCCAGGGCGAGGGCCTTGGCGACGTCGGTGCCGCGGCGGATGCCGCCGTCCATGAGGACCTCGACCTGGTCGCCGACCGCCTCGGCGACCGCCGGCAGGGCCCGGATCGCGGCCGGGGTGCCGTCGAGGTTGTTGCCGCCGTGGTTGGAGACGGAGATCGCGGTGACCCCGGCGTCCACCGCGCGCTTGGCGTCGTCGACCCGCATGACGCCCTTGAGCATGAAGTGGCCGCCCCACTGCTCGCGCAGCCAGGCGACGTCGTCCCACGAGGGCATCGGGGAGGCGTTCCACTGCCCGTACGCGCCGAAGAAGGTCGGCGCCGGGGCGCCGGGCTCGGGGACCATGTTGGGCACGGTGAGGTCGGGGATCCTCCCGGTGCGGGCGAAGTCCAGCAGCCACCGCGGCTTGGTGATCACCTGCGGCGCGTACCGGCGGGCCGCCTCGAAGTCGATCTTCTCCGGGATGAACGGGCTGCCCCAGTCGCGGCCGTAGGCGAACGACCAGTCCAGCGTGGCGATCAGACCCACCGCCCCGGCCCGGCGGGCGCGCTCCATGCGGGCGGCCATCGCGTCGCGGTCGCCGACCCAGTACATCTGGAAGAACGTCTGCGGGTTGGCCGCGACGACCTCCTCGATCGGCTTGCTGGCGAAGGAGGACAGTCCCATCGCCACGCCGCGGGCGGCCGCGGCGCGCGCGACGGCGACCTCGCCGTCGGGGTGCACGGCCTGCACTCCGGTCGGGCTGATCACGACCGGCATCGACACCGGCTGGCCCATGATCGACGTCGCGAGCCGGCGGTCGTTGCTCAGGCCCGCCACGTGCGGGGCGAACCCGAGCTCGGCGAAGGCCGCGGTGTTGTCGTCGACGGTCACCCCCCGGTCGGAACCGGCCACCAGGGCGCCGTAGACGCCCTTGGGCAGCCGGCGCTTGGCCCGCCGCTGGGCCTCCGCCACCGACTCGAACCAGGCGTTCGCCATCTCGCACCCTCCTGTCGTCGTGTGCCGTCCCCGCAGGTCGGCACCGGGTCCCGGCCTCCGCCCGAAACGGGGACAACTCCCCACTACGGGTGTACCGTCCGGGTCGTGCCCGACCACCCTCGCCCGCTGCGGGCCGACGCGCAGCGCAACCGCGACGCGATCGTCGTGGCGGCCCGCGAGGTGATGGGCCGCCGCGGGCTCGACGCGCCCCTCGACGAGATCGCCTCGGCCGCCGGCGTCGGCAACGCCACGCTCTACCGCCGGTTCCCCACCCGCCGGGACCTGGTCCAGGCCGTCTTCGCCGACGAGATGCGCCGGTACGCCTCGGCGGTCGAACGCGCGCTGGCCGTCGCCGACCCGTGGGCGGCCGTGGGCGGCTACCTGGCGGAGATCTGCGCGCTGCAGGCCGGGCACCGGGCGCTGGCGGACCTGGTCACCTCGACCGAGTACGTCGACGACGGCCGCGACCTCGCCGTCGCGCACCTGACGCAGCTGCTGGAGCGGGCCCGCGCCGCCGGGGTGCTGCGCGCCGACTTCGCCGTCGAGGACGTCGCGCTGGTGCTGCTGGCCAACGCGGGCGTGGTCCAGCGGGCCGGCGACCACGCCGCCCCGGCCTCCGCGCGTCTCGTCGCGCTGCTGCTCGAGGGCCTGCGCGCCCCGTCGGGAGGCCCGCCCTCCCCTGAGCCCCGGACGCCGCGCCCCGCCGGCCGGCCGGCCGGCCGGACCCCCACCCACCGATCGAGGAGCACCTGGATGAGCACCCTTCCGCAGCGTCAGCAGGGCAAGGTCGCCTTCATCACCGGGGCCGCCCGCGGCCAGGGCCGGGCGCACGCGCTCCGCCTGGCCGCCGAGGGGGCCGACATCCTGGCCCTGGACCTGGCCGGGCCGCTGCCCGGCGTCCCCTACGAGTCGGCCACCCCCGACGACCTCGCCGAGACCGCGAGGCTCGTGGAGGCGCTGGACCGGCGCGTCCTCACGCACCAGGGCGACGTGCGGGACTTCGAGGACATGAAGGCGTTCGTCGACGCCGGGGTGGCCGAGCTCGGCCGGCTCGACGTCGTCGTCGCCAACGCGGGCATCTGCATCCCGGCCACCTGGGACGAGACCACCCCGGCGGTCTTCAAGGACACCATCGACATCAACGTCACCGGCGTGTGGAACACCGTCATGGCCGGCGCTCCGCACCTCGTCGCCGGCGGCAGGGGCGGGGCGATCGTCCTGACCAGCTCCTACGCGGGCAAGAAGATGCAGCCCTTCATGATCCACTACACGGCCAGCAAGCACGCCGTCACGGGCATGACCCGGGCCTTCGCCGCGGAGCTCGGCAAGCACGACATCCGGGTCAACTCCGTGCACCCCGGTGGCGTGGCCACGCCGATGGGCAGCGGGGAGATGGTCGGCGCGATCGAGCGCACCAACGCCAGCAACCCGAAGCTGGCGGCGATGGGCACCGCCTTCCTCGAGCAGGGCTGGGTCGAGGCCGACGAGATCGCCAACGCCGTCGCGTTCCTGGTCTCCGACGAGGCCCGGTTCATCACCGCCGAGCACCTGTCGATCGACGCGGGCGCGCAGTACTTCTGACCCGCCGCGCGGCCGCCCCGGGGCACCCGCCCCGGGCGGCCGCCGCACCCGGGTCCGGCCGGTTGGCAGGTGACACCGCGGGCCCCTACCGTCCGAGCTGGGTGTGAGCCACGTCGCACCCCCAGTCGAGAGGAGTCCCGTGCCCGGTCGAGTCGAGGGCAAGGTCGCGTTCATCACCGGCGCCGCCCGGAGTCAGGGCCGCAGTCACGCCGTCCGGCTGGCCGAGGAGGGGGCCGACATCATCGCCGTCGACCTCTGCGGCCCGGTCGAGACGATCGAGATGTACCCGCCGGCGACCGAGGAGGACCTGGCGGAGACCGTCCGCCAGGTGGAGGCCCTCGACCGCCGGATCGTGGCGACCACGGCCGACGTCCGCGACACCGCGGCGCTGCGCAGCGCCGTGGACGACGGGGTCTCCCAGCTCGGGCGGCTGGACATCGTGCTCGCCAACGCCGGGGTCTTCGAGCTCCAGCCGTCCCTGGAGCTCAGCGACCGGGCGTGGCAGGAGATGATCGACATCAACCTGACCGGCGTGTGGAACACCTGCAAGGTGGCGCTGCCGCACCTGGTCGACAGCGGCGGCGGGGCCATCGTCATCACCAGCTCGACGGCCGGCCTCAAGGGCACGCCGAACACCATCCACTACACGGCGGCCAAGCACGGGGTCATCGGCATCATGCGCACGCTGGCCAACGAGTTCGGGAAGCAGTCCATCCGGGTCAACACCGTCCACCCGACCGGCGTGGACACGGTGATGATCCAGAACGAGAAGGTCTGGGGCCTGTTCACGCCGGAGGACCCCTCCCCGACGCGGGAGAAGTTCACCGAGATCTTCGAGAGCCTCCACCCGCTCCCGGTGCCCTACGTGGAGGCGCGGGACATCTCCAACGCGATCCTGTTCCTCGTCTCCGACGAGGCCCGCTACATCACCGGTGTGACCCTCCCGGTCGACGCCGGCTACACGGTGAAGTGAGGGGCCGCGGGGAGGGCGCCCGGGCCGCCGACCCCGGCGTCGAGGCGCCCTGGGGGGCCGCGGACGACGACGAGGTCGTCACCGGCCGCCGGGTCACCCACGACGACGGCGCCTCGGTCCGCGAGATCCGCCGCCGGGTGGCCCGCCACCTGGTCGGCCGGGAGCGCGAGCTGGACCTCCTCCTGGCCGCCGTCGCCGCCGGTCGCGACGTGCTGCTGGAGGGGCCGCCCGGGACCTCGAAGTCGACGCTGCTGCGGTCGATCACCGCCGAGTGGGGCGTGCCGCTGGTCTTCGTCGAGGGCAACGCCGACCTCACCCCCACCCGGCTGGTCGGCCACCACGACCCCGCGCGGGTGCTGCGCGAGGACTACACGCCGGACAACTTCGTGCCCGGCCCCCTCGTGGAGGCCATGCGCACCGGCGGGTTCCTCTACGTCGAGGAGTTCAACCGCGCACCGGAGGACACCCTCAACACCCTGCTCACCGCGATGGCCGAGCGGCGGATCGCCGTGCCCCGGGTGGGCACCGTGGAGGCGCTGCCCACCTTCCGGCTGGTCGCCTCGATGAACCCCTACGACAACGTCGGCACGACCCGGCTGTCGACCTCGGTGCACGACCGGCTGGTGCGGCTGGCGATCGGCTACCAGGACGCCGAGGCCGAGCGGGGCATCGTCGGGCGCCGCACCGGCATCGAGTCACCGCGCCTGGTCGCCGACGCCGTGGCGCTCACCCGTGCCACGCGGGTGCGCGACGACGTCCGCCAGGGCAGCAGCGTGCGGGGCGCGATCGACCTCGCGCTGGTCGGCGCGCAGCTGGCCGCCCTGCGCGACGTCCCGCTGCCCGACGAGCCCTCGGTGCAGCCACCGCGCGGCCTGCCCGAGGCCTACACCGCCGTCGTCCTCGACGCGCTGCTGCTCGCCCTGTCCGGCCGGGTCACCCTGGACGAGACGGTGGAGACCTCGCCCGAGGCGGTGCTCCGCGAGATCTGGGAGGACCACTTCCTGCTGGCGCCCTCGGCGGCCGACCCCGGTTGAAGAGCGGTCGAGGCCGACTCGCCCGTCACCCGGCGGGACCGCGGCGCG
Organism: Geodermatophilus sp. SYSU D00079; assembly: GCF_054050635.1. NCBI lineage: Bacteria > Bacillati > Actinomycetota > Actinomycetes > Geodermatophilales > Geodermatophilaceae > Geodermatophilus > Geodermatophilus sp. SYSU D00079. Next base: position 35,078 of record NZ_JBJGZS010000027.1, on the reverse strand, counting down.
GGTCCGCCCCGCGGGACGAGGCCCCTGCGCCGCCGGCCCAAGCAGCTGACCGAGGAGCCGTCGCTGTACCGGCCGGCTCCCGGCGGGGGCGGGCTCGCGCTCTCCTCGGGGGACCGCCGTCGCGGCGCGGCAGCCGGCCGTCCCGGCGGGTCCACCCCGGGGACGACCGACGAGCCCGCCGAGCTCATCCCGCTGGCCGACCTCACGACCGCGAGCGCCGCGGACGACGAGGCCCGGCGGCGGGCGCGGATGATCGCCCGCCGGCTGTCGGTGCCGCGCCCGCCACGGGACTCCCGGGTCCGGCGCGGCGTGGGCGAGCTGGCCAGCCTGCCGTGGAGCGGCGGGTCCGACGAGCTCGACCTCGAGCGGACGCTGGAGCTGCTGGCCGGCAACCCGTTCCCGGAGGAGCGGGACCTCGTCGTCCGCGAGCGGGTCCGCCGCCGCCGCTCGGTGGTGCTCGTCGTCGACGTCTCCGGCTCCATGAGGGGGGAGCGGGTGCGCACTGCCGCCGCCGCGGTGGGCGCGCTCGCCGGGGAGCTGGCCCGCGACCAGCTGGCCGTGGTCGCCTTCTGGTCCGACGCCGCGGTGCTGGTCCGTCTCGGCGAGCAGGTGGACCCCCTCGCCGTGCTCGACCTGCTGCTGCGGGTGCCGGCGCAGGGGCTGACCAACGTCACCTTCGCGCTGGAGACCGCGGCGCGGCAGCTGGCCGGCCGGCCCGCCCGCGACTCCCGCGTGCTGCTGCTCAGCGACTGCGTGCACAACGCGGGCCCCGACCCGCGGCCCACCGCCGCCCGCCTGCCGCGGCTGGACGTGCTGCTGGACGTCTCCGGGGAGAAGGACGTCGACCTGGGCCGCGACCTGGCCCGGGCCGGGCGGGGGCGGGCGCGGCTGGTCCGCGACGCCCGCGACGTGGCGCGGTCCCTGGCCGCGGTGTTCGCGGACTGACGGCGGGCGGGGCGGTGGCCGGTCCCCGCACGGCCCGCCGGCGGAGGTGAGGATGGGCACCTGACCCCGGAGGAGACCGCCATGGCGCCGCTCAACGCCTCGTCCCTGCCCTCACTCGCGGGCAGGGTGTCGGTGCCGGCCTACGACCGGTCCCGGCTGCGGACCGGGATCGTGCACCTGGGTGTCGGGGCGTTCCACCGGTCGCACCAGGCCGTGTACCTCGACCGCCTCCTGGAGGGCGGCGAGGCGGAGGAGTGGGCGATCTGCGGCGTCGGCGTGCTGCCCTCGGACCGCCGGATGGCCGAGGTGATGGCAGCCCAGGACGGGCTGTACACGCTCGTGGTCAAGCACACCGACGGCAGCCTCGAGGCCCGGGTCGTGGGCTCGGTCGTCGAGTACCTGCTGGCCCCGGACGACCCCGACGCGGTGGTCGAGAAGATGGCCGCCGAGAGCACGCGGATCGTCTCCCTGACCGTCACCGAGGGCGGCTACAACACCGACCCGGGGACGGGGGAGTTCGACGCGGCCGACCCCGGCGTCGTCCACGACCTGCAGCCGGGTGCCGCGCCGTCGACGGTCTTCGGCCTGGTGGTCGAGGCGCTGGTGCGCCGGCGGGACCGCGGGCTGCCCCCGTTCACCGTGGTGTCCTGCGACAACATCCAGCACAACGGCGACGTCGCCCGCCACGCCTTCGCCGCCTTCGCCGCCCTGCGGGACCCGGAGCTCGGCGCGTGGGTCGACCGCGAGGTGCCGTTCCCCGACTCGATGGTCGACCGGATCACCCCGGTCACCACCGACGAGGACCGGGCCGAGGTCGCCCGGCGCTTCGGCGTCGAGGACGGCTGGCCGGTGGTCTGCGAGCCGTTCACCCAGTGGGTCGTCGAGGACCGGTTCGGCCTCGGCCGCCCGCCCCTGGAGGACGCCGGGGTCCAGGTCGTCGAGGACGTCGACCCCTACGAGCGGATGAAGCTGCGGCTGCTCAACGCCGGCCACCAGGGCCTGGCCTACCTCGGCCGCCTCGCCGGCCACCGGCTGGTCCACGACGCGGCGCAGGACCCGCTGTTCCGGCGGTTCCTGCTCGGCTACATGGAGGCCGAGGCGACGCCGACCCTCCTGCCGGTGCCCGGGATCGACCTCGACGACTACCGCCGGAGCCTGGTCGACCGCTTCTCCAACCCGCACATCCGCGACACGCTCGCGCGGCTGGCCTTCGACGGCTCCGAACGGCTGCCCAAGTGGCTGCTCCCGGTGGTGCGGGAGAACCTCGCCACCGGCGGGGAGGTGCGCCGGTCGGCCGCGATCGTCGCCGGCTGGGCGCGGTACTGCGAGGGCGTGGACGAGGACGGGCAGCCGATCGAGATCGCCGACCGCCGGCGGGACACCCTCGCTGCCTCCGCCCGCCGCCAGCGGGAGGACCCGCTGGCCTTCGTCGCCGACCGCGAGCTGTTCGGCGACCTGGTGGACGACGAGCGGTTCACCAGGCCCTACCTCGCGGCGCTGACCTCGCTGCACGAGCGGGGAGCCCGGGCGACCCTCGACGCGCTGGTGGCCGAGCTGGCCACCACCTGACCGCCGGTCAGGCGCCCGGCTCCCGGTGCAGGCCCAGGCCGGCGGTCCACAGGTCCAGGAGGACGTCGAGGACCACCTGCCGGTCGGTCTGCCAGTACCCGATCACCCAGTCGGTGACGAAGTCGGTCAGCTGGATGATCAGCAGGCTCAGCCGCAGCCGCGCCTCCTCGCGGCGGTCCTCGCCCCACCGCGCCAGGTAGCCGGACATCGCGTCCGCGCACCGGCCCAGGAACTGCGGCGTGAGCGCGGCCAGCTCCGGCTCCAGCCCGACGGCCTGGCGGTTGACCACGACGTCGTCGCGGTGCCGCTCGTAGAAGCCCAGGGCGTCGTCGAGCCACGCCCGCAGCTGCTCGCGGGTGGGGACGCCGAGGGCGTCGAGGCGCTGGTAGTACTCGATCGTCTCGGGCATCAGCCGGCGCTCGGCCAGCGCGGCGGCCGCCTGCCACTTGCCGTCGAAGTGCAGGTAGAAGGTCGCGCGGCTGGCGCCGGCCCGCGAGGCGATCTGCTCGATCGTGGTGGCGGCGTAACCCCGCTCGACGAACAGCTCCGCGGCAGCCTGCAGGAGCACCTCGAACGTCGAGGCCTTCTGTGCCTCGCGGATGCTCGGGCGCGCCCGGACCGGTGCTGCGGGGGCCTCCTCGGACACCGGGTGAGTGTAGGGACGGAACGACGCCGTCCGCGCCGCCGTCCGGGCCCCGGAGGCTGCCGGCCCCCGCGGCCCCGCGCCGGGGGTCACCCCAGGGCGGCCCGGAGGGCGTCGATGAGCGCGGCGGTCCGCGGCTCGCCCACCAGCGAGGCGCCCAGCTGGTTCTGGGCGTAGCCGAAGCCCACCCGGTGCTCGACGTCGGCGAAGCCGAGCGCCCCGCCGGCACCCTGGTGGCCGAAGGAGGCCGGGCCCAGCAGCGGCAGCCCGGCGTGGTCGAGCATGAAGCCGGTGCCGAACCGGCTCGGGCTCATCAGCACCCGGTCGGCGCCGAAGACCTGCTCGGCGCGGGCGGCCTCGACGGTGGCCTCGGACAGCAGCCGGACGCCGTCCACCGGGCCGACCGTCGCGGCGTACATGCGGGCCAGCGAGCGCGCGTTGGTCACGCCGTTCGCGGCCGGCTGCTGCATGCGCAGCGCCCGCGGGTCGTTCCAGGTCTCGGCGTGCGGGGTGGGCAGCGCGCCGTTGGTGGACAGCACGCGGGCGAACAGCGAGGCGGGGTCCGTCATCGCGCCCACGACCTGCAGGACCGCCGCCTTGACCGCGGGGTCCTCGATGGCGTCGAGCGCGGCGGGGTCGGGGACGCCGTCGAGCAGGGGCGCGTGGTCGACGTCCGTGCCCTCGGGGACGCCGATCCAGAGGTCCAGCTCCAGCGGGGCGGCGACCCGCTCGGCGAACTCCGCGCCGAGGGAGCGGCCGGTGACGCGGGCGACGAGCTCACCGAGCAGCCACCCGTAGGTCAGGGCGTGGTAGCCGTGCGCGGTGCCCGGCTCCCACAGCGGTTCCTGGGCGGCGAGCGCGGCGGCGACCGGGCGGCCGTCGAAGAGCTCCTCGCGGGTCAGCGGCGCGGTGGGCACCGGCAGCCCCGCCTGGTGGGTCAGCAGCATCCGCACCGGGACGTCGGCCTTGCCGCCCTCGGCGAACTCCGGCCAGTAGGTGGCGACCGGGGCGTCGAGGTCGAGCAGGCCGGCCTCGGCGAGGGCGTGGACCAGGACGGCCGTCGCGCCCTTCGTCACCGAGTAGACCAACGTCGTGGTGTCCGGGCCCCAGGCACGGCCGGTGGCCGGGTCGGCGACCCCACCCCACAGGTCCACGACGGGCGTGCCGTCGACGTAGACCGCCACCGAGGCGCCGACGTCCCCGCGCACCCGGAAGTTGTCCTCGAAGGCCTGCCGCACACCCTCGAACCCGGGGGCGACGTGCCCGTCCACCGACACCTCTGCGGCCATGACCTCTCCTCGGTCCGCGCTGTCGACGCCCGCCGGGAGCCCCGGCCGGCCCGTTCCCACCGGTGTGAGGCGCGTCACGGTAGGGCGGCCGGAGGTGCCCGGTCAACGAGTCGCTGGACCGCAGTCCAGTCAGTTGACGGCAGCCGGCCGGCGCTGTCAGTGTGACCCACCTCACTGCCGGGCCGGGCAGTGGTCGCTCCTCTGTCCCGATCGCCAGGAGGCACGGACATGCGCTGTGGGATCACGCTCTTCATCCAGGGCTACCAGGACTGGGACCGCTTCGAGGCGGTCGAGGCCGGGGAACCGGTGCCCCCGCTGGACCCCGCGGAGGACGCCCGCCGCTACGACGAGGAGATCGAGTCGGCGCTGGAGATCGAGGACCTCGGCTTCGACTCGCTGTGGACCGTCGAGCACCACGTCAGCCCGTACACGATGATCACCAACCCGATCCAGCTGCTGAGCTACTTCGCCGGCGCCACCAGCCGGATCGACGTCGGCACCATGATCGTCGTGCTGCCCTGGCACCACCCGCTACGGGTCGCCGAGGACATGACGATGCTCCAGTACGTCCTGCGCGGGCGGACACCGTTCATCGGGGTCGGCCGCGGCGCCGGCCGGCGCGAGTTCCGCCAGCTCGGCTTCGACATGAACGAGTCCAAGGAGCGCTTCGCCGAGAGCATCCAGGTCATCCAGAAGGCGCTGACCGAGGAGCGGTTCAGCTTCGTCGGTGAGCACTACCGGTTCGAGGACGTGTCGATGCGGCCCCGCCCGCGCGACCCGCAGCAGCTGCTGGACGCGATGCACTTCTCCTGGGGGTCACCGGCCTCGGCGCCGATCGGGGCCCGCTTCGGCCTGAAGCCGCTGATCATCCCGCAGAAGCCGTGGGCGGACTACCACGCCGACCTCACTGAGTTCAGCCGCGCCCGCGCAGAGTGCGGGCTCCCCCCGGTGCGGCCGCGGATCCACATGAACGTCTACTGCGCCGAGACCGAGGCCGAGGCGGAGGCGGGCGCGCGCCAGTTCGTGCCGCAGTACGCCGACAGCGCGGTGCGCAACTACGAGCTGTTCAGCAACCACTTCGCCACGACGAAGGGCTACGAGCACTACGCGCAGATGGCCGACGCGGTGCCGTCCAAGGAGGTGGCCACCGCCGGCATGGCCCAGACCTACCTCGACAACCACGTCTGGGGCACGCCCGAGCAGTGCATCACCAAGCTGCGGGCCATCGCCGAGGAGTTCCACCCCGAGGAGTTCATGCTCGTCATGCGCTTCGGCAACATGCCGCAGGACGTCGCCGAGCGGAGCACCGCCCTCTTCGCCCGTGAGGTGCTGCCGGCCGTGCACGAGTTCCCGACGATGGAGCCGATCGCCTACGAGGTGGCGGCCGCCGCGGTCTGACGCGCGCGGGGGCCGGCGCACCGCACCGGCCCCCGCCGCACCCACAGCCGGGTCGCAGGCGTCCCCCAGTCGGCGCCCGGGAAGGCGGACCACCCTCCTCCGGAGACCGACGGGACGACGGAGGACGGATGACGCACCACCAGCACCGGACGACGCGGTACCAGGGCCGTCTGCTGCCCCGACCCGGCGAGGAGGTCGTCGACCAGGGGCTCGGCTTCGACGTCGGCACCCTGCTCACCCGCCGCCGGCTGCTGGGCCTCCTCGGCGTCGGGGCCGCCACCGCCGGGCTGGCCGCGTGCGGCGCCGGATCCGACGGCGCGGCGGCGTCCCCGTCGTCGGCCGGCGGGTCGGCGGGGGAGATCCCCGACGAGACCGCCGGCCCCTACCCGGGCGACGGTTCCAACGGCCCCGACGTGCTGGAGCAGAGCGGCATCGTCCGCAGCGACATCCGCTCCAGCTCCGGGACGGCCAGCGGCACCGCCGAGGGCGTGCCGATGACCCTGGAGCTGACCGTCTCCGACCTGGCGAACGGCGGGGTCCCGTTCGAGGGCGTCGCGGTCTACGTCTGGCACTGCACCCGCGAGGGCGGGTACTCCATGTACTCCGAGGGCATCACCGACCAGAACTACCTCCGCGGCGTGCAGGTCGCCGACGCCTCCGGGACGGTGCGCTTCACCAGCGTCGTCCCGGGCTGCTACGACGGGCGGTGGCCGCACGTCCACTTCGAGGTCTACCCCGACCAGGGCAGCACCACCGACGCGGGCAACGCGATCGCGACGTCCCAGGTCGCCCTGCCGCAGGACGTGTGCGAGCAGGTCTACGCGCAGCCGGGGTACGAGGCGTCGGTGGGGAACCTGGCGCGCGTGGGCCTGGACAGCGACAACGTCTTCGGCGACGACGGCGGTGCCCAGCAGTTGGCCACGGTGACCGGGGACGCCTCGGGCGGGTTCACGGTCCGCCTCGCCGTCGGCGTCGACACCACCACGACGCCCTCCGGCGGCGGCCTCGCGGGCGACGGCGCCCCCTCCGGCGTCCCGGGCGGGGGTCCCGGTGGCCGGCCGCCGTCCGGCTCCGGGGGCGGGCCGGCCGGTCAAGGCGGCTGAGCGCGCGGCGTGCCGTTCCGCGCCCGGGCTGGGACCGTGGGGACGTGCCCGCCGTGACCGCCATGCCCGAGGCCGTGCGGTCCCGGTTCCGCGCCCGCGTGTCGGGCGACCCCGACGGGGTGCCGGGCTGGGTCCGCGACATCGGCACCGTGGGCGGTGGACCGGGCTGGTTCGAGCCCGACGGCGTCGTGTGGTGGGTGCACGGCGACCTGTCCACCCTCGTCGGCGGGGTCGCCGCGCTGCTCGGCCAGGCCACCCACCCGCTCGCGCTGGCCGGCGTGCAGCGGCACTCCGCCTACCTGGCCGACCCCTGGGCGCGGCTGGCCGGGACGGCGCGCTGGCTGGTGGTGACGACGTTCGGGTCGGCGGAGCTGGCCGAGCGGGAGGCGGCCCGGGTGCGCCGCATGCACACCGTCGTCCGCGGCACCGACGCCGCCGGCCGGTCCTACTCCGCCGGTGACCCGGAGCTGCTGCGCTGGGTGCACCTCGCGTTCACCGACGCCTTCCTCGCCGCGCAGCAGGCCGTCGGCCGCCCGGCGCCGGCGCGCTTCGGGCGCCGGTGGGCGGACGCCTACGTGGCCGAGTGGGCCCGCAGCGCCCGCGCCCTCGGCGCGGACGACCTGCCGGCGAGCACGGCGGAGCTCGCCGAGGCGCTGGCCTCCTACCGGCCGGTGCTCGAACCCGTGCCGGGGGAGCTGCGGGCGTTCCTCACCGCGCCGCCGGGCCTGGGCGCGGCCGAGCAGGTGTTCTACCGGGGCCTGGCCGGCGCCGCCGGGCTGCTGGTGTCGCCGGTGGTCGCCGCGTCGGCCGGGGTGCCCGGTCGCGGCCGGGGCGTCGTCCGGCTGCCGGTGACCCGCGCGCAGCTGCGGGCCCTGCAGGTGGTGCTGGGGCCGCGCAGCCCGTCGGAGGAGGCGGCGCGCTGGCGGCTGGGCCTGGGGCCCGCGCCGGCGTGGACCCGCCAGGACCGGTGAGGGACGATCGAGTGCGGGGTGCCGGGTCCCCGTCGGGCAGGGGTGCAGCATGACCACGGTCAGTCTGTCGGCCGGCGACTTCGCCGCGACGGTGGAGGCCGCCGGCATCGTCCTGGTCGACTTCCGGGCGTCCTGGTACGGCCCCAGCCGCGGCTTCGCGCCGGTGTTCGAGGCCGCTGCGGAGCGCCATCCGGACCTCGTCTTCGCCACCGTCGACGCGGAGGCCGAGCGCGGCCTGGCGGCTGCCGTCGGGGTGCGGGCGGTGCCGACGCTGATGGTGTTCCGCGACGGCGTCCCGGTGTTCGCCGAGCCCGGCGCGCTGCCGGCCGACTCGGTGGAGCTGCTGATCGCCACGGTCCGGGAGCTGGACATGGTCGCGGTGCGGGAGCAGTTCCCGCACCGGTGACCGTGAGGGGTCAGCGCGGTCGCGCCGCCCGCGCCCGCTCCAGCCCGTCGAGCAGCAGGTCCAGGCCGAAGCCGAACTCGGTCGCGTAGTCGTAGCCGGGCCGCATCACGTGCTCGGTCGTGAACTCGTACAGGTGCGGGTAGGTGTCGACCGGGAACTGGGCCAGCATCAGCTGGGCCAGTTCCGCGGTCTCCTCGGGGGTGTCGAACGGCAGCCCCCGCTCCTGGAGCGCGAAGCCGTAGACGTAGCTGTCGATCGCCGAGAACGCGTGCCCGGCCAGTGCCACGGAGAAGCCAGCGGCCCGCAGGCACCCGAGGACGGCGTCGTGCTGGCGCAGCGTCGCCGGGCCGGGAGCGGTGCGCGACTCCATCAGGCCGATCGCCCAGCGGTGACGGGACAGGGCCGCGCGGGCCGAGACCGCGCGGCGGCGCATCGCCGCCCGCCAGTCGTCCCCGGTCGGCAGCTCGATCTCGGCGAAGACGACGTCGATCATGCCGTCGAGCAGGTCGTCCTTGTTGGCGACGTGGTGGTAGAGCGACATCGCCTCCACCCCCAGGGCCTCGCCGAGCCGTCGCATGCTCAGCCCCTCCACCCCGCCGGAGTCGGCGAGGGCGACGGCCGCGGCCAGCACCCGCTCCCGGCTCAGCGGGGCGCGGGAGCCGCGGGAGCCGGCGGGCGGCGGGGTCATCGGTGCACTCCGGTCATGACTTGACGCAGCTTACGCCGTAAGTCCAGTCTTACACCGTAAGTCCGATGACGACGGAGGATGCGATGGACGGCGAGCAGCTGGTGGCGCGGGCGGGGACGGCCGCCGGGGGAGCGGCCATGACGGCGGTGCTGCAGGAGCGCTACGGGCCCGACCCCGAGCAGGTGCTGCGGGTGGGCCGGGTCGCCCGTCCGTCGATCGGGGACGGCGAGGTGCTGGTGCGGGTGTCGGCGGCCAGCGTCGACCGCGGTACCTGGCACGTCATGGCCGGGCTGCCGTACCCGGTCCGGCTGGCCGGGTTCGGCCTGCGTCGCCCCAAGGGGCCCAACCCGGGCCGCAACCTCGCCGGGACGGTGGTCGCGGTCGGGGCGGGTGTGGACGGCCTGGCACCCGGCGACGAGGTGTTCGGCGTCGGCGAGGGCACCTTCGCCGAGTACGCCCGCGCGCGGCCGCGCAAGCTCGCGCCGAAGCCGTCCGGCCTGTCGTGGGCGGCGGCCGCCGCGGTGCCCGTCTCGGGGCTGACCGCGCTGCAGGCGGTCCGCGACCACGGCCGCGTGCAGGCCGGGGAACGGGTGCTGGTGATCGGCGCCTCGGGCGGGGTCGGCACCTTCGCCGTCCAGATCGCGAAGGACGCCGGCGCCGAGGTCACCGCGACCTGCCGCACCGACAAGGTCGCGGCGGTCCGGTCGCTGGGTGCCGACGCGGTCCTCGACCACGCGCGGGAGGACGTCACCGACGGTGGACAGCGTTACGACGTCGTCCTCGACACCGGCGGCAACCGCCGGCTGACCGACCTGCGCCGGGTCCTGACCCCGCGGGGCCGGCTGGTCGTCGTCGGCGGGGAGAACGGCGGCCGCTGGCTCGGCGGCACCGACCGCCAGCTGCGCGCCCAGGCGCTGTCACCGTTCGTCGCCCAGCAGCTGGGCACCTTCCTCGCCTCGGAGGACGCCGCCGACCTGCGGGTCCTGGCCGGGCTCCTGGACGCCGGCCGGGTCACCCCGGTCCTCGACCGCTCCTACCCGCTGACCGCCACCGCGGCCGCGATCCGCCGGCTGCTCGACGGCGACGGGGTGGGCAAGGTCGTCGTCACCGTCCCCTGACGCCACGGCGGCCGGGCACCGGACCCGGCCGCGGTGGGCGCCCGGCCCGGCGCGGCGGGCCGGGCGGGACTCAGCCCCGGGACAGGGCGGCGAGGGCGGCCTCGGCGCAGACGGTGTCCTCCTCCGGGGTGGCGCCGCTGACCCCGACGCCCCCGACCACCTCGCCGTCCCGCAGCACCGGCAGGCCCCCGCCGAGGGTGGTGGGGCGGAACCCGAGCTGCGCCCCCGCCACCACGAGCACCTCGGGGCGGCGTTCCTCGACCTCCCGCAGCTCGCCGGAGGGGCGGCGGAACGCCGTGGCCGTGGCCGCCTTGGTGCGGGCGATCCCCGCGGTGAACCCGGGGGCGCCGTCCGCGCGGGAGACGACGACCTCCATCCCGGCCCCGTCGACCACCGCGACGCTCACCCGCACGCCCAGCCCCGCCGCGTGGGCGAGGGCGGCGTCCACCGCCGCGCGTGCCTGCTCGTGCCCGATGCCCAGACCCATGCCCGTTCCTCCCGGTCGTCGTCGGGTCGCGGTGGCCCGCGCCCCCGGGCACACGGTGCCAACGGCGAGCGGGGCCGGCCCAGCCGGGTCCCGCGTGGGGGAGGACGGGTCAGCGCGGCACGGTGATCCGGTACTGGGCCATCTTCCGGTAGAGCGTGGCCCGGCCGATGCCCAGCTCCTCGGCGGCGCGGGTGATCGTCGTCCCGGGTTCGGTCAGGCAGCGGACGATCTCGTCGCGCTCGAGTCGCTCCAGCCGGGTGAGCGGGCGGCCGCCGCCGTCGAGCACCTCCGGCGGCAGGTGGTGGACGTCGACGAGGTCGGCGCGGGCGGCGGCGTCCCGGACCACGCGCCGCAGCTGGCGCACGTTGCCCGGCCACGCGCAGGCGGTCAGCGCGCGGGCCGCGCGGGCGGTGAAGCCGACCGCCCGGTGCCGCTCCTGCTCGGCGAACCAGGAGGCGAGCGGCAGCACGTCGTCGGTGCGGTGCCGCAGCGCGGGCACCTCGACCACGGTGTCGACCAGCGTGGCCAGCCGACCCGGCACCGCGGTGAAGTCCGGCGCGGTGAGCACGAACGGCTGCGGCCGGCCGGTGCGGCGGACCGCGCCCAGCGTCTGCGCCAGCTCCTCGGCCGCCCAGGCCGGCAGGTGCGGCAGGCCGGAGACGATGACGAGGGTGTCCGGGTCGCGCAGCTCCGGCGTCCACAGCTCCAGCCAGGCTGCGACGTCCCCGGCCTCGGGCGCCCGGGCGTGCAGGACCCGCTGGCGCGGGGCGACCCGGCGGCGCGCCAGGGCGGCCAGCGCGGCCTTGCCGACACCGGGCTCGCCCACGACGGCGGTGACGCGGTCGGCCGCCGCGGCGGCGTCGGCCACCGCGCCGCGCCACCCCGGTGAGACGCACGGGTCACCGGCACCGGGAGCGAGGTGGCCACCGACGACGTGGACGACCTCACCGCGCGGGGCCGGGCGCACCGTCCGCCCGCCGGCGCGGACCATCATCAGCGCGCTCGTGGCGCTCGCCGCCGCCTGGGCCAGGCCGAGCAGCAGCTCGGACGAGGAGTCCGACCAGGTGGTCAGGTTGATGCTGCCCGCGAGCTCCCCGCTGACCGGGTCCAGGACGGGCACCGCGGCGCAGGTGAACCCGCGCAGCTCGGCGCACCAGTGGTCGGCGGCCCGGACCAGCGAGGGGGCGCGGTCGGCGAGGGACAGCCCCAGCCCGTTGGTGCCGGCGTTGCGCTCGGCGTAGGAGAACCCCGGCGCGAGGTGGACCCGGTCCAGCGACCGGAGGATGCCGGCGTCACTGCACAGCCGGGCGAGCACCAGGCCGTCGGCGTCGGCGACCATGAGGCTGACCGGCTCGTTCGGGATGGTCGCCTGCAGGTCGGTGAGCACCCGGTGGGCGCACTCGTACAGCAGCGACCCGGTGTCCAGGGAGCCGGTGAAGACGGGGACGACCTCGTCCGGGGTGACGCCGTAGTCCTGGCTGCGGCGCCACGAGGCCCGCAGCCGGGACGGCGCCGGCCGGGCGGCCAGCGCCGGGTCGGCGAGGGGGTCGGGGGCGGCCCGGTGCACGTCCACGGGACACCTCCTGGGCGGACGGGCCCGGTGGCTGTGGCCCGCGTCACACGAATGTAGCCCCGCCGGACACCGTCCAGGGGCGTTCCAAAGTGAGACACCGACCCGCTTCTGCCGCCGTCCGCCCCTGCCTAGCGTCGCGACCACCAGTGTGACCGGCGCCACAGGAGGAACCGCAGATGTACACCAAGGACGGCGAGACGTACTACGTGGTGGACGCCCACATCGCCCTGTGGGACGGGCGCCCGGAGAACCAGCGCAACGTCCACGGCAAGCAGTTCATCGACTGCTTCTACGACTACCACCGCAACCTCAGCCCCGAGTCGGAGGTCTGGGGCTACGAGGAGTACCTGTACCAGGGCGGCGAGCGGCTGATGCGCGACGTGTTCGTCGACGGCATCGTCGACCACGCGATCTTCCAGCCCGCCCGGCTGGCCGAGTTCTACCACCGGGGCTTCGGCCAGACCGACGAGGCCTCGGCCCTCGCCGCGCAGCACCCGGACAAGCTGACCTACAACCACTACTGGGACTCCCGCGACGGCGAGAACGGCCTGGACCAGCTGCGCGCCGACGCCGAGCGCTTCGGCCTCAAGGGCGTGAAGCTCTACACCGCCGACTGGCACGGGGAGTCCCGCGGCTGGAAGCTCGACGACCCGATGGCCTACCGCTACTTCGAGGTCTGCCAGGAACTGGGCATCACCAACATCCACGTGCACAAGGGCCCGACGATCCGGCCGCTGGACCGCGACGCCTTCGACGTGGCCGACGTCGACCACGCCGCCACCGACTTCCCCGACCTGCAGTTCGTCGTCGAGCACTGCGGCCTGCCGCGGCTGGAGGACTTCTGCTGGATCGCCACGCAGGAGCCCAACGTGCACGCCGGCCTGGCCGTCGCGATGCCGTTCATCCACACCCGGCCGCGCTACTTCGCCCAGATCATCGGCGAGCTCGTCTACTGGATCGGCGAGGACCGCATCCTGTTCTCCAGCGACTACGCCCTCTGGACGCCGAAGTGGCTGGTCGAGCGGTTCGTGGACTTCCAGATCCCCGAGGACATGACCGAGTACGCGCCGCTCAGCACCCAGACCAAGAAGAAGGTCCTCGGCCTCAACGCCGCGCGGCTCTACGACCTCCCGGTGCCGGAGGAGTGCCGGCTGCCCGAGGCCGCCGAGACCGAGACCGGCCCGCGCGAGCCCGGCGCCGCCGACCTGGCGATGGCCGGGGGGAGCAGCCGGTGACCACCGTCCTGCCCGACCTCGAGGCGGACGTGCGTGCCGCGCTCGGCGCCGTCGTCGACCCCGAGCTGGACGAGCCGATCACCGACCTCGGCTTCGTCCGCTCGGTGGCGGTCGACGCAGGGGCGGTCGAGGTGCACCTGCGCCTCCCGACGTCGTTCTGCGCGCCCAACTTCGCCTGGCTGATGGCCTCGGACGCCCGGGAGGCGGTGGCCGCCGTCCCCGGGGTGACGCGGGTCGTGGTGGCCCTCGACGACCACTCCGACTCCGAGCTGATCAACCGCGGCCTGGCCGCCGGGGCCGACTACCGGGCCGCCTTCGCGCACGAGGCGGAGGAGTCCCTGGACCAGCTGCGGGCCACGTTCGCCCGCAAGGCGCACACCGCGGCGATGGAGCGCGCGCTCACCGCGCTCCTGCGGGCCGACGTGTCGCTGACCGAGGCCGACGTCGCCGGCCTCACCCTCGCCGACCTGCCCGCCGGCGAGCCGACCACCGAGGCGCTGCTCCGGCGCCGGGCCGCCCTGGGGCTGCCGGTCGACCCGGGGGCCCCGGTGCTGGTCGAGCCCGACGGCACCCGCCCGGACCCCGGGCGGGCGCCCGTGGTCCTGCGCCGGGCCCGCTCGGTGCGGATCTCCGTCGACGGCAACGCGCACTTCTGCCGCGGGCTGCTGGCCACCCGCTACCCGGGCGCGGACGCCGACCAGGTGCCCCGCCCCGAGGACCGCCCCCTGATCCCCCTCAGCACCGCGAAGGAGCCCACCCGATGAAGGCCGTCCGCGTGCACGAGTACCACGCCGACCCCACGATCGACGACATCCCCGAACCGCGGGTCCAGGGTCCCCTCGACGTCATCGTCGAGATCGGCGGGGCCGGGGTCTGCCGGACCGACCTGCACATCCTCGAGGGCCAGTGGGCCGAGCTGCAGAACCCGGAGCTGCCCTACGTGATCGGGCACGAGAACGCCGGGTGGGTGCACGCGGTCGGGGAGGGGGTCACCAACGTCGCCGTCGGGGACACCGTGATCCTGCACCCCCAGCCCAGCTGCGGCCTGTGCACCGCCTGCCGCGCCGGCCGCGACATGCAGTGCGGAAACGCCTTCTTCCCCGGGCTGTCGAACGACGACGGCGGCATGGCCGAGTACCTGCGCACCACCGCCCGCGCCTGCGTGAAGCTCGACCCGTCGACCAACCCCGCCGACGTCGCGGCCCTGGCGGACGCCGGCATCACCGCCTACCACGCCGTGCGCAAGGCCCTGCCCCTGCTGCACCCGGGCACGACGGCGGTCGTGCAGGGCGCCGGCGGTCTCGGCCACATCGGCATCCAGTGCCTGGCCGCCCTCTCGGGCACCCGGATCGTCGTCGTCGACCGCAACCCCGACGCCCTGGAGCTCGCCCGGCAGATCGGCGCGGACGAGACCGTGGTCGCCGACGGCAACCAGGTGCAGGCGGTCCAGGACCTCACCGGCGGGGGCGCGGACGTCGTCCTCGACTTCGTCGCGGAGCAGGGCGCGGAGATGGACGGCTGGCACATGACCGGCCCGGCCGGCTCCTACTACGTCATCGGGTACGGCGGCGAGCTCCGCATCCCGACCCTGGACCTCGTCGCCGGCGAGAAGAACGTCGTCGGCAACATCGTCGGCACCTACAGCGACCTGGCCGAGCTGATGGTGCTCGCGCAGGCCGGGAAGGTCACCCTGCACACCCAGCAGTACCCGCTGGACCGGGCCGTGGACGCGCTGCGCGACCTCGACGCCGGGAAGGTCCGGGGGCGGGCCATCCTCGTCCCCTGAGCCCCGCCGCCGACCGGCCGGCGCGCCGCCCGCGCGCCGGCCGGTCGACGCGTGCCCGGTTGCACGCCACGCGGTGTCGACACTCGGCAGGCCGGTGCCGACACCCGGGCTACGATCAGGGGCGACGAGGAGGTCCCCATGACCAGCGAGCCCCTGGCCAGCCTGGACCGCAGCACGCTGCGGGAGCGGGCCCTGGAGGTGCTCCGGTCCGCGGTCCTCTCCGGCCGGTACCGGCCCGGTGACCACCTCGGCGAGGTCGAGCTCGCGTCCTCGCTCGGGGTCAGCCGGGGCACGGTGCGCGAGGCCCTGCGGCACCTCCAGCAGGAGGGGCTGGTCACCGCCGGCAACCGGGGGATGCTGCGGGTCAACAGCCTGACCTCCGCCGAGGTGCAGGAGCTGTTCCAGGTCCGCGCGGCCCTGGAGGGCCTGGCCGTCCGGCAGGTCATCGCCTCGCCGCGGCGGGAGGCCGCCGTGGGCGCCCTGCGCGAGGCGCTCGAGCGGATCGCCGCCGAGGACGAGGACTCGCCGGCACGGATCGAGGCGGATCTCGCCTTCCACCTGCTGCTGTGCCGGCTGTCCGGGAACTCGATGCTCGTCGAGGCGTGGCAGCGGCTCGAGGGCCGCATGCGGGTGGCCATCCTCAACGGCGCCGCGTGGCAGGCGCCGATGACCGCACGCGACCGGCACGCCCCCATCGTCGACGCCATCGAGCAGGGCGACGTCACCGGGGCACTGCACGTCGTCGAGGAGCACATGGCCTCGGCCGCGGACCACTTCGCCCGCGCCGCCGACCCGGCCTGACCCCCCGCGGGGGCACCCCCGCCCACCCGAGCGCGGTGAGCGCCCCGGGCGCGCAGACCGCGCCCGGGGCCGCTCCGCTGCGCGCATCTGTCCAGCACACCTCCGGGTTCCGCCGTGAGCCTTGACACGGTGACCCACGCCACCCACACTCGGTCGGGAGTTGACTGTTAACAGTCAACCGAGAACGGGGACCACGGCCCATCGCTCACCCGGAGACCACCATGACCGAGCGGCACCCTCCCGTCCGCGATCCACACCTCGAAGAGGTCGCCACGTGGCACCCGATCGAGGGCACGCCCACCAAGAAGAAGGTCGCCATCGGCTGCTCCGTCGGGGCGACGATCGAGACCTACGACTTCATCGGGTTCGGCATCGCGGCGGCGCTGTACTTCAACACCGCCTTCTTCCCGGCCGACGACCCGCTGTCGGGCACGCTGCTGTCCTTCGCCACGCTGGGCATCGGGTTCGCGGTCCGCCCGCTCGGCGGGATCATCGGCGGCTACCTCGGTGACCGGATCGGCCGCAAGCCGGTGCTCGTCGGCTCCCTGCTGCTCATGGGCATCGCGACGGTGCTCATCGGGGTCCTGCCCACCTACCAGCAGGTCGGCATCTGGGCCGGGATCCTGCTGGTGGTCGTCCGGGTCGTCCAGGGCCTCGCGTTCGGCGCGGAGTGGGGCGGCGCGATCCTCATGTGCTTCGAGCACGCGCCATGGCGGAAGAAGGGCCTGTACACCGGCATCACCCAGGCCGGCTTCCCGGTCGGGCTGCTGCTGGCCAACCTGGCCTTCCTCGCCAGCGTCCCGCTGGGTGGCTCGTGGGCGTGGCGGGTGCCGTTCCTGCTCAGCGCCGTCCTGATCGTCGTGGGCATCGTGATCCGGCTCAAGGTCGAGGAGTCGCCCGAGTTCGAGGAGCTCAAGGAGGAGGGCGAGCTCTCGAAGAACCCGCTGCTCGAGGTGCTCCGCGACGACTGGCGCAACATCCTGCGCGCCTTCTGCCTCCGGATCACCGAGACCGCCGGCTACGCGGTGTCGGTCACGTTCATGCTGTCCTACGTCGCCGCCGAGGGGCTGGCCGACCGGTCGGTCACCCTCACCGCGACGATGATCGCCGCCGGGATCGGCATCGCCGCGACCACGTACTGGGGCGCGCTCACCGACCGCGTCGGGCGCCGCCCGGTCTACCTGCTGGGCACCGCCCTGCACCTGCTGTGGGGCATCCCGCTGTTCCTCGTGGTGAACACCGGCGCCGCGGTGGCCATCGTCATCGCGTTCGTCATCAGCTACGCGGTCCTGCAGAACTCGCTCGCCGGGGTGCAGGGCGCCTGGTTCTCGGAGCTGTTCGCGGCCAAGACCCGCACCACCGGCGCGTCGCTGGCCTACCAGATGTCCGCCGTGGTCTCGGGGTTCACCCCGCTGATCACCACCGCGCTGTATGCCGGCTTCGGCTGGCTCGGCCCGGCGCTGCTCTTCAGTGGCTACGGCCTGCTCGGCCTGGTCGCCGCCCTGCTGACCCGCGAGACCTGGGGGCGCACCGAGCGCGACGAGGTGGCCGCCCTGGAGCGCAGCCTCCGAACACCGGCGCCGGACGGGGTCCCCGCGCCCCGCACCCGGGTGGACGCCGCCCGGCCGACGGCCGACTCGGCCACCGACTGACCACGACCACGAGGAGGACCCCGTCATGACCTCGCTGACCACCGCACGGACGGCCGGCACCACGGCCGACCGGGCCGAGCGGATCGACCGGATCCGCCAGGCCGCGACCCGCATCCGGCGCAACGCCCTCGACATGGGGGAGGTGCAGGGCCAGGGCTACATCGGGCAGGCACTCGGCGTCGCCGACGTCCTCGCCGCGGTCTACACCGACCAGCTGCGGTACCGGCCCGAGGACCCCCACTGGCCCGACCGCGACCGCTTCCTGCTGTCCATCGGTCACTACGCCATCGCGCTCTACGCGGCGCTGGCCGAGGCCGGGACCATCCCGCTCGAGGAGCTGGAGACCTACGGCTCCGACGACTCCCGGCTGCCGATGTCGGGGATGGCCTCCTACACCCCCGGCATGGAGATCTCCGGCGGCTCCCTCGGCCACGGGCTGACCGTGGCCACCGGGATGGCCCTGGGGCTGCGGCACCTCGGCAACCCCGCCCGGGTGTTCAACCTGCTCTCCGACGGGGAGCTGGACGAGGGCTCCACCTGGGAGGCCGCCATGGCCTGCGCCCACCACGGCCTGGACAACGTGACCGCGATCGTCGACGTCAACGCCCTGCAGGCCGACGGCCCCACGGTCGGCGTCCTGCGCACCGAGCCGGTCACCGACAAGTGGCGGGCCTTCGGCTGGCACGCCCTGCGGGTGGACGGCAACGACGTCGCCGCCCTGGTCGACGCCCTCGACGAGATCCGGGCGCACCGCGGACAGCCCTCGGTGCTCATCTGCGACACCCGCATCGGCTGCGGGGTGCCGCTGCTCGAGGGCCGGGAGAAGGCCCACTTCATGCGGGTGGAGGAGCACGAGTGGCAGATCGCCCGCGACCAGCTGCAGGAAGGACCGGCCCGATGACCAGCACGACCCCCCGCAGAAGGCTCACCACCTCGGCGATGATCGCGTCGTTCGCCGACCCCGGTCAGCGCACCACCAGCGCCCCGTTCGGGCACGCGCTGAACCGCCTGGCCGAGGAGCGTCCCGAGATCGTCGGGCTCTCGGCCGACCTGGCCAAGTACACCGACATGCACGTCTTCCGCGACGCCCACCCGGACCGCTTCTTCCAGATGGGCATGGCCGAGCAGGCGATGCTCGGGGCGGCGGCCGGGCTGGCGGAGGTCGGCCTGGTGCCGTTCGCGTCCACCTACTCGGTGTTCGCGACCCGGCGGGCCTACGACTTCCTCTGCCTGGACATCGCCGAGCCCGGCCTCAACGTCAACGTCGTCGGCGCCCTGCCCGGCCTGACCACCGGCTACGGCCCGAGCCACCAGGCCACCGAGGACCTCGCGATCCTCCGCGGCTGCCCGAACCTGACCATCGTCGACCCCTGCGACTCGGTGGACATCGAGCAGGCCGTGCCGGCCCTGGCGGCCGCACCGGGCCCCACCTACCTGCGGCTGCTCCGCGGCGCGGTGCCCACGGTGCTCGACGAGTACGACTACCGCTTCGAGCTGGGCAGGGCCGCCGAGCTGCGCACCGGGCGGGACGTCGTCCTGATCTCGACCGGGCTGATGACGATGCGGGCGCTGCAGGCGGCCGCCCGGCTGGAGACCGACCACGTGGACGTCGCCGTCCTGCACGTGCCGACCATCAAGCCGCTGGACACCGGGGCGATCCTGCGCGCGGCCCGCACGGACCGGCTCGTGGTCACCCTGGAGAACCACACCGTCGTCGGTGGGCTGGCCGAGTCGGTGGCCTCGACGCTGGCGTTCGCCGGCGCAGGCACCCGCATCGTGCCCATCGCCCTGCCCGACGAGTTCCTGGCCGCCGGCGCCCTGCCCACCCTGCACGACCGCTACGGCCTGTCCACCGACGCCGTCGTCGCGCGGGTCAAGGCCGAGCTGGGGGGCAGCGCCTCCGCCCCCTGGGCCGCCGACCCCGCCCCGGCCACCGCCTGACCCCCACCCACCCGCAGACCCTGGAGGACCCCATGCCCGTCACCGACAAGACCGCCGTCGTCACCGGCGCCGGCTCCAAGCGCGGCATCGGCCGCGCCACCGCCCACGCCCTCGCCGCCGCCGGCTGGCACGTCGCCGTCCTCGACCTGGACGAGGCCAGCGCCAAGGACGCCGCCTCCGAGGTGGAGGAGCGCTCCGGCGTGCAGGCCGTCGGGATCGGCTGCGACATCACCGACGAGGCGTCGGTGGACGCCGCGCTGGCCGTCCTGGACGGCGCCCTGCCCCCGGTCGGCGCCCTGGTGAACAACGCCGGCATCACCTCGCCGGTCCCGTTCCTCGAGGTCACCGGCGAGGAGTGGGACCGCGTCTTCGCCGTCAACGTGCGGGGCGCCTTCAACGTCACCCGGCGCCTGGCGCCCGGGATGGCCGAGCGCGGCTTCGGCCGCATCGTGTTCCTGTCCTCGGTCTCGGCCGAGCGCGGCGGCGGCGTCTTCGGGGGCGTCGCGTACTCCGCGGCCAAGGCCGCCGAGCTCGGGTTCACCCGCGCGCTGGCCCGCGAGCTCGGCCCGCACGGCGTGACGGTCAACGCGGTCGCCCCCGGGCTCATCGACACCGACATCACCGGCGGGGCGCTGGAGGGTGAGCGCAAGCAGCAGCTGCTCGCCGGCATCCCGGTGGGGCGCAACGGCCGGGTCGCCGACGTGGCCGACCTCATCACCTACCTGTGCCGCGAGGAGACCGGTTACGTCACGGGCGCCACCTACGACGTCAACGGGGGCTCGCACATCCACTGACGTACCGACGACCGGCCGACGGTGCGCCGTCCCGGCCCCCGGACCGGGTACGGGTGACACCGTCGGCCGGTCGTGGTCCAGTACCCGGTGGATCGCGCGGTCGCCGGACCGCCGCAGCAGACCAGGCCGACGACAGCCGATGGGAGCCAGATGTTCACGAAGGTGCTCGTGGCCAACCGCGGGGAGATCGCCGTCCGGGCGTTCCGCGCCGCCTACGAGCTGGGCGCGGGGACGGTCGCGGTGTTCCCGTGGGAGGACCGCAACTCGGTGCACCGGCTGAAGGCCGACGAGAGTTACCAGATCGGCGAGGAGGGCCACCCGGTCCGCGCCTACCTGTCGGTGGAGGAGATCGTCGGGGCCGCCCGGCGGGCCGGCGCGGACGCGGTCTACCCCGGCTACGGCTTCCTGTCGGAGAACCCGGAGCTGTCGGCGGCGTGTGCCCGGGAGGGCATCACCTTCGTCGGGCCGTCGGCCGAGGTGCTGGAGCTGACCGG
Organism: Geodermatophilus sp. SYSU D00079; assembly: GCF_054050635.1. Classification (NCBI taxonomy): domain Bacteria; kingdom Bacillati; phylum Actinomycetota; class Actinomycetes; order Geodermatophilales; family Geodermatophilaceae; genus Geodermatophilus; species Geodermatophilus sp. SYSU D00079. Next base: position 14,185 of record NZ_JBJGZS010000027.1, on the reverse strand, counting down.
CAACAAGGCCCGGGCGATCGCCGCCGCCCGGGAGGCCGGGCTGCCGGTGCTGGCCTCGACCGAGCCCAGTGACGACGTCGACGCGGTGCTGGCCGCCGCGCGGGAGATGCCGTTCCCGGTGTTCGTCAAGGCCGTCGCCGGTGGCGGCGGGCGCGGCATGCGCCGGGTGGAGGACCCCGCGGAGCTGGCCGGGGCGGTGCAGGCGGCGATGCGCGAGGCCGAGGCCGCCTTCGGCGACGCCACCGTCTTCGTCGAGCAGGCGGTCGTCGACCCGCGGCACATCGAGGTGCAGGTGCTCGCCGACGGCGCCGGGAACGTGGTGCACCTGTTCGAGCGGGACTGCTCGGTGCAGCGCCGGCACCAGAAGGTGGTCGAGCTGGCCCCGGCGCCGAACCTGGACCCCGCGCTGCGGGAGCGGATCTGCGCCGACGCGGTCGCCTTCGCCCGCGCGATCGGCTACGTCAACGCCGGCACCGTGGAGTTCCTGCTCGACGCGCAGGGCCGGCACGTGTTCATCGAGATGAACCCGCGGATCCAGGTGGAGCACACGGTCACCGAGGAGGTGACCGACGTGGACCTGGTGCAGGCCCAGCTGCGGATCGCCTCGGGGGAGACCCTCGCCGACCTCGGGTTGTCCCAGGACACGATCGTGCTCCGGGGCGCGGCGCTGCAGTGCCGGATCACCACCGAGGACCCGGCCAACGGGTTCCGCCCGGACACCGGCCGGATCACCGCCTACCGCTCGCCGGGCGGGGCGGGCATCCGGCTCGACGGCGGGGCGTCGCTGGGCGCGGAGGTCGAGGCGCACTTCGACTCGCTGCTGGTGAAGCTGACCTGCCGCGGCCGGGACTTCGACGTCGCGGTGGCGCGTGCCCGGCGGGCGGTGGCCGAGTTCCGCATCCGCGGGGTGGCCACCAACATCCCGTTCCTGCAGGCGGTGCTCGACGACCCGGACTTCCGCGCCGGGCGGGTGACCACGTCGTTCATCGAGCAGCGGCCGCACCTGCTCACCGCGCGCTCCTCGGCCGACCGCGGCACCCGGCTGCTCACCTACCTGGCCGACGTGACGGTCAACCAGCCGCACGGGGAGCGCCCGCACCTGGTCGACCCGCTGGAGAAGCTGCCGCGCGTCGACCTCCGCCAGGCGCCGCCGGACGGCTCGCGGCAGCGGCTGCTCGGCGCCGGTCCCGAGGGCTTCGCCCGGCAGTTGCGGGAGCAGACCGCGCTGGCGGTCACCGACACCACCTTCCGCGATGCGCACCAGTCGCTGCTGGCCACCCGGGTGCGCACCAAGGACCTGCTCGGCGTCGCCGGGCACGTCGCCCGCACCACCCCGCAGCTGTTCAGCCTGGAGGCGTGGGGCGGGGCCACCTACGACGTGGCGCTGCGGTTCCTGCACGAGGACCCGTGGGAGCGGCTGGCCGCCCTGCGCGAGGCGGTGCCCAACATCTGCCTGCAGATGCTGCTGCGCGGCCGCAACACCGTCGGCTACACGCCCTACCCGGAGCAGGTGACCACGACGTTCGTCGCCGAGGCGGCGCGCACCGGCATCGACGTCTTCCGCATCTTCGACGCGCTCAACGACGTCGCCCAGATGCGCCCGGCCATCGACGCGGTCCGCGAGACCGGGACGGCGGTCGCGGAGGTGGCGCTGTGCTACACCGGCGACCTCTCCGACCCGGCTGAGGACCTCTACACGCTGGACTACTTCCTGCGGCTGGCCGAGCAGATCGTCGACGCCGGCGCGCACGTGCTGGCGATCAAGGACATGGCCGGCCTGCTCCGCCCGCCGGCCGCCGCGACGCTGGTGACCGCGCTGCGGGAGCGCTTCGACCTCCCCGTGCACCTGCACACCCACGACACCGCCGGCGGTCAGCTGGCCACCCTGATGGCGGCGTGGCAGGCCGGGGTGGACGCCGTGGACGGCGCGGTCGCCTCGATGGCCGGCACCACGTCGCAGCCGCCGCTGTCGGCGATCGTGGCCGGCACCGACGCCACCGAGCGCGCCACGGGCCTGGACCTGCGGTGCGTCAACGACCTGGAGCCCTACTGGGAGGCGGTGCGCCGCATCTACGCGCCGTTCGAGTCCGGGCTGCCCTCACCCACCGGGCGGGTCTACACCCACGAGATCCCCGGCGGGCAGCTGTCCAACCTGCGCCAGCAGGCGATCGCGCTCGGGCTGGGGCAGCGGTTCGAGGAGGTCGAGGACGCCTACGCCGCCGCCGACCGGCTGCTGGGCCGGCTGGTCAAGGTCACGCCCAGCTCCAAGGTGGTCGGCGACCTCGCGCTGCAGCTGGTCGGCTCCGGCGTCGCGGTCGACGACTTCGCCGCCGAGCCGGGCAAGTACGACCTGCCCGACTCGGTGATCGGGTTCCTGCGCGGCGAGCTGGGTGACCCGCCCGGCGGCTGGCCCGAGCCCTTCCGCACCCGCGCGCTGGAGGGCCGCCGTCCCGCCGAGCCGCCCGCCGAGCTCGGCCCCGAGGACGTCGCCGGGCTGGCCGAGCAGCCCCGCCAGACCCTGAACCGGCTGCTGTTCCCCGGCCCGACCAGGGAGTTCCTGGCCCACTCGGAGTGCTACGGCGACGTGTCGGTGCTGCCGACCAAGGAGTTCCTCTACGGGCTGCGCCCGGGCGACGAGCACGCCGTCGACCTCGAGCCCGGCGTGACGCTGCTGATGGGCGTGGAGGCCGTCTCCGACCCCGACGAGCGCGGCATGCGGACGGTCATGTGCACGCTCAACGGGCAGCTGCGCCCGGTGTCGGTCCGGGACCGCTCGGTCGAGGCCGCGGTCAAGGCCGCGGAGAAGGCCGACCGCAGCGACCCGAAGCAGGTGGCCGCCCCGTTCGCCGGCGTGGTCACCTTGCAGGTGGCGGAGGGGGACGGCGTCGAGGCCGGCCAGCCGATCGCCACCATCGAGGCGATGAAGATGGAGGCCGCCATCACCGCACCGCAGGCCGGCACCGTCTCCCGGCTCGCCATCGGGCAGGTCCAGCAGGTGGAGGGCGGTGACCTGCTCGTCGTCCTCGGCTGAGGCCGGTCAGTAGTGGATGGCCCCCCGGTTCCCGCCGCCGACGGTGACGGCGTCCCCGCTGATCGCCGCGCTGCGCGGTGAGGCGAGGAAGGTGACGACGTCGGCGACCTCCCGGGCGGTGACCAGCCGGCCGATGCTGGTGCCGGCGGCCATCGCCCGGGCCACCTCCTCGGGGGTGCTGCCCTGCTCGGCCGCGCGGTCGGCCAGGACCTGGGCGGTGCGCTCGGTCACCGTGATGCCGGGGTGGACGACGGTGACCGTGATCCCGGCCGGACCGAGCTCGTCGGCGAGGTTGGCGGTCATCGCCGCCACGGCCACGTTGCGCACCGAGCCGACCAGGGAGCCGGTGCGGCGGGCGTTGAGGCCGCTGATGTTGATGATCCGGCCCCAGCCGGCCGCGGCCATGTGCGGCGCCACCGCGCGGGCGAACCGGAGGTAGCCCAGCACCTTGGTCTCCAGCTCCTCGCGCAGCGCGTCGTCGCCCAGCTCGGCCAGCGGTGGCACGGGCCCGGAGGACGCCGGCCGGGCGGCGGCGTTGACGAGGACGTCGACCCCGCCGAGCCCGGCGACCACCCGCTCGACCGCGGCGCGCACCGCGGCGTCGTCCCGGGTGTCGGCGGGGCAGGGCAGGACGGTCGTGCCGTGCCGCCGGACGCGGTCGGCGGCGGCGTCGAGGGCGGCGGCGTCGCGGGCGACCAGGGCCACGTGCGCCCCCTCCGCGGCCAGGCCGTCGGCGATCTCCAGGCCGATGCCGCGGCTGGCGCCGGTCACTATCGCCCGCTTGCCGGTGAGCTCGAGGTCCATGCCCTCCTGCCTACCGGGCCGGCCGTCCGGCGGCGAGCGGACCGCCGCCGCGCCGCGTCAGCCGCGGGTCCCGCAAGGGGGCGGGCCGTGCCCACAGGGACCGGGCGGACGGTGCGGCCGGTCACAGGCGCAGAGTCGGGGCATGGACGCGCTCCCGGCCGACGAGGGGCACCGCGGCGGCGAGGCGGGGTTCCGCCGGGCCACGCTCGCGATCTTCCTGGCCGGGGTGGCGGTGTTCGCGATGCTCTACCTGCCACAGGTCCTGCTGCCCGAGCTCACCCGGGTCTTCGCGGTCTCCCCGGCCGGCTCGACCCTCGCGGTGTCGGTCGCCACGGGCGGGCTCGCCGCCGGGCTGCTGGTCCTCGGCCCGGTGTCCGACCGGCGGGGGCGGACGGCCATCCTGCACGGCAGCCTCGCCGCGTCGGCGCTCCTGGCGGTCCTGGTCGCCGCGGCCCCGACCTGGCCGGTGCTCCTCGTCCTGCGGGGCGTGCAGGGCTTCGCGCTGGCCGGCCTGCCCGCCGTGGCCGCGGCCTACCTGCGCGAGGAGCTGCACGCGTCGGTGGGGGCCCGGGCGATCGGCCTGTTCGTCAGCGGCAACGCGATCGGCGGGCTGACCGGCCGGCTGCTCGGCGGAGTGCTCGTCGACCTCGGCGGGTGGCGGACCGCGGCCGGCGGGATCGCCCTGCTGGGCGTGGCCTGCGCGGTGGCGGTGCGGCTGCTGCTGCCGCCCTCGCGCCGGTTCGTGCGGGTGCCGCGGGAGGTGCCGGTGCTGCGGCAGCTGGTCGCCGGAGTCACCGACCCCGTGCTGCTCGGGCTGTACGGCTGCGCGGCGCTGCTGATGGGGGCCTTCGTCGCGGTCTACAACGCCGCCACCTTCCGGCTGGAGTCCCCGCCGTACGGGCTGGCGCCGGCGGTGGCCGGGCTGGTGTTCCTGGCCTACCTGCTCGGCTCGGTCAGCTCCGCGGTCGGCGGGGAGCTGGCCGGGCGGTTCGGCCGGCGGCCCGTGGTGCCGGTCGCGGTGGCGGTGATGGCCGGCGGGGTGGCGCTGACCCTCGCCGCGCCGCTGGCCCTGTTCGTCACCGGGCTGTGCGTGCTCACCGTCGGCTTCTTCGCCGCCCACGGCGTGGCCAGCGGGTGGGTGGCGCTGCGGGCGGCCTCCGGTGGGCGGGCCGTCGGGCAGGCCGCCTCGCTGTACTCGTTCTGGTACTACGTCGGCTCCTCCGTCGGCGGCACCCTCGCCGGGCTGGCCTGGGACGGCGGCGGCTGGCCGGCCGTGGTGCTGCTCACCGGGGGCCTCACGCTGGCCGCGCTCGTCCTGGCCCTGGTGCTCGGGCGCAGCACGGCCCTGCAGCCCGGCTGAGCCGGGGGCCGCCCGGCCGGCTGGGGCGCTCGTCGCCCCCGGCCGGCCCCGGACGTGGGCCCCGGGGCCGGCCGGCCGAGGCCCACGGTCAGTGCTCGAGCAGCCAGACGGCGCTGTCCGGCGGCAGCGCCACGGTCCCGACCGCGGCGTGCACCCTCGGGGAGGAGCTCAGCAGCACCGAGCCGGAGCAGCCGACCAGCGCGGTCTCGGTGCCCATGTTGACCACGCAGCGCACGGTCTCGTCCGCGCCCGTGCAGCGCACGGTCAGGACGTCGCCGTGCGTGGTCACCGTCGCGGTGCCCGTGGCGAACGCGGGGTGCGCCTTGCGCAGCGCCAGCGCCCGGCGGTAGAGCTGCAGCGTCGACGTGCTGCGCCCGGCCTGCCGGGACACCGCGTACCGGCCCCAGTCGGCCGGGATCGGCAGCCACGGCTCCGCGGCGCCGTCAGGGGAGAAGCCCACCCCGGGGCTGGCGTTCCACGGCATCGGGACGCGGCAGCCGTCGCGACCGGCGCGGGCGCCGCCGCTGCGCAGGAAGATCGGGTCCCGCTTGGCCTCGTCGGCCACGACGGCCTGCGGCAGGCCCAGCTCCTCGCCGGCGTAGAGGTAGGCCGAGCCGGGCAGCGCGAGCATGAGGACCGCCGCCGCCCGGGCGCGGGCGCGGCCCAGCGCGCCGCCGCCGAAGCGGGTGACCTGACGCTCCTTGTCGTGGTTGCCCAGCACCCACGACACCGGCGCGCCCACGGTGCCGAACGCGTCGAAGGCACTGGAGATGGCCTCGGCGAAGGCGGCCGTGTCCCACGTCGACTTCAGCAGCCGGAACGACAGCGACTGGTGCAGCTCGTCGGGTCGCGAGTACAGCGCGACCTGGTCGAGGTCGGCCAGGCAGACCTCGCCGACCAGCATGGTGTCGGGGTACTCGTCGCAGATCGACCGCCAGCGGCGCCACACGTCGTGCACCTCGGGCTGGTTCCACGTCATCGCCTGCTCCGGCCCGTGCCCGAACAGGGTCGGTGCGTAGAAGCCGGGGTTGTCGCGCAGGGCGGCGTCCTTGTGGAGCCCGTAGGCCACGTCGACGCGGAAGCCGCTGACCCCGCGGTCGAGCCAGAACCGCAGCGTCCGCTCGAAGTCGGCGGCGACCTCGGGGTCGCGCCAGTTCAGGTCGGGCTGCTCGGGGGCGAACAGGTGCAGGTACCAGCGGCCGTCCGGCGTGCGCGACCAGGCCGGGCCGCCGAACAGGGACTGCCAGTTGTTCGGCGGCTCCTCCGACGGCGGTGCGAAGTGGTAGCGGCCCGCCTCGGGGCAGTCGGGGTCGGCCAGCGCGGCCTGGAACCAGCGGTGCTGGTCGGAGGTGTGGTTGGGGACGACGTCCAGCACGACCCGCAGGCCCACGCGGCGGGCGTCGTCCACCAGGGCCTCGAGGTCGGCGACGTCGCCGTAGTCGGGGTCGACGGCGCGGTAGTCCACGACGTCGTAGCCGCCGTCGGCCCCGCCCGAGGGGTAGTGGGGGTTGATCCACAGCGCGTCCACGCCGAGCCAGGCCAGGTAGGGCAGGCGCGAGCGGAGGCCGGCCAGGTCGCCGATCCCGTCGCCGTTGCTGTCGGCGAACGAGCGCAGGTACACCTGGTAGACCACGGCGCTGCGCCACCAGGGCGACGGAGCGGGCGCGGGGGCGACCCGGGGTTCGGTCGAGAGCCCCGCGAGGGAGAGCCGACGTGCCATGTGGCTCTCATCGGCAGTCCGCCGTCCCGGCTGGTGTGGTGTGGGTCACGAACTCCCTCGCTGGGGTTGGCAGGTTCCGCCCGCGCTCACCCGGGAGGGCCGCCGCCGGGTGTCGCGGCCAGGTCGCGCTCGAGGACGAGTGCCGTCGCGCTCAGCGCCGCGACCCACTCCGGCAGCCGGACCCGGCTGAACCGGACCGTGGGCATCGACAGCGTCAGGGCCGCCACGGCCTCGCCGTCCGCCCGGTGGACCGGGTGACCGATGGCGGTGACCCCCCGCTCGGTGGCCTGGTTGTTGACCGCGAAGCCCTGGCGGCGCACGCGGGCCAGGGTCCGGCCGAGCGCCGGCAGGTCGACTCCTCCCGCGTCGGGCCCCGCGTAGACCTCGGCCAGCGCCTGCGGGGACAGCGCGGCCAGCAGCACGAGACCGCCCGAGGCCAGGTGCGCGGGCAGCAGCCGGCCCTCCCGGTCGCCGACCCGCAGCAGCTGGTCGCACTCCACGGTGGCCACGAAGCGGATGCGGTCGCCGGTCCGGACCACGAGGTTCACCGTCTCCGCGCACTGGTCGACCAGGCTGCGCATGTGCGGCAGCGCCAGCCGCCGCAGCACGCTCGCCGGCTCGGCCGCGGGCATCGCGCGCAGGACGTCGCCGGCGTGGTAGCGGCGGTCCTCGTCCTGCCAGGCGAAGTCCCGGTACACCAGCATCGACAGGACCCGGTGCGCCGTGGACCGGGCCACCCCCAGCCGCTCGGCGGCCTCGGACACCCGCAGCGGCCCCTCGTGCTGCAGCAGGACGGCGAGCCGGAGGGCGTGGTCGACGGACTCGATGCGGTACACGGGCTCGTTCTTCACCGCGGGCCCTCCTGCGCTCGACGCGAACGATTCTGCGCTCCAGAATGCCGCACCGCCCTCCGCGTGAGGGGGGTCACGATCCCAGGGCGGGTGACCGTCGCCCGCGACGAACGGAGGAGGGCCGGCGTGCCGGAGCGAGCCGCGGGAGTCGACCGACCGGACCCAGCAGCGCAGCGCAGCGAGCTGGCCGAGGCCAACCACGTCCTCGTCGACCAGGGGATCCTGGACGGCTTCGGGCACGTCAGCGTCCGGTCCGCCGAGGACCCCGGCGCCTTCCTGCTGTCGCGCAACCTCGCGCCGGGCCTGGTCCGGCCCGACGACGTCCAGCTGATCACCCTGGACGGGCACACCGAGGACCCCCGGCCGTCCTACCTCGAGCTGTACATCCACGCCGAGATCTACCGGGCCCGCCCGGACGTGCAGGCGGTCGTGCACAGCCACTCGCCGGCCGTCATCCCGTTCGGCGTCTCCCGGACGCCGCTGCGGCCCATCCTGCACATGGCCGGCTTCCTCGCCCCACGGGTCCCCGTCTTCGAGTCCCGGGACACCCTCGGCGCGGCGTCGGACCTCCTCGTGCGGGACGCCGCGACCGGGGCCGCGCTGGCCGCGTCCCTCGGGGACGCCTCGGTGGTCCTCATGCGCGGCCACGGGTCCACGGCGGTGGGCGCCTCGCTGCCGGAGGTCGTGTACCGCGCCGTCTACGCGGAGGTCAACGCCCGCGTGCAGAGCGAGGCGCTGCGGCTGGGCGAGTGCGTCTTCCTCACCGACGAGGAGGCGGCCGCGACCGTGGCCACCAACACCCCGCAGATCGCCCGCGCCTGGGGGTTCTGGCGGGACCGCGCGCAGCGGTCGGCGTGACCGCCGCACCGCGCCTCCACCCCACCCCTGCCATCCAGAGGAGTTCGACCGTGACCGGACCCAGGTCCCGTGCCACCGCCGTCGCTGCCGCGACGCTGCTCGCCCTCACCGCGTGCGGAGGATCCGACGACTCCGGGAGCGCGTCGCCGGGGGAGGGCGGCGGCCTGACCCCCGTCACCATCGGCACCCAGCCCATCGTGGACTCCGCGCCCCTGTACCTCGGGGTCGACCAGGGCTTCTTCGAGGAGGAGGGGCTCGACCTCACCATCGAGTCCGCGGTCGGCGGTGCCGCCGTCGTCCCGAGCGTGGTCTCCGGGGACTTCGAGTTCGGCCGCGGCAACGTCCTGTCGACCATGATCGCCGTCGACCAGGGGCTGCCCCTGCAGTGCATCACCAACGCCAACTCCACCGCCGGTAACCCGGACTTCGGAGCCGTCGTCGTGCCGGGGGACTCGCCGCTGCAGTCGATGGCCGACCTCGCCGGCCGCACGGTGTCGGTCAACACGCTGAACAACATCGGCGACACCACCATCCGGTCGGTCGTCGAGGAGGCCGGCGGCGACCCCGCCGCGGTCCGGTTCGTCGAGATCCCGTTCCCCGACGCCCCGGCCGCGCTGCAGAGCGGCCAGGTCGACGCCGCGTGGATCCTCGACCCGTTCCTCACCGAGGCCGTCGACGCCGGCGGGCGGGTGCTGTCGTACAACTTCTCCGACTTCCACCCGGAGCTCGACATCTCCTGCGTCTTCGCCTCCCAGCAGCTGCTGCAGGAGCAGCCGGAGGTGGTCGAGGCGTTCCAGCGGGCCATGAACCGGTCCCTGGAGTTCTCCCAGGACAACCCCGACGAGGTCCGGCGGATCACCGGCACCTACACCGAGATCGACCCGGCGGTGCTCGAGCGCATCGTCATCCCGACCTTCCGCACCGAGTTCAGCGAGGAGGCCATGGCGCTGCTCGGGGCCAAGGCCGCCGAGTACGGCACCCTCTCGCAGGAGCCGGACCTCGACCAGCTGCTGCCCTGACCCCCGCGGCCCTGACCCCCGCGGCCTAGCATCGGCGCCCGTGCGCCCGTTCCTGCTGCTGGCCTCGCGGGCCGAGGACGAGGCCGCGGACGACGAGTACGCGGCGTTCCTGCGGCTGACCGGGCTCGGGGAGGGGCAGCTGCGCCGGATCCGCATGGAGGCCGGCCCGCTGCCACCCCTGGACCTCGACGACTTCTCCGGCGTCCTCCTCGGCGGGGGGCCGTTCAACTCCAGCGACCCGGACGAGGAGAAGTCGCCGACCCAGCACCGGGTGGAGGCCGAGCTGCGGTCGGTGCTGGACGAGGTCGTCGCCCGCGACCTGCCCTTCTTCGGCGCCTGCTACGGGATCGGCACGCTGGGGGTGCACCAGGGTGGGGTGGTCGACCGCACCTTCGGCGAGCCGGTGTCCTGCGTCGCGATCGAGCTCACCGCGGCCGGCCGGGAGGACCCCGTGCTCGCCGGGGTACCGGAGGTGTTCGACGCGCTGGTCGGGCACAAGGAGGCCTGCCGGGTCCTGCCGCCCTCGGCCGTGCTGCTGGCCACCTCCGCCGCCTGCCCGGTGCAGATGTTCCGCGTCGGGCGCAACGTGTACGCCACCCAGTTCCACCCCGAGCTCGACGTCCCCGGGGTGGTCACGCGGGCGCGGGTCTACCAGCACGCCGGGTACTTCCCGCCCGCGGAGCTCGAGGCGCTCATCGCGCGGCTGCGCACCGCGGTGGTGTCGGAGCCCGGCCGCATGCTGGCCAACTTCGTCGCCCGGTACGTCTGAGTCCGAGGGGTCGGCTTTCTGCCGGCGGCCCGCGGGAGGCAGACTGCCAGCGCACGCCCGGTCGCCCACCGTCCGGGCCCTGGAGCACCGGCGGGAGACCTGGATGACCCCGGCGACGGGAGCCCGATGAGCGCCGGGACGGCGACCGGCACGCAGTCCTCCCCGGGCGGCGGTCGCGGCCTGCTGGCCCGGGTCGCGCCGCTGCGCCGCCGGCTGCGCACCGAGGCCGGCAGCGCCGGTCTGCTGCTGCTGGCCACCGTGGTCGCGCTGCTGTGGGCCAACTCCCCGATGGGGGAGACCTACGACGCCTTCTGGCACACCGAGTTCGCCGTCCGGGTGGGCGGCGCCGAGCTCGCCCTGGACCTGCAGCACTGGGTCAACGACGGCCTGATGGTGTTCTTCTTCTTCGTCGTCGGGCTGGAGATCAAGCGCGAGCTGGTCATGGGCGAGCTCACCGACCGGCGCCGGGCGGCGGTCCCGGCGCTGGCCGCCGTCACCGGCCTGGCGGTGCCCGCCCTGGTCTACGTGCTGTTCAACCTCGGCGGCCCGGCCGTGTCGGCGTGGGGCGTGGTCATCTCCACCGACACGGCGTTCCTGCTCGGGGTGCTCGCGCTGGTCGGCCCCGCCTGCCCCGCGCAGCTGCGGCTGTTCCTGCTGACCCTCGCCATCGCCGACGACGTCGGCGCGCTCAGCGTCATCGCGCTCTTCTACACCGACGACCTCGCGATCGGCCCGCTCGCCCTGGCGGTGCTCGGCCTCGCCCTGATGGCGGGCCTGCGGTACCTCAACGTCTGGCGCGGGCCGGCGTACCTGGTGCTCGGCGTCGCGGTCTGGATCGCGATGTACGCCTCGGGCGTGCACCCCACCCTCGCCGGTGTGGTGATCGCGCTGTTCACCCCGGCCTACCCGGCGCGGGTCGCCGAGGTCGAGGACGCCGCCCGGCTGACGCGGGCCTACCGGCAGTCGCCCAACCCCGAGTTCGCCCGCGCCGCCCGGCTGAGCATCGACCGGTCGGTGTCGGCCAGCGAGCGGCTGCAGCAGCTGTGGCAGCCGTGGACCAGCTTCGTCATCGTCCCGGTGTTCGCCCTCGCCAACGCCGGGGTGGTGCTCAGCGGGGAGACGCTGCGCGCGGCGCTCACCTCGCCGGTCACCCTCGGCGTGGTGGGCGGGCTCGTCGCCGGCAAGCTGCTCGGCATCCTGCTCGGCACCCTGCTGGCGGTGCGGGGTGGCTTCGGTGAGCTGGCGCCCGGGCTCACCGGCTGGCAGCTGGCCGGGGGAGCGGCGCTGTCGGGCATCGGCTTCACCATCTCGCTGTTCATCGTCGACCTGGCGCTGGACGACGAGCGGCTGGCCGACCAGGCGCGGGTCGGCGTCCTCACCGCCTCGCTGCTGGCCGCGCTGCTGGGCTGGGGGCTGTTCCGGCTCGCCGACCGGCGCCGTCCCCCCGGCACCGGCGGGCGGCCGGTGCTGCTCGACCTGCCGGTCGACCCCCGGCGCGACCACGTCCGCGGCCGGGTGGACGCACCGCTGACCCTCGTCGAGTACGGGGACTTCGAGTGCCCTTTCTGCGGCCGGGCCACCGGCGCGGTGGAGGAGCTGCGGGAGCGGTTCGGGGACCAGCTGCGCTACGTGTTCCGGCACGTGCCGCTGGTCGACGTGCACCCGCACGCGCGACTGGCCGCCGAGGCGGCGGAGGCCGCCGCCGCCCAGGGCCGGTTCTGGGAGATGCACGACGAGATGTTCGCCGCGCAGGACCGGCTGACCCCCGGCGACCTGCTCGACCACGCCGCGGCGGTCGGCCTGGACGTGCAGCGCTTCGCCCGCGACCTCGGCGCGGGCCGGCACGCCCGTCGCGTCGAGGAGGACGTGGAGTCCGCGGAGGTCAGCGGCGTCGAGGGCACGCCCACCTTCTTCGTCAACGGACGCCGGCACAGCGGCCCGTACGACGCCGACACCCTCGCCGCCGAGCTGCTCGCCACGGCCGGGACGGGGACCGCCCTCGACGACCCGTCCGGGGACGACCAGGCCGGGAGCGCCCACGCCGGCGTCGTCCTGCCGGCCGTGGGCCCGCGCCGGGCCGAGCCGCGGCCGCCCGCCGACGCGCTCGCCGAGCCCGTGCCGGCCGACCTGCCCGAGACCCCCGACCGGGACGGCGCGGACCCCCTGCTGACCGACGAGCACGTGGCGCTGCTCGAACGGTTCGGCGTCCGGCGCCGGTACGAGGCCGGTGACGCCGTCTTCCGCGAGGGCGACCCGGGCTACGACTTCGCCGTGGTGCTCTCCGGCGCGGTCGCGGTGGTGGAGGACCTCGGCCGCCCGGGGCAGCGGGTGCTCGCCGTCCACGGCCCGCGCCGGTTCCTCGGCGAGCTGGACCTGTTCAGCGACCACCCGGTGTCCCTGACCGCGCTCGTGCTGCGGCCGGGCGAGGTCCTGTGCGTGCCCGACGACCGGATGCGGGAGGTGTTCGGCGCCGACCACGACCTCAAGGAGACGGTGCTGCGGTCGTTCCTGCTGCGCCGGTCGATGCTGCTGGAGCTCGCCGCCGACCTGCGCATCGTCGGGCGGGCCGGTGCACCGGACAGCCGCCGGCTGCAGGACTTCGCCCGCACCCACCGCCTGGCCGCGGTCTTCGTCGACCTCGACAGCAGCGCCGACGGCGCGGCGCTGCTGCGCGAGCTCGGGGTGTCCGAGGCCGACCTGCCGGTGGTGGTGTGGCGGCGCGGGGAGGTGCTGCGCAACCCGACCGATGCCGAGGTCGCCGCGGCCGTCGGCGCCGGCGGGTGAGCCGGCTCAGGCGCAGGCGCGCTCGACGTCGGTGAGCAGGGCGGCCGCGGTCGCGACCGCCGTCGCCAGCTCGTCCGGCCGGGTCCCGAGCGTCCCCAGGACGCCGTGCGCCCGGACGGCGAAGTCCGCCGGTGCGCCGGGCAGCAGGGCGGCCGCCGCGACGGCGCCCTTCTCGTTGACCAGCCAGCGCCCGGCGGCGCCGTGCAGGGCGTGTGCGCACAGCCCGACCGTGCGGAACAGGCAGCCGGCGACGAACGCGGTGTCGCCGCGGTCGGTCGCCTTGCCCGCGACCTGCAGGCAGAAGCGGGCCTCGACCAGCCGGCGGACCATCGCCGTCCCCAGCTCCGGCGGGTAGACCGCCGTCTCGGTCCGCAGCGCACCCACCTCGCCGGTGGGGTCGGCCAGCAGCACGCCGAGGGCCAGCTCACCGGCGTAGGCGGCGTCGAGGAAGCCCAGGGGGTGGCCGACCTGGGCGTGGAAGGCCGACCGGCCCGCCCGGGCGATCCGCCAGGCCTCGACCACCCGGTCCACGTCGCGGTAGAGCCAGTCCATCGCCAGGTCGTCCAGCCGCAGCCACGCCCCGCCGTCCACCCACGGGCCCCACTCGCCGGGCTCGGTCACGCAGGCCTGCGGGCCGCAGACCTCGCGGGCCAGGGCGCCGAGCGCGGTGGTGTCCAGGGGTGGCCGGTAGTACAGGCCGAGGTCGACGTCGGAGGCCGGGGTGTGGGTGCCGCGGGCCCGGCTGCCGCCGAGGGTGACCGCCAGGACGCCGGGCACCGCGGTCAGCCGCCCGGCCAGCGTCCGCAGCCGCGCCGGGCCGTCGCCGGGGAGTCCCGCGACGGGGTCGCCCACGCCGCCGAGGCTAGGACGTCCGGGGGGGGGGGGGGGGGGGGGGGGGGGGGGGGGGGGGGGGGGGGGGGGGGGGGGGGGGGGGGGGGGGGGGGGGGGGGGGGGGGGGGGGGGGGGGGGGGGGGGGGGGGCGCGCGGGC
>NZ_JBJGZS010000026.1:0-68531 GCF_054050635.1 Geodermatophilus sp. SYSU D00079 | reverse complement strand
GCGGCTTTCATAAAAAAAACCACCCACGTGATTTTACCCCCCGCGCCGCGGGCGGCGCGCCCCCCGCCCCCCCCCCCCCCCCCCCCCCCCCACGACCCAGCGGCGGCGTCGTGACCGGTCCATGACCAGGTGTGATGGCGGGCCGGGAGACGTCGACCCGCCCGGCGTCCGTGCCCCGGGACACGCCCGCTTCCCCTCCTACGTTCTCCTCGGGCCCGTGTGTCGAGGGCCCGGGGCGACGAGGAGAGGCGGGCGCGACGCTGATGAGGACCACCCTGCAGACGCTGGCAGCCGAGGGGCACCGCGGCGGGATCGACGTCCGGGTGAGCCTGCGCAGCGACGCCGGGTCGGGAGAGCACTCCTTCGACGGCGCCTGGTTCCCGCGCAGCCGCGACCTCGCCGTCGAGCTGCCCGAGCTGATCGCGGCCCTGGACAAGCGCGGCCTGCGCGTCGAGCGCTTCACCTACCCGCTCGACGCCTGGTCGCCGGCCCCGCGGAAGGTGGTCGTCGGCGGCCGCGTGGTGCGCACCGGCGGGTTCCGCAGCATGGACCCCGGCGTCGTCTGCCTGACCTGGGACGGCGGCACCCAGCGGGCTGACCTGCTCGTCGTCCCCCCGGAGACCGACGTCATCACCGGCGCCCGGGCGCTGCGGCTGTGCACCCGCCGCGGCCTGCCGCGCTCGCCCCAGATGGTCATGGCCGCGGCGCGCTCCACGCCGCTGCCGCAGGTGCCCGGGCTGGCCACGACCGTCTGAGGGGCCCCGCCCGGGGGTCTTGCGCCGATCGCGAACCGGCTGGACGGCGGGGGAGCGGGTGCAGTGGGCTGCTCCCATGCGACTGCTCGTCCTCGGCGGCACCCACTTCCTCGGCCGGCACGTGGCCGCGGCCGGTCTCGACCGCGGTCACGAGGTGGCCACCTTCACCCGCGGGGTGTCCGGGCAGCCACCGGTGGGGGTCCGCGCCCTGCACGGGGACCGTGACGACCCCGACGCGCTGCCGGCCGCCCTCGACGGGTGGGCGCCGGACCTCGTCGTCGACACCTCGTGCCAGAGCCGGGCGGCGGCCCGCAACGCCGCCGCGGCCCTGACCGGCACCGGTGACCGGGCCGTCCGGGGCTACGCGTTCGTCAGCAGCCTCAACGCCTACGCGAACTGGCCGCCCGGCCCCATCGGCGCCGAGGACGACGAACCGACCTGGAGCACGGACGACGACGAGTACGGGCCGGTCAAGGCCGCGGCGGAGCGGGTGCTCGGTGCGGCGTTCCCCGGCCGGTTCCTCACCGCGCGGGCCGGTCTGATCCTGGGCCCGCACGACCGGGTGGACCGGCTGGGCTGGTGGCTGCGGCGGATCGCCCAGGGCGGGCGGGTCGTCGTCCCGGACGCGCTCGACCAGCCGATCGCCGCCGTCGACGCCCGGGACCTCGCCGGCTGGCTGGTGGACACGGCCGAGCAGGGGGTGGCCGGTGCGGTCAACGCCACCGGCCCGGTCGGGATGACCACGCTCGGCGGGCTGCTGGAGCTGTGCCGGGAGGTGACCGGCTCGGACGCGGAGTGGGTGGTGGTCCCCGAGGCCGAGCTGCTGGCCGCGGGGGTGGAGCCGTGGCTGCACCTGCCGCTGTGGCTGCCGGCCGAGGTGGCCCGCACCGCCTGGCAGGTGGACACCACCCGGGCCCGCCGGCTCGGTCTGCCCAGCCGGCCGCTGCGGGAGACCGTCGCCGACACCTGGACGTGGCTGCAGGGCGCCGGTGAGCTCCCGCCGCCACCGCACGGCCTGCCGCGTCCCGGGCTGCCCGGGGACGTGGAGACGGCCCTGCTCAGCGGTCGCTGAGCAGGGCCGTCTCCACGGAGCTCCAGGGGGTCCCGTCTCGGCTCCTGGCCCTCCCGGGTCCCGCCTCGGTTCCTGGCCCTCCCGGGGCCCTTCCTCAGTCGCGCGGTGCGCTGGGCCGGCCGGCCCGGACGTCGCGGGTGAGGTCCGCGGCGTCGGCGGCGTCCGCCGGCAGCGCGATCTCGTCGTGCACGTGCGCCGCCTCGGCGGCCAGCGTGTCGGCCGACTCCAGCGCGCGGTCCTTGCGGTACTCGCGGAAGGAGTGGACGACCGCCGCGGCCCAGATCGCGTAGAGCACGGCGTAGACCGCGTAGCGGACCGGGTCGGAGGCGTCGATCCAGTCGCTCTTGAGCAGGGTGCGGGTGTTGGTCAGCACGATGACGCCGCCGACCAGCGAGCCGAGCATCCGCGGCGGCACGTGCCGCACCAGCCAGGCGGCGATCGGCGCGGCGACCAGGCCGCCGATCAGGAGGGCGAGCACCCACCCGGCGTCGATGCCCTGGGAGCCGAGGGCGAAGAGGAAGCCCAGGCTCGCGGCGAGGGCGACGAGGAACTCGGAGGTGTCGATCGAGCCGATCACCTTGCGCGGCTCCATGCGGCCGCTGGCCAGGATGGCGGGGGTGCCGACCGGGCCCCAGCCGCCGCCGCCGGTGGCGTCGACGAAGCCGGCGACCAGGCCCAGCGGGCCGAGGAAGCGCTTGCGCATCGGCTTGCCGAGGTGCCGACGGTCGACGCCGCGGAGGGTGAAGCGGATCAGCAGGTAGACGCCGAGCGCCAGGAGGATGAGCGACATCACCGGCGCGGCGACCTCGGTGGAGAGGTTGGACAGCACGGTCGCACCGAGGAAGGCCCCGACGGCGCCGGGGACGCCGATCTTGGCGACGACCTTCCAGTCGACGTTGCCGAACTTCCAGTGCGAGAGACCGGACGCGAGCGTCGTCCCGATCTCCGCGAGGTGGATCGTGGCCGACGCGGCGGCCGGGTTGGTGCCGATGGCCAGCAGCAGGGTGGTGGAGGTGACGCCGTAGGCCATGCCGAGGCTGCCGTCCACCAGCTGCGCACCGAGGCCCACGAGGGCCAGCAGGGCGAGTGTCTTCACGAGGGGGCTCCGGATCCGGGGAGGTCCGCGGGCGCGCAGCAGGGCGCGACACGACGCGGGACGAGCGTGGAGAGGGTGCGCGGGAGCGCGGAGGTCAGCAGCCCGGACAGCGGGCGGTGCAGACGCGCAGCAGGTCGACGTGGATCCGCCCCACCAGGAGCACCGTCGTCGCCGCCACGAGGGTTATGTCTACCAGATCGGTCGGGATATGCCGAACAGGGGTCCCACGGTGCGGGATCAGCTCCGCAGGACGTCGGCGCGCACCGTCGCCAGGGACACCACGGCGCCCAGCACGAACAGGCCCGCGCACACCAGCATCGCGCTCCGGTAGCCGGCGGCGAACACCTCCGGCCGGGCGTAGTCGGCCCCGGCCAGGCCCACGGCGACCGGCAGGGTGGCGACCGCGAGCAGCTGAGCGGCCCGCGCGACGGCGTTGTTCACGCCGCTGGCGACCCCGGCCAGCGCGTCGGGGGCCGCGGCCAGCACCGTGGCGGTCAGCGGCGCCACCGTCGTGGCCATCCCGAGACCCTGCAGCAGCGACCCGGGCAGCACCGCGGTCGGGTAGGACGACCCGGCGTCCACCCCGGCCAGCCAGGCCGTCCCCGCCGCGGTGAGCAGGGGACCGGCGGTCATCGGCAGCCGCGGGCCGATCCGCACGGCCAGCGACCCCGCCGCCGGCGACAGCAGGGTGATGAGGGTGATGGAGGGCAGCATGGCGGCACCGGCCGCGGTGGCGTCGTAGCCCAGCACCGTCTGCAGCTGCAGGACGAGGAACAGCGACGAGCCGCCCAGCCCCGCGTAGACGGCGAACGTGGCGAGGTTGGCCCCGGTGAACTGCCGCTCGGCGAACAGCGACGGCGGCAGCAGCGGGTCGCGCGCCCGCCGCTCCCGGACGACGAACCCCGCGCCGGCGGCCACCCCGAGGACGCCGGCCACGGCCACGTCCGCCCGGCCCGGGTCCTCGCCGGCCGCGATCAGCGCGTGGGTGACCGCGCCCAGGGCCAGCGCGCCGAGGGCAGCTCCCGGGACGTCGAAGCGGCCGCGGCGGGCCGGGTCGCGGCTCTCCGGGACGTGCCGCCCCGCGACGACGAGCACCACCGCGGCGACCGGCACGTTGAGCAGGAAGACCAGCCGCCAGCTGGCCGCGTCGACGAGCAGGCCACCCAGGAACGGGCCGAGCAACCCGGCGATGCCGCCGAACGCCGACCACAGGCCGATCGCGCGGGCGCGGTCCCCGGGGCGGAACGACGACTGCAGCAGCGCCAGGCTCCCCGGCGTCAGCAGCGCGCCGCCCACGCCCTGCACCACCCGCGCGGCGACCAGCTGGCCCGGGGACGCGGCGAGCCCGCACACCAGCGACGCGACGGCGAACCAGGCCACGCCCAGCAGGAACACCCGGCGGCGGCCGTACCGGTCACCGAGCGCCCCGCCGAGCAGCACCAGCGACGCCAGGGCCAGCGTGTAGCCGGTGACGGTCCACTGCAGCCCGGCCAGCGAGGCGTCCAGCTCCCGCCCGATCGCCGGGAGCGCGACGGTGACCGCGGTGGCGTCGAGGAAGGCCATCCCCGAGGCGAGGACGGTGGCCAGCAGGAGCCACCGCCCGCCCGCCGTCCCGAGCTCGACCGGTGGCGCCTGCGGGCCCGCGGTCACCGGCCGGCTCAGCCGATGATGTTGTGGGTGAGGAAGTAGGCCAGCGCCGCGACCAGGCCCGCGGCCGGCAGCGTGACCACCCACGCGACGACGATGTTGCCGGCGACGCCCCAGCGGACCGCCGACAGCCGGCGGGTGGAGCCCACGCCCATGATCGACGTGGTCGTGATGTGGGTGGTGGAGACCGGGACGGCGAACACCGTCGCGGTGGTGACCATGACGCCGGAGGCCACGGTCTGGGCGGAGAAGCCGCCGGCGGGGGTGAGCTGGATGATCCGCCGTCCCAGCGTCCGCATGATGCGGAAGCCGCCGGCGTAGGTACCCGCGCTCAGGGCGAGGGCGGCGGCCAGGACGACCCACAGCGGGACGGTGAAGTCGTCGATCTCCCCGGCGGTGAACAGCGCCAGGGTGATGACGCCCATGGTCTTCTGCGCGTCCTGCAGGCCGTGGCCGAGCGCCATGGTGGCGGAGCTGACGATCTGCGCGTACCGGAAGCCGCGGTTGGCGCGGGTCACGTTGGCGTTCCGGAAGGCCCAGAGGATGACGAGCATGAACAGGTAGCCCAGGCCGAAGCCCACCAGCGGCGAGACGACCATCGGGACGATGACCTTCTCGAACACGCCGACCCACTGGACGGTGTGCGCGGCGGCCACGGCCGCGCCCACGAGCCCGCCGATGAGCGCGTGCGAGGACGACGACGGCAGGCCGAACCACCAGGTGATGAGGTTCCAGACGATGGCCCCGATGAGGGCCGCGAACACGATCTTCAGCCCGTCGGACCCCTCCGGCGGGTCGATGATGCCGGCTCCGACGGTCTTGGCCACCTCGGTGGACAGCAGCGCACCGACCAGGTTCATCACCGCGGCCAGGGCGAGGGCGACCCGCGGGGTGAGGGCCTTGGTGCTGACCGCGACGGCGATGGCGTTGGCCGCGTCGTGGAAGCCGTTGGTGTAGTCGAAGGCCAGCGCCACCAGGACGATGAGGACCAGCGCGACGAAGGCCGCGTCCATACCTGGTCAGGACTCCTTGACGGTGATCGTCTCGACGACGTTCGCCACGTGCTCGAAGGCGTCCGCGGCCTCCTCCAGCTGGTCGGCCACCTCCTTGAGCTTCAGGATCTCCAGCGCGTCGAACTCACCGCTGTACAGGCGCGACAGCAGCCGCCGGTACAGCTTGTCCGCCTCGTTCTCGATGCGGTTGACCTCGATCCAGTAGTCGGAGAGGTCCTTGAGCGTCCGCAGCCGGGGCATCGCCTCGGCCGTGGTCTGGGCGGCTCGCTGCAGCAGGGCGGCCTGCTGGCTCATCTCGGCCGGCAGCGTGCCCAGGCCGGTGAGGATCACCAGGTCCGCGGCGGCCTCCACGAAGTCCATGACGTCGTCGAGGTCGCTGGCGAGGTTGTAGATGTCCTCGCGGTCGAACGGCGTGACGAAGCTGGAGTTCAGCTGGCGGAAGATCGCGTGGGTGGACTGGTCACCCGCGTGCTCGAGCTCGCGCAGCTTGTCGGCCAGCTCCCCGCGGCGGGCGTGGTCGTGGATGAACTCGCTGAGCACCGCGGTGGCCGCCACCAGGTTCTCCGCGGAGGCGGTGAACAGCGGGTAGAAGCTCGAGTCCTTGGGGGTGAGGCTGAAGGGCACGGCGTGGGGCTCCCGATCGGCTGAGGGGGACCGTCCACCCGCCTGCCTGGCGGTCGCACGGCCGTCGGGGAGCATAGGTGCCCGTTCACGGGCACTTCACCCGGACGTCACCCGTACGCGACGTCGGCTTCCTCACTGCCCAGCGCGGCGACGAGGTCGGCGCGGGCCCGGGCGACGCGCGAGCGGATGGTGCCGACCGGGCACCCGGCGACCTCCGCGGCCTCGGCGTAGGGCAGCCCCAGCAGCTGGGTGAGCACGAACGCCTCCCGGCGGTCGGGGGCCAGCCGCGCCAGCAGGTCGTGGACCACGGCCCCCTCGCCGACCCGGTCGGCGGAGCCGGTGGCGTCCAGGGCCTCGAGGTCGGCGTCGTCCCGGACCAGCGTGAGCCGGCGGCGCCGGCGCGAGCGCACCGCGTCGGCGCAGACGCGCCGGGCGATCGCCAGCAGCCACGTGCGCAGGGACGAGCGGCCCTCGAAGCGGTGCAGGGCACCGAAGGCCCGCAGGTAGGTCTCCTGGGTCAGGTCGTCGGCGGACTGCCGGTCGCCGAGCGCCGCGCACAGGCGCCAGACGTCGGACTGGGTGGCGCGCACCAGCGCCGCCGCGGCCAGGGGGTCGCCGTCGACGGCGGCGACCGCCAGCCGGTCCAGTTCGTCCACGCCTGCCATCCTCCCCGGGGTCGCGCTCCGGGCCGATCCCGAAAGTGGGGGGAACCATCCGGGCCCGCGCGACGACTACCCCATCATGCAGTGCACCCCCTACCGCGAGGCGCTCTCCGCCCGGCTGGACGGCGAGTCGTCCGGCGTGCCCGCCGCGGAGCTCGACGAGCACGTCGCCGGCTGCACCGGCTGCGCCCGGTGGGCCCGGCAGGCCGAGCTGGTCACCCGGCGCGCCCGGCTCGCGCCCGCGCCGCCGGTGCCGGACCTCACCGCCGCCGTGCTGGCGGCGCTGCCCCGGGAGCTGCCCGGCACCGCGGCGGCGGCCCGGGCCCGGCTGACCGCGACCGCGCTGCGCCTGGCGCTGCTGGCCGTGGGCGTCGCGCAGGCCGCGTTCGCCTGGCCCGCCCTGGCCACCGGCACGGCGGCGATGAGCGCACCGGTGCACATGGCACACGAGACCGGCGCCTGGAACCTCGGCATCGCCGCGGCCCTCGTCGCCGTCGCCGCCGCCCCGCGGCTGGCCGCCGGTGCCCTGCCGTTCCTCGGCACCTTCGCCGTGCTGCTCGCCGCCCTCACCGTCGCCGACCTGCGGGCCGGCCACGTGCACGCCGACCGCGCCGTCGCCCACGGGCTGGTGCTCCTGGGCGTGGCCCTGGTGGGCACGGTCGCGTGGCGCGGTCGGCGCCGCCGGGTCGTGCCCGCGGTCGCCCGCGAGCGGGTGCCCGCGTGACCGCGCTCGCGACGTCCCGGCAGGTCGGCCGCGCGCGCCGCACGCCCGCGGCGTTGCTGCTCCTCCTGGCGCTGGTCGCGGCGTGGCTCGGCGCCGGGGTGGTCACCGCCCCACCCGCCGCGGCGCACGCCGAGCTGGTCAGCACCGACCCGGGGGAGGGCGCGCGCCTCGAGCAGGCTCCCGGCCAGGTGACGCTCACCTTCTCCGAGGGCGTGTCCCTCGGCGCCGGGTACGCGCGCGTGCTCGACGCGGCGGGGGAGCGGGTGGACGCCGGTGCCGCGACCGTCGAGGGCCGCACGGTCGTCGTCCCACTGCGCGGCGGGCTGGCCGACGACGGCTACCTGGTCACCTACCGGGTGGTGTCGGCCGACTCGCACCCCATCTCCGGGGCCTTCTCCTTCGTGGTGGGCGACGGGGAGCTCCTCGCGGCCGGCGCCGCCGCCGAGGGACCCGGCACCGACGCGGTCGTCGCCGTCCTGCTGCCCCTGGCCCGCTGGCTGGGCTACGCCGGGCTGGCCCTGGGCATCGGCGTGCCCGTCCTCCTGCTGGCCGGTTGGCCCGCGGGCTGGTCCTCCCCGCGGCTGCGCGGGCTGGCCACCCGCGGGCTGGTGGCGGTCGCCGCCGGGGCGGTGCTGAGCTTCCTGCTGCAGGGGCCCTACTCGGCCGGCAGCGGCGTGCGCTCGGTGGTCGACCCGGCCCTGCTGGGCGCCACGGCGTCGTCGGCGAACGGCATCACGTTGCTGGTGCGGGCCGTGCTCGCGGTCGCGCTGCTGGCGCTGGTGTGGCCGGTGTGGCGCCGCGGGGTCCCGCCGACGCCCGCGCAGGTGGCCGGCGGTGGGGCCCTGGCGGCCGCGCTGGTGCTGGCCACCGCGGCCGTGGGGCACCCGGTGGCCGGTGCCTGGCCGGTGCTGGCGGTCGCCGCGGCCGCCGTGCACGTCGCGGCCATGGCGGTCTGGCTGGGCGGCCTCGTCGCCCTGCTCGCCGGCGTGCTGCGGGAGGACGGGCCACCGGCCGACCTCGCCGCCGCGCTGCCGCCGTTCTCCCGGCTCGCCGCGGGCTCGGTGACCGCGCTGGTGGTCACCGGGGTGGTCCAGGGCGTGCGCGAGGTCGGCTCGCCGGTCGCCCTGGTGACGACGACCTACGGGTGGGTGCTGCTGGCCAAGCTGGCCCTGGTGCTGCTCCTGCTCGCCGCCGCCGGCATCTCGCGGGTGTGGGTGCAGCAGCACCTCGGGGTGTCCCGGCCGCGGCCCGCGGGACGGCGCCGGGTGACCGCGCACGCCTTCGCCGCCGGCGCGGAGGAGGACACCGCGGCCCACCCGGCCGTCGAGTCGGCCGCCGGTGCCCGCGCCGAGGTGCAGGCCCGTGCCGCCGTGGCCGAGCGGTCGGCGCTGCGCCGGTCGGTGCTGGCCGAGCTGGGGATCGCCCTGGTCGTCCTCGGCCTGTCCTCGGTGCTCGTCGGCACCCCGCCGGCGCGCGCCGAGGTCAGCCGCCCGGTCGACGTGACCCTGCCGCTGGAGACCGCGGCCGGCACCGACGGGAGCGTGCAGGTCTCGGTCGACCCGGCCGCGGCCGGGCCGAACACGCTGCACGTCTACTACTTCGACGACACCGGCCAGCTCGCCCAGCCGGTCGACATCCGGGTGACGCTCACCGAGCCGGCCCAGGAGATCGGTCCCATCGACGTCGATCTCCAGCCCGCCGGGCCCGGCCACTACGTCGGCGACGGGATGACCGTCCCCGGAGCCGGCACCTGGACCCTCGCGGTGACGATCCGCGTCGACGAGTTCACCGCCAGCACGGCCAGCACCACCCTCGCCGTCCGCTGACCCCGCACCACCCTGGCCGTCCACCGACCCCGCACCACCCCACGTCCGACAGGAGAACCGTGTCCACGTCCATGCCCCGCCCGATCGCGCGCCTCGGCGTCGTCGTCCTGGCGGTGATCGTCGCCCTGGCCGCCGCCGTCGCCGGTGCCGGCGCCGCCTCGGCCCACGTCACCGTGTCCTCGGCCGACGGAGCCCCCGGTGGCTTCGGGAAGCTGGTCTTCCGGGTGCCCAACGAGAGCGACAGCGCCAGCACCGTGGCCCTGCGCATCAACATCCCGGAGGAGGCGGCGATGGCCTCGCTCCGGACCCAGCCGCTGCCCGGCTGGACGGTCACCCTCACCCGGGCCGACCTCGCGACGCCGCTGGAGAACCACGGCGAGCAGGTGACCTCGTACGTGTCGGTCGTGGAGTTCCGCGCGGCGGACGGCGTCGGCATCCGGCCGGGCGAGTTCCAGGAGTTCGCCCTGTCCGGCGGGCCGTTCCCCGAGACCGACGCGATCAGCTTCCCGGCGGTGCAGACCTACAGCGACGGCACCGAGGCCGCCTGGATCGAGCCGACCGTCGACGGCCAGGCCGAGCCCGACCGTCCCGCGCCGGTGCTGACGCTGGCCGCGTCGTCCGCGGCCGGGCACGGCACGTCGGCCGGCGGCGACACGACCGACCAGGTCGCCACCGACACCGCCGCCTCGACCGAGGCCGCCGGTGACGGCGGCTCCGGCACGGGCACCGTCGCGCTGGTCCTCTCCGTGGTCGCCCTGCTGCTGGGGCTCGGCGGCGTCGCCCTCGGGTGGCGCGCCGGGCGTCGTACCGTGTCCTCGTGAGTCCGTACCGCCGCAGCCGTCTGGTCGCCCTGGTCGCCTCGGCCGGGATCCTGCTGGCCGGCTGCGGCGGTGGCGCGGCCGCCGAGGAGGGCGGCGAGCACGACCACTCGGGCGGCGCCGCCGTCGTGGAGGGTCCGGAGGACCGCTTCGCCGGCGTCGACCTGCCCGACCCGTACCAGCGGCCGTCGTTCACCCTCACCGACACCACCGGGGCGGCCTACGACTTCGCCGCCGCCACCGCCGGCACGCCGACCCTGCTGTTCTTCGGCTACACGAACTGCCCCGACATCTGCCCGACGACGATGGCCGACGTCGCCGTCGCGCTGCGGAACGTCGACCCGGCGCTGGCCGGGCAGGTGCAGGTGGTCTTCGTCACCACCGACCCGGCGTTCGACAGCCCGGAGGTCCTGGCGGAGTACCTGGGCCGCTTCGACGCCGACCTGCCCAACCGCTTCATCGGCCTCACCGGCGACCAGGCCGCGATCGACCAGGCCCAGCTGGCCGCCGGCGTGCCGCTGGCCGAGGACTCCGGCCGGCTGCACTCCTCGCTGCTGCTGCTGTACGGGGCCGACGACCTCGCCCACGTCGCGTTCAACGGCGGGAACACCAGCCGCGACATCGCCGGCGACCTCACCCTGGTGGCCGGGGCGTGACCCGGCGGCTGCCGGCCCGCCTCCTCGTCGTCCTCCTCGGGCTGCTGGCCACCCTGCTGGTCGCCGGTCCGGCCGCGGCCCACGTGGGCGGCGGCGCCGCGGGCAGCGACTTCGACGGCCGCGTCCTCGCCGTCGAGCCGCAGCTGCCCGGCGTCACGGTGCGGGTGCTGTCCTTCGGCGACGAGTTCGAGGTGGTCAACGACACCGCCGTCGACGTCGAGGTGCCCGGCTACTCCGACGAGCCCTACCTGCGCATCGGCCCCGACGGCGTCTGGCGCAACGCCAACAGCCCGGCGACCTACATCAACCTGGACCGCTACGGGCGCACGGCGCTGCCGGCGCACGCCGACCCGGCCGCCGAGCCCGACTGGGTGCAGGTCTCCACCGAGGCCGAGTACGTGTGGCACGACCACCGCACGCACTGGATGAGCGAGGACCTCCTGCCCCCGGCGGTGGCGGCCGACCCGACCCGTGCGCACCTGGTGTCGGAGTGGGTCGTGCCCATGGCCTACGACGGCAGCGAGGTGCAGGTGCGCGGCGAGCTCACCTGGAGCCCGCCGCCCTCGCCGTGGGTGGTGTGGCCGCTGTACGCCGTCCTCGCCCTGGCCGCCGTCGCCGCCGGGCTGCTGGCCCGCGGGCCGCGCCCGCTGGGTGCCCTGCTGCTCCTGGGCGGCGTGGCCGCGCTGTGGCACGCGCTGGCCACCCCGGAGCCCCCGGCCAGCGTCTCGTCGCACGCCGGCGCGATCGTCTCGGCGCTCCTGCCGGGTCTGACCGCCGCCGGGGTCGCCGTCCTCGGGTTCGTCGTGTCCCGCCGCGGCCGCGGGACCATGACCGGCCTGCTCGCCGTCGTCCTGGGCTGGCTGCTGCTGGTGCAGGGGCTGCCCGACGTCGACGTCCTGTGGACCGCGCACGTGCTCTCGGCCGGCCCGGCGCTGCCCGCCCGTGCCGCGGTGGCGGTCCTGGTCGCGCTGGGCGCCGGGTGCGTCGTGGGCGGGGTCGCCGCCGTCCGCCGGTTCCGGGAGCACGAGGGGCCGCGCCGCAGCGGGCACCGCGCCGGGGAGCCGCTGCCCGTCGGCTGAGCGGCCCCCCGCGCGACGGTCCTACAGCTCGCCGGGTACCGACTGCAGGTGGGCCCGGCCGGAGAACAGCTCGTTGGCCCGCTCCAGGTCCGCCTCGAAGTCCACCTCGACGGCGGAGAACCGGGAGATGTCCAGCGGCTTGAACCGCAGCCCCTCGCCGAGGATCGCCGTCTCGATACCGCGCTCGAAGTAGTCCTGGGGGGCGCAGGCGCCCAGGTGCTCCACGAGGACGGGCTTGTCCGCCGCGGACACGTAGTTGATGCCCACCGCCTCGCCCAGGCCGCCGACGACGGTCTTGGACAGCTCGGCGATGCAGCCGTCGGCGTCGAGGGTGTACTTGACCTCCTCGTCGGCGACGCTGGAGGTGTCGACGCAGACGAAGCTCTCGTCGTCCCGCAGCGCCGGGAGGGCCGCCTCGATCACCGCGGGGTCGAAGACGACGTCCCCGTTGAGCCACAGGACGCCGCCGTCGCGGGTGGCCCGCAGGGCCCGGAGCAGGCTCTGCGAGGTGTTGGTGACGGCGAAGTCGGGGTTGTAGGCGAACCGCACGTCGGGGGCGGCCTCCATGACCCGCTTGGCCTTGAACCCCACCACGACGGTCACGTCGACCGACGGGCCGAGGACGGCGCGCAGGCCGTCGAGCTGGCGGCGCAGGATGCTGCGCCCGTCGTGCAGCGGGGTCAGCGGCTTGGGCCAGGGCCGGCCCAGCCGGGTCCCCATGCCGGCGGCGAGGATCACGACCTGGACCGGTGCGGGCACCGGCTCGGGAGCCGGTGCGGTCCCCGTCGCGGGAGCCGGCAGCGTGGGCAGTGTGCCGGTCAGGCCCAGGTGTGCGGTCGTGGCGCGGTCAGCGAGCACTGTCGTCCCCTCCTCGGGTCGTGGTGGTGGTGGTTCCGGCGGACGGGTCCGACGGGAAGAGCAGGTCGAGGACGCGCTCGGTGGCGTGCCCGTCCTCCAGGTGGCAGAAGGTCTCGCGGAAGCGGGCGTAGCGCTCGGCGTGGGCGGCGGCGACCGCGTCGAGGTCGGCGATGGCGTCGACCAGCTCCTCGCTGGTCGACAGCAGCGGCCCGGGGGCGACGTCCTCCAGGTCGAAGTAGAACCCGCGCAGCTCGTCGCGGAAGTACGCGAGGTCGTAGGTGAAGAACAACATCGGCTTGCCGGTGATGGCGAAGTCGAACATGGTCGACGAGTAGTCGGTGACCATGGCGTCGGCGGCCAGGTAGAGGTCCCGGATGTCGGGGTGGCTGCAGACGTCGCGCACCGGGGAGCCGTCGACGACCTCCAGGCGGTCCATGACCATGTTGTGCAGCCGCAGCAGCAGGACGTGGTCGCCCCCGAGGCGGGTGGTGAAGTCGTCGAGGTCCACGGGGAACTCGAAGTCCTGCGGCCCGGTCTTCTGGAACACCAGGTCGTCGCGCCACGTCGGGGTGTAGAGGACGACCTGCTGGTCGTCGGAGACCCCGAGGTCGGCCCGGACGGCGGCCCGCACCTCGTCGGCCCGCGGGCTGCTGAGCAGGTCGTTGCGCGGGTACCCGGTCTCGTGGACGGCGCCGGTGTAGCCGAACGCACCGCGCAGCCGCGGGGTGCTCGCGGCGTTGGGCGACAGCAGCAGGTCCCACTTGGCGATGTCGTGCTCCAGGTAGGCCAGCCGGCCCTCCGGCGCCCACCGGACGTCGTTGTGGATGCGCTTGAGCGGCGTGCCGTGCCAGGTCTGCAGGTAGGTCGCCCCGGGCCGCTTCTCCCAGTCCAGCGGGATGTGGTCGTTGGAGACGACCAGGTCGGCGCCCTCCAGCGCGGCGATCGACTCCGGGGTGCCGAAGGTCACCGTGGTGACGTCGTCGGGGAAGGTGGCCTGGGTGTGCGGCGCGGACAGCCACGTGTGGGTGGCGTCGACGCCGCGGGCCTGCAGCGCCTCGTAGACGGCGCGGGGGCTGTCGGAGAAGTGGCCGCGGAAGGCCACGTAGACGATGTTCACCCCGCACCTCCGGTCGGGGTCAGGGCACCGGCGGCCCGGCGGGTGAGGACGGGGAGCAGCAGGTCGGCCAGCTGCGACCAGGAGTCGACCAGGACGAGGACGCCGGCGTCGGTGAGCGCCGCCGCCCGCTCGGCCCGCTCGGCCTCGGCCACGAAGAGCAGGTTGCCGACGGTGGGGCAGCCGGCCCGCACGGCCGAGAGGGCGCCGGGCACGGAGTCCTCGACCGCCAGCCCGGTCTCGGGGGCGATGCCCAGCTGCTCGCAGGCGTGCAGGTACACGGCCGGGTCGGGCTTGCTGGTGGGCACCGGCAGCGAGTCCTCCGCGCTGAAGCGCACCGCCGCGGGGATGAGACCGGCCAGCCCGGTCGCGGTGAAGCAGGCGTCGAGCCGGGTGAGGGCGCTCGAGCTCACCGCGGCCAGCCGCAGGTGCGCCGACAGCGCCGTCAGGGCGTCGGTGGTCGGCCCGTGCGGGGTGAGGGTGGCCCCCAGGTGGGCGGTGACGGCGCGCTTCTCCTCGGCGACCCACGGCTCGACGTCGGCGTCGGGGTGCCCGGCCTCGGCGGCCAGCCGGCGCGCCGTCGTCCGGAAGTTCATGCCGGTGGTCGCCAGCCGCAGCTCCTCGGCGGTGAAGCGGCGGTCCACGCCGAGCTCGGCGAGGAAGCGGTTGGTGACCTCGGCGGAGGCGACGAAGGCCGGTTCCTCGGAGGGGAACAGGTTGCCGTCGGCGTCACAGAGCAGGGCCTCGAGGCGCCCGACGAGCGTCTCGGGGAGGGCGGGCATCAGCGGAGTTCCTCCGGAGGTCATCGGGGGAGGGGCAGGGGGAGTGCGGAGCCGACGGCGAGGGCCTCGGCGATCGTCCGGTGGACGCCGTCGCGGTCGAGCCGTTCGAGGACGGCCTGCAGGTCGGCGGCGAAGCCCGGCACGTCGCCGAGGTCGCCGAACACCGGCCGGACGCCGAGCAGCGGGCGCGGGTCCGCGCCGCCGGCGACGGCGAGCGCCTGGAGCTCCTCGGCGCGGGGGTCCTCCATCGGCAGCGGCCGGCCCGCGGGGTCGGTGCCGCGCAGGTACCGGCACCAGCCGGCGACGGCGAGGGTGAGCAGCCGGCTGGGCCGCCCCTCGGCCAGGGCCTGGCGCAGCGAGGGCAGCAGGTGGTGCGGCAGCTTGGTGGACCCGCGCCGGCACAGCCGCGGCAGCCCGTCGGCGATCGCGGGGTTGGCGAAGCGCTGCAGCAGGGTCTGCTTGTACTGGGTCAGGTCCACGCCGTCGGGCCGGGGGAGCAGCGGGGTGACCTCGTCGTCCATCAGCCGGGTGACGTAGTCGGTGAAGAGCGGGTCGGTCATCAGCTCGTCCATGCGGCCGAACCCGGCCAGCGAGCCCAGGTAGCCGAGCGCGGAGTGGCTGGCGTTGAGCAGCCGCGTCTTGATCAGCTCGTGGTCGCCGACGTCGGCGACGTACCGGACGCCCACCTCGTCCAGCGGCGGGCGGCCGTTGCTGAACGTGTCCTCGATGACCCACTGGGAGAACGGCTCGGTGATGACCGGCCAGCGGTCGTCCACCCCGTACCGCTCGGCGACGGCGGCCCGCTCCTCCGGGGAGGTCTGCGGGGTGATCCGGTCGACCATGCTGCTGGGGAAGGCGACCCGGTCGGTGATCCACCGGGCCAGCACCTCGTCGCGCAGGCGTGCCAGCCCGACCACGGCGCGCCGGGTGGCGTCGCCGTTGCGGTGGATGTTGTCGCAGGAGACGACGGTGAAGGGGGCCAGGCCCGCCCGCCGCCGCCGGTCCAGCGCCTCGACCAGGTAGCCGAACACCGTGGTCGGCGCGTGCGGGCTGGCGAGGTCGCGCAGGACGTCGGCGTCGTCGGGGTCGAAATCGCCGGTGTGCGGGTCCAGCCGGTAGCCGGCGCCGGTGATGGTGAGGGTGACCATGCGGGTGCGCGGGTCGCTCAGCCGGTCCAGCACCGCCGCGGGTGCGTCGGGGGCGAAGAGGTAGTCGACCATCACGCCCACGACGCGGGCCCGCTCACCGTCGGGGCTGCGCTCGACGACGGTGTAGAGGTGGTCCTGCGGGGCCAGCGCCTCCTTCATGGTGCGGTGCCGCAGGCCGACGCCGACGACGCCCCACGCGTCGGAGATGCGGCGCTCGGCCAGCTCGTCGAAGTACAGCAGCTGGTGGGCGCGTGAGAAGCCGCCGACGCTGAGGTGCACCACGGCCGGGGTCAGGGCCGCGCGGTCGTACGTGGGCACGGTGAGCCGGGCGCCGTGGCTGCGCAGGGTCTCCTGGCTCAGCGGGCGGATCACGGGCCGGGTGGCGGGGAGCGTCAGGGCGACGGTCGGCGTGTCCGGTGCTGGGAGTACTCGTGGTGCCGGGAAGCGCTCCGGACTCGCCATGCAGCATCGGCCCTCTCTCGTGCGTGTGGTGCGGTCGCCCCCTCGCAGCGGTCCCGTCCTGTCGTCCCCGCCCGCCGGTCAGCGGGGGGCAACGGGTGGTGCAGCGTCGATCATGACTACACGGCGGATCTCGTGCTGGCTACTCGGGGGTCGTGTGCGACGGGTGTCGCTGGACGTTCGAGCGCGGACGGTTTCACGCCGGGGACATGACGTGACCGGAAACCGTCGCGCCCAAACCTCTGCGCTCACCCACTCGTGCGACACGCGGGGTGTGTGGGACACGACACAGCGGCGTGTCCGCGACGACGCGCCGAGCACAGGGTCACGAATGGGTCACGGAGTGTTTGGATGGGTGCACCCCATCGGGCCCGGCGACGGGCTTCTCCCCTCGAGGCGGGTAGGTACATGGCCGCACGGCGTCGCTCGACGAGTTCCCCGGAGTCCCCGGCTCCGGCCTCCCGCCGGGCTCCCCGCGCCACGGCCGGGCCCGCCGGCGGGCGGGTGCCGGGTTCCCGTCGCGCCCCGCTGCTGCTCGCCGCGCTGGTCGCCGGCGGGCTGGTCGCCGGGGTCACCGGGATCACCGGTGCGCCCGACGCCGCGGCGGAGGCCACCTCGGTGCGGACGGCCCAGGCCGAGCTGCTGACCGCCGAGGAGGACGTCGAGATGCTCCCGCAGGCGTCGATCTCCGTGGCCGAGGCCGAGGCCCGGCTGGACGAGGTGGCCGCCTCGCGGGCGGCGCGCGCCGAGGCCGAGGCCGCCGCGGCCGAGGCGGCGCGGGAGGCGGCCCGTCCCCGCGCCGTGCTCCCCGTCGCCGGTGCCCGGCTGACCAGCACCTTCGCGGCGCGCTGGGGCACCTTCCACTACGGGATCGACCTCGCCGCACCGATGCGGACGCCGGAGTACGCAGCCGTCGACGGCGTGGTCCTGCGCGCGGGTGCGGCCAGCGGCTTCGGTCTGGCCGTGTACGTCCTGCACGACAACGGTGACGTGACCGTCTACGGCCACATGGACAAGATCCTCGTCGAGCCCGGCCAGTACGTGGAGGCGGGGGAGACCATCGCGCTGCTCGGCAACCGGGGCCAGTCGACCGGCCCGCACCTGCACTTCGAGGTCCACAAGGGCGGCATCAACGGCAAGCGCATCGACCCGCTCCCGTGGCTGGCCGAGCGGGGCGTCGACGTCTGACCGCTCCCGGTGGGCGTGGTGGGATGCCGGTCGTGGGTTCCGCCGCCGAGGACGCCAGCCGGCGGCTGCTCCGTGCCCGGGACGCGATGGACCGGGCCTACGCCGAGCCCCTCGACGTCCCGACGCTGGCCCGCATCGCGCACGTCTCCGAGGCGCACTTCATCCGCACCTTCCGGGCCACCTTCGGGGAGACGCCCAACCGGTACCTGCAGCGGCGCCGGGTGGAGCGGGCGATGTCCCTGCTGCGCTCCACCGACCGCAGCGTGACCGACATCTGCATGGACGTCGGGTTCTCCAGCCTCGGCACCTTCAGCCGGGTGTTCCGCGACGTCGTCGGGGAGCCGCCGAGCGCCTACCGCCGCCGCGGGCCCTTGCCGCCGGTGCCCACCTGCTTCGCGATGGCCTGGGCCAGACCGAGCAGTTTCGGAGAAGCGCCGGGAGAGTGACCCTCCCTAGCGTTGCCCCCATGCTGACCTCGATCACCATCACCCAGATCTACGTCCCCGACCAGGACCAGGCACTCGACTTCTACGTCGGCAAGCTCGGTTTCGAGGTGCAGTCCGACATGGACTTCGGCCCGATGCGCTGGCTGACCGTCAACCTCCCCGGCCAGCCGGACCGCGCCGTCCTCCTCGAGAAGCCCGGCGCACCGTCGCTCAGCGAGGAGACCGCGGCCCAGGTGCGGGCGCTGATCGCCAAGGGGGCGGCCGGCGGGCACCTCTTCTTCGCCTGCGACGACGCCTACAAGACCCACGCCGAGCTCAAGGCCAGGGGCGTGGAGATCACCGAGGAGCCGGTCGACCAGCCCTACGGCATCGACTTCGGCCTCCGCGACCCGTTCGGCAACCACATCCGGATCGCCCAGATGAAGCAGGGCTGACCGTCGGCACCAGCGGTGCCCCGCCGCACCGACCCCCCTGCGCCGGCGCCCCGTCGGGGCCCTGTACAGTTGCTCCCGGCTCGGACACACCAGACCGGGTCGGGTACGGGGCTGTGGCGCAGCTGGTAGCGCACCACACTGGCAGTGTGGGGGTCAGGGGTTCGAGTCCCCTCAGCTCCACCCTCATGACCAGGCCGCTCTCCTCCGGGAGAGCGGCCTGAGTCGTCTCTGGTCGCAGTCGGACCGCCTGCACGGGGCAGCCGTACCGCGCTCATCCGGTCGGCGGCCCGGCAGCTCCATGCCCACCCGCGGGTGGACGTGCTCGCTCAGCAGCAGGGTGGCGGGGGTGTGCCGCCCGTCGTGCAGGCGGACGGCGCCGGGACTCCTGTCCCGCCGTCGCCGCTCACGTCCACGCTGTCGCGCTCGGTGTCCGGGACTGCCGCTGTCCCCCTTGCGACCGACACTGCAGACGGGCCTCCAGTGACGCGTCACCACGAGTTCCGGGAACGGCAGGTGCACGAGCCGTGATGCCCCGTGGTCTTGTCGTCCCGTAGCGGGAGCGCTGAGCGGGTGATGGCTCGGGTACGGGCGGTCGCGGGCGCCAGGGCTGTCGCTGGGCGGCGGGGCCTCGTCCGCTCGGGGACGGGCCCTCGATGGGCGAGTACGTTGCCAGCTGCGCCGCACCAGCGGCCTTGGACAGGTCATGCAGTTGGCCTGGCGGATCACGGGCCACCCGCCACGGGCGACTCGCTCCGGAGGTCGAGAGCCTTCGTCGACCAGCCGGACCTGACAGAGCGGACTGCGATGAGCCCCGACGACCAGCGGCCGCCCGGGCGTCGCGACGTCCATGACGCCTTCGCCGAACTGGGCCGGCTCTCCTTCGGCGACACCTCCCTGGACGCGATGCTGCAGAAGATCGCCGACCTCGCCAAGCAGGTCATCCCCGGCGTCGCGGAGGCCTCGGTCAGTCTGGTGGTCAACGACAAGGCCACGACCGCCGCCTTCACCGGCAAGCTGGCGGTCGACCTCGACGAGCCGCAGTACGGTCGTGGCTACGGCCCCTGCCTGGAAGCGGCGGTGGGGGAGGAGGTCCGAGAAATCACCGACGCCCGCGAGGAGACGCGCTGGCCCGACTACGCCCAGGTGTGCGTCGAGCGCGGCTCTCTGAGCTCGATGTCGGTCCCCGTTCCGGTGCGGCAGGTCGTCCACGGTGCCCTGAACCTCTACGCGGTCGAGGCCAACGCCTTCAACGACGAGGCCAGGGACGTCGCCCGGGCGTTCGCCTCCTACGTCGCCGTGGCGGTGCACAACATGCACCTCTACGAGAGCAGCCGTGAGCTCGCCGAGAACCTCGACCGGGCCATGCAGACGCGGGCCGTCATCGAACAGGCCAAGGGGATCCTGATGAGCCAGCGACGCTGCGACGCGTCAGAGGCCTTCCATCACCTCGCGGCCGCCTCGCAGCGGTCCAACCGCAAGCTGCGCGACATCGCCCAGGCCATCGTCGACGGTGTGAGTCCCGCCCCGGGTGGCGAGGCGTAGTCAGCGTCGACCACGTCCTGGATCCGTCCCCGACCAGGGCGGCTCGCAGGCGCCGACCGCCTCGGACGTCCGGGAGGCGGCCCCGCCACCCCGCGGTCAGGAGTGGCGGGGCCTGACCGCGGCACGCCCCCCGGGCGGCGGCCGCGGCTGCATGGGGGCGCGAGGAGAGGCTATCGGTCTCGCTGCTGGTTCGCCCGGTCAGCGGATCGCGGAGACCGGGTCCGGACGAGCGGGAGTTCGCCGGTGCGGACGAGGTGCTCGGCGATGTCGCGGACCTTGGCGTTCCTGCTCATCGAGACGGTGGCCAGGGCTTCGAAGGCCTGGCCAGGGGTCAGCTTGTGCCGCTCGATCAGGATGCCCTTGGCCTGCTCGATGACCGCCCGGGAGCCGAGCGCGATCTGGAGGTTGTCGGCCGTCTCCCGGGCCCTGCGGTACGCCTGCACGGTTCCGGCGGCGACCGCCGCGTAGGGAGCGAACCCGGTGGCCACGGCCCGGCTGGCCTCGTCGAAGGCGTCCGCGCTCCGGGCGTAGACGTTCAGCGATCCCGCGACCTGCTCCTCTCCGGTGACGACCAAGGGCACCGCCAGCAGACTGAGGACGCCGTGGTCGGCGACGTACCGCCCGTAGTCCGGCCAGCGGCTGTCCACGCGCGTGTCGCCGATTTCGACCAGGATGCCGTTGCGGGCGGTGTGCAGGCACGGCCCGTCCCCGCGTTCGTACTGGACCTCGTCGAGGCCGAGAGCCAGTGGCCCGGTGTCGACGACGGTGCTCGGCTGGTCCTTGACCAGCAGCGTGACCGACGCCTCGGGGTCGCCGGGCATGACCCGCTTGGTGAGGTCGGCCATCGATTGCAGCAGGCTCTCCATGGAGAGTTCCCGCAAGGACAGCTGGCCCAGGTGCTCCAGTGCCTCGGCCGCTTCGATGGACCGTTGCTTCTCGCTGCCGGCCACCGCGGGCCTCCGGTCTGGTTGGTACCGGGGCACGACCTCGGCGGCGAACCCCACGGTGGGCTCCGCATCTGCGCTACGCCGCTGGCTGACGCAACATCGACGCCCGACGCCGGGCGCACGAGGACAGCCTATGCGACTGCCTGGCTCGCCGGTCCGCGCGGGGCACGGAGACGTGTCCCGCACCGGCGAACTGCTAGCGGTTCCGCCAGGCACGGGTCTAGCACCCGATATCATCGGCAAGTGACGATGAATGCCTCGGCGCGTGGGTCCTCGCCGGCGGTCGACGAGACGGCGGCGCTCGCGGCTGCGGCGTGCATGTTCCGCAGCCTGGGAGACCCCGCGCGGCTGGCGATCCTGCGGCACCTGTCGCTGGGCGAGCACAAGGTCGTCGACCTGACCGCTCACCTGGGTCTGGCGCAGTCCACCGTGTCGGCCCACCTGGCCTGCCTCCGCGACTGCGGCCTGGCGTCCTCGCGGCCGCAGGGGAGGGCGTCCATCTGGTCGCTGACCCATCCTGCAGAGCTGCTCGACGTCTTGGCGGCCGCCGAGCAGCTGCTGACGGCCACCGGTGACGCGGTTGCCCTGTGCCCCACCTACGGTGAGGCGGCGAACCGGTGACCACCGTGCACGCACGCCCGCAGCTCACCGCGGCCGCCCGGGCCCGGCTGGGCCGCCGTGCCCAGTGGCTGGCCGGCGCCAGCGTCGCCTACAACGTGCTCGAGGCCGTGGTCGCCGTCGCAGCGGGTCTGGTCGCCGGGTCGGTCGCGCTGGTCGGGTTCGGGCTGGACTCCGTCGTCGAGGTCTCCAGCGGGCTGATCATCCTGTGGCAGTTCCGGCACCGGATGCCCGAGTCCCGCGAGCGGCAGGCGCTACGGCTGATGGCCCTGGCCTTCTTCGCCTTGGCCGCCTACGTGACTGCCGAGTCGGTGCGCGCGCTGCTCTCCCCCGGCGAGCCGGAGTCCTCGCCGGTCGGCATCGGACTGGCGGTCGTCTCACTGGTGATCATGCCGTTCCTGTCCTGGGCGCAGCGCCGCACCGGCCGGACGCTGGGCTCAGCGACGGTCGTCGCCGACTCCGCCCAGACGCTGTTGTGCACCTACCTGTCGGCGGTGGTGCTCGTCGGACTCGTGCTCAACGCCACCCTCGGCTGGGGCTGGGCCGACCCGGTCGCCGGCCTGCTCATCGCCGGGATCGCGGTGAAGGAGGGCGTCGAGGCCTGGCGCGGTGACGGCTGTTGCGTTCCCGCCCACCTCGACGCGGACGCCGTCCACCACCGCTGCGGCTGCGAAGAGGGCTGCACCGACACCTGCTGCGCGCCGGGCCCGGGGCGGTCATCAGCGTGCAGATGACCCGCGGGAACCGCACCACTGAGCAGCCGCGGTCCGCCGGGTCGCACACGAACCACCGCCGTCCATGCCCCCTGATCGGCCGCTGTTCGCCAGCCATGCCGCGATCGCGGTCGCCGATGCCCAGGACACCGACCACATCACCACCGCCCTGGCCAGCCGCGACGTCATCGGTCAGGCCACGGGCATCCTGGTGGAGCGCCACAGGGCCACAGCGGACATGACATCCGGTCTGCTGGCGGAGACCAGCCCGGAGACCATTCACGAGTTCGCGGAGGTCGCCGGACAGCTCACGGAGACCGGCGTCCTCGGGAACCGAGGCCAGAGCACCACGGTGCCGCCGGTGCGACGTCCCTACCGCGGAGCGTCGAGAGCTTCCCGGATCGGGACGAGGCTCGGACTGCCGATGTCCCAGAGGGCTTCGTTCAAGGCCTGGGACAAGGCGTTGTGCTCACAGTCCGGCCATCGAGCGGTACCGCCGAGGTAGTCGACCAGATCGGTGCGGGAGCGGTTCCCGCCGCACTCGATGTAGGCACACCACAGCGAGTCCGACTCCAGGCCTCCGAGCCACCGGGCGACGACGGTCAGGGGGCATGCAGAGGCGGTGCTGGTCATGGGGTTCCTCTCGTGACGGACGGCAGGTGCGGCACCCGGGATTCCGGCGACGCGTGGGCTGGAGAAGGGCACCCCAGGCCTTGGGGTGGTGGGACCTGGTGGTTGTGGTGGATGCCACCGACGCCGGCGGCTGATCAGGAGTGCTGTGGCTTCCCCGGGGCGGAGCGGCCGGCCGTCGGCTGTCCTCGGCCCAGCGGGTGGCGGGATCTGGGTCGGTCGTCCGGTCCGGGCGGCGTGCTGGTACGGGCCGTGGCCGCGCACTGGTGGTGTCGGCCACCGTCTGCAGCAAGGTGTCCATCGACAGCCCGCGCAGGGACAGCCGGCCGAGCTGCTCGAGCGCATCGGTGGCACGTGCGGGTCGATGAGGGTCCTGCTGGCCGTCCACGGCACGGCCTCCGGTCGTGACACCGGGGCGGGTGACCTCGGCAGCGGGATCCCGGCGAGGGCCCGCATCGCGGGGTACGCCGCTGTTGGACGCACTGTCGACGCACGTGCACGTCGCCGCTGGACGGGACGGTACGCGCCCCGTGGGGGAACTGGACAGCGGTGACGGGCGGACCGTGGATACCGGCGAGGGAGCCGACCTCCCGGCTGCTGCCGAACCCGGCCCAGCACGCGAGCGGCGTGCGGTCTCCGTACGTCTCGACGTCGCCGTGACCAGGGGCTTCGAGCGCCCCCGTTGTCCCGGACGGGACGCTCGACCACGATTCCCTCACCCGTCCCTCCTGGAAGAGGTACGTCATGAGAGCGACCATCCTGTGGTCCCTGGCCGTCGGTGCCCTCGTGGCACTCATCCTGGTCATCGCGGCCGTCATCATGTCGGCGTCCGGCTTCCGGCTCGACGTGGAGCGCTGGGTGCTCATCGGCGCGTTCCTGGTCGTCATCGCCATGGCAGCCACGGCGATGGTCTTCTCGCTCAACGCGCTCAAGGAGGCCCGCGAGTCGACCGGTGGCGACGTGGAGGACGCCGGCAGGGGGCCCGGCACCTCGTCCTAGCGGTCTCCGGCTCGGCGTCGGGAGCCGGGCTCAGGTCGGGGCGTCGTCGGCGACCAGGCGCAGCCCGCGCCGGTGCGGTGGCGCCGGGCCGGGCGACGCGGCGCCGTCCGGCTCCACGACGCCGCGCAGGTGCAGGCACAGCAGGACGGCGTCGTCCTGCAGCGGCCGGCCGCCGGTGAGCTCGGTCATGACGACGTCCCGCCAGGTCGCCGGGTCGTCGCCGTCGAGGGTGGCCGCGACGGCGGCCAGCCGGTCCAGGCCGGCGTCCAGGTCGCTGCCGCGCCGCTCGACCAGCCCGTCGGAGTACCAGAGCAGCATCGAGCCCGGCGGCACGACGAGCGCGGCCTCCGTGCGCGGGCCGTCCGTCACCGCCAGCGGGGTGGAACGGCCCTCCAGCAGGTAGCGGGCCTGGTGGTCGGCCACCAGCAGGGGCGGCGGGTGCCCGGCGCAGGCATACCGCAGGACGCAGGTGACCGGGTCGTACTCGCCGTAGCCCAGGGTGGCGAACTCCGCTCCGGGGATCGCCGGGCAGGCCTCGTCGAGGGCCTCGAGGACCTGCCGGGGGCCGACGTGTCGCCCCCCGGCGACCACCCGCAGCGCGGCGTGCAGCCGGCCCATCGCGGCGGCGGCCGGCAGGTCGTGCCCGACGATGTCCCCGACGACGAACGCGGTCCGGCGCTCGTCCAGCGCGAACACGTCGTACCAGTCGCCGCCGACGTCGTGCTCCTGGTCGGCCGGGCGGTAGCACCCGGCGACGTCCACCCCGGGACGGTGGTCGGGGACCACGGGCAGGAAGGCCCGCTGCAGCTCGTGGGCGGCGGCGTGCTCCTTCTCGTACAACCGGGCGCGCAGCAGCGCCTGGGCCATCAGCTCGGCGAGGGTGCCGGCGATCGCGGCGACGTCGGCGTCCACCGCTGCGTCGGGGGCGAAGCCGAGGGCCAGCGCCCCGACGGTGACCTCGCCGATCTGCGCGGGCACCGCCAGCGCGCTGCCCAGCTGTCCGGGCTGCTCCCCGGCGGCTGGGTCCCCGGCGGCTCGGTCCCCGGCGGCTCCGGTCTCACCGGCCAGCCCGCCCGGGAAGTCCGCCCGCAGGTCGTCGGCGCCAGGGACGGTCACCGCGCGCCCGCCACGGGTGGCCGCGACGACCAGGGCCGGGGCGTCCAGCGGCAGCTCGCCCGGCACGGGACCGTCCGCGCCGGCGGTCCACGTGCGCAGCCGCGTGCCGTCGGGGGAGAGCACCGCCACCGCGGCCCGGTCGGCTCCCAGGGCGGTGCTGCGCCGGACCAGCACCCGTGCGATCGCCTCGGTGGTCGCGGCGGTCGACAGGCCGGCGGTCACCTCCTGCAGCGCCTCCACCCTCCGGCGCATCGCCGCCTCCCGCAGGGACACCGTGCTCGCCCGCTGCCGCTCCTCGATCTCGACGGCGAGCAGCCACGCGGTCAGCACGGCGATGGCGAGGAACAGCTGGAGGCTGGCGTGCCCCGCGTTCGGGCCGCCGGCCGTCTCCGCCCACGGACCCCGGCCGGCGGCGGTCACCACGTTGGCCGTGAGGGTCGTCGCCAGCCCGGCGGCGGCGACCACCTCGACGCCGTACCGGGAGGCGAAGAGCACGAGCAGGGGCAGGGGGAGGTAGGACAGGCGCACCGTCATCGGCCAGAACGCCGCGGCGGTGACCGCGGCGGTGACCGCGACGAGGAGCAGCCGGTGCGCCACGGTGGGGAGGGACGCCGGCCCGCGCCCGGCCCGCCAGGTCAGCACCGTCCCGGCCACCGTCAGGACGCCGAGACCGTCGCCCGCCCAGAACGGGAAGAACGTGGCGAACCAGTCACGGGCCAGGGCGAGGTCGTTGGTCGTGGCCCCGACGAACGCGCCCACGAACGGGCCGGCGAGCACCGCGCACGCGATGAAGGCCCCCAGGTCGCGGCGACGGCGCAGGTCGGGGTCCGGCGCGAACCGGCGCAGCAGGGTGGCGCCCACGAGTGGTTCCACGGTGTTGGCCAGCACGAAGCCGAGGACCGAGACGGGCGGCAGGTCGTAGGCGGTGTCGACGGCGACCTCGACGACGGCCACCGTCGCCAGCACCCACGGCCAGGTCCGCGGCCGGGTCAGGACGAGGGCGGAGAGGGTGACGCCGGCCGGGGGGAACAGGACCGCGCCGACGTCCGAGGCCGAGAACAGCGCGAAGGACACCGCCGAGCCCGCGGCATAGGCCACCGCCACGGTGACCACGGTGGTCAGGAGCCGCCCCGCGCCGGGACGGCGCGGGCGTTCGGCCGGAGGGCTCGGGCTCGTCATCCGGAGCTCCGCAGGTCGAGGCCTCGCACCACCGTCACGCGGTCTCGTGACCGGCTCATCATGGCGTGCGCCCGCCTCGTCGTCACCGTCCGCCGGGCCGCGCTCCTTGCGGGAGCCTTGCGGATCCGCGGCGGGGGACCTGCGGTACGGGCCCGAGAGTCGGTGCTGTCGACGGGGAGCCCGTCGCCTGAGACCGAGCGAGGAGACCCCCGTGAGGACCACTTCCAGCCCCGCGCCGGCCCGCCGGACCGGCGCGCGCATCACCGGCTCGATCGCCGTGGTGGCCGCGGCGGCGGCCGTCGCCGGGTTGGGCACCTTCGGCACCTTCACCGACAGCACCACGCCCGTGCAGACCCAGGTCGACACGGGGGTGCTGTCCATCGCGCTGTCCGCGGCGGTGGAGGAGGCGACCGTGCCGTTCGTCGCCGGCGGCTGGGTGCCCGGGGACCGTCACCAGACGGTCATGGACCTCGTGAACGACGGCACGGTGGCGCTGTCCTCGGTGTCGCTGGCGATCGGCGCCACCGAGTCCAGCCTGCTGGACGACGACGCGCACCACGGCCTGCAGCTGCTGCTCGAGTCCTGCTCGTCCTCCTGGGACGCGGTCGGGGACTCCTACACCTGCGCCGGTGAGGTCGCCACGTTCTACGCCGGTCCGGTGGTCGTGGACGAGGAGCTGGACGGGGCCGCGAGCCTCGCCCCCGGCGGCGTCGACCACCTGCGGGCGACCGTGACGCTGCCCGACTCGGCCGGCAACGACTTCCAGGACGCGTCCAGCGCGTTCGAGTTCGTCTTCTCGGGGGTGCAGCGTGACGGCGCCGACCGCTGACCGCGCGGCCACCGAGCCGCTGACCTGGTACTCCGCGGCGATCGCGCTCCCGTACCCCGACGTCCGCAGCGCCCTCGCGGGCCTGCGCGCCGAGATCCGGGACGACGCAGAGCGCACGGCGGGCGGCGTGCCGGACTGGACCACGGCGGTGCTGGTGGGCCCGGTCCCGCTGCCCGAGAGCGGCGGACGGCGCTGGTTCGACTACATCCTCTCGGTGGCCTGCCGGCCCGGGGCGGCGGCCTGACCCCGCGGGGTCAGCCCAGCCGGACGGGGACGACGGGGGCCGGCCCGTGGGCCTCGGGCGCGACGGGGGTGCGCCCGAGGCCCATCGGGTCCGGGTCCTCCCCGCGGTCGAGCACGTAACAGGCGGCGATCACCCCCGCGCGGTCCTCGCGGATCCGCGCGATGACCTGGTCGATCGTCTCCAGCACGCAGTACCGGGCGCCGTCGGTCAGGTGGACGACGGTGTCCGGGTGGGCCTCGACCCGCTCGATGGCGTCGGGGTCGAGGCGGCAGTGCTCGCCGGTGCGGCGGGTGAGACCGATCATGGCGGTCCTCCTGCTGGGCGGGGCATCGGGCCCCGGCGGCGCCCTCTGGACTCGGGCGTCCTCCACGTCGTCCGGCGGCGGGGCGCCCTTGAGCGCGCCGCGTGGACACGACCCCCACCGGGTGAGGGGTCCCCGCGGCCACGGCGCCCCCACCTCCGCCGTGATCACCTAGGTTCGGCGTCGTGCCCGACCTCGCCGCCCGCGCCCGCACCCTGCTCGACCTGCACACCGCGCCGGACATCCTGGTGCTCGTCAACGTCTGGGACGTCGCCTCCGCGACGGTGGTCGCCGGGACGCCGGGGGTGAGGGCCCTCGCCACGGCCAGTCACGCGATCGCCGCGACCTTCGGCTACGAGGACGGCGAGCGCATCCCGCTCGACCTGCACCTGGACATGGTGGGGCGCATCGCCGCGGCGGTCGAGCTGCCCGTGAGCATGGACATGGAGGCCGGCTACGGGGACCCGGGCGAGACCGCTCGCCGGGCCATCGCACTCGGCGTCGTGGGCGGCAACCTCGAGGACGCCTCCCGGCCGCTGGACGAGTCGGTGGCCGCCGTCGAGGCCGTCCTCGCCGCGGGGCGTGCCGCCGGCATCGACTTCGTGCTCAACGCCCGCACCGACGTCCTCCTGCACGCGGCCCCGGACGCGGACCGCGGCCGGCTTGTGGAGGAGGCGGTGCGCCGCGGCCGCGCCTACCTCGACACCGGGGCGCCGGTGGTCTTCGTGCCGGGCGTGGTCGACCGGGAGGAGATCGCCGCGCTGGCCGACGGCCTGGGGCCGGGCCGGCTGTCGCTGCTCGCCGTCCCGGGCGCGTCCCCGTCGGTGCGGGAGCTGCAGGAGCTGGGCGTGGCCCGGGTGTCCACCGGCCCCAACCCGCAGCGCGTGGCGCTCACCGCCCTGCAGGACTGCGTCGTCGACCTCGTCGGCGGGGGAGTCCTGCCGCCCGGCACCCGCCGGCTCAGCTGAACCCCGTGGCGGCCGCGTCGCAACGGCTGGCCTGGACGGCCGCCGTCGTCGGACCGGAGCCGGGGGAGCGGGTGCTGGAGGTCGGCTGCGGGCACGGCGTGCTCGTCGCGCTGATGACCGAGCGGGGAGCCGACGTCCTCGCGGTCGACCGCTCGCCGAGCATGGTCGCCGCGGCCACCCGCCGCAACCGGGCCGCGGTGGAGGCCGGCCGGGTACGGCTGCAGGCGGCGCCGCTCCACGACGCCGACCTCGGCACCGAGTCGTTCGACGTCGTCGTGTCCTTCAACGTCCGCGCGTTCTGGGACGCCGGCGCGACCCGCACCTGGGACGTCGTCGACCGGGTGCTCTCCCCGGAGGGCCGGGTCGTCGTCGCCTTCTCGGTGATGTCCGCGGGGGCGGAGGAGCCGGTGGTCGCGGCGGTCACCCGGCTGGCCGCCCGCCATGGCCTGACGGTCCGCGCCGTGCACCGCGGCCGGACGGCGCCGACGGAGTCCGTCGCCGTCGAGCTCCGGCGCGACCGCCCCTGACCGGCGCCTCCCCCCTTGGGAGGAGCCCTGGACCTGCAGCTCAAGGCCTCTCCGGGCACTGCCGATCACCCGCTCAGGTGACGGGAGTGCCGTCACCGCGGAACGCTGATCGAGCGGAGGGAGAGGTCGTGGCCGAGCAGTCCGTGCTCGTCGTGGAGGACACCGAGGAGATCCGGGAACTGGTCTGCACGGTCCTGCGCAAGGCGGGGATGGACGTCCGCGCGGTGGAGTCCGGCGCCGAGGCCATGGTCGAGATCCGGCGCGCGGCGCCCGACGTCGTCGTCCTGGACCTGGGCCTGCCCGACGCCGACGGCACCGAGGTGTGCCGGCAGATCCGCGCCGAGAGCCAGTGCTACGTCCTCATGCTCACCGCCCGCGCCGAGGAGGTCGACCTGCTGATCGGCCTGGCCGTCGGCGCCGACGGGTACATGGCCAAGCCCTTCTCGCCCCGGGAGCTGGTCGCCCGCGTGCAGGCTCTGCTGCGCCGCCCGCGCGTCCCGGAGCCGCGCCCGGCCCCGGTCGAGGAGTCGGTGCTCAAGCTGGCCGAGCTCGAGGTCGACGAGGACAGCCGCGAGGTCCGGGTCGACGGCTCCGTCGTGGACCTCACCCGCACGGAGTTCGACCTGCTCGCCGCCCTCGCCTCGCGCCCCGGCCGCGTGCTCCAGCGGGAGACCCTGCTGCGCGAGGTCTGGCAGACCGACTGGGAGGGCAGCGTCCGCCTGGTCGAGGCGCACATGTCCAA
This sequence comes from Geodermatophilus sp. SYSU D00079, assembly GCF_054050635.1. Lineage (NCBI taxonomy): Bacteria > Bacillati > Actinomycetota > Actinomycetes > Geodermatophilales > Geodermatophilaceae > Geodermatophilus > Geodermatophilus sp. SYSU D00079. The sequence goes on along the minus strand of NZ_JBJGZS010000026.1, from coordinate 38,775 downwards.
CCTGCGCCGCAAGCTGCAGGCCGCCGGCCTCTCCTCCCCGGAGATCCGCACCGTGCGGGGTGTCGGCTACCGCCTGGTGGCCTAGCCCCGCTGTGCTGTAGGCGGTCAGCACCTGACGACGTTGCTCAAGGCCGACGTACCCACCCACCCGTAGTCGGTCACCGTGTCGATCGACAGCTGCGGGTTGTAGCTGAGGACGCTGGCGTCGTAGTTGCCGGTCATCGAGGTCGCCGTCGGGCCGGTCTCACCCATGGGGAACTGGCCGTACAGGGTGTGGGCCGTCATCCGGTAGCCGGCGACGCGGCCGGAGCTGCTCAGGGCCCAGCGCAGCGTCGCGTACAGCTCCGTGTTCTGGATCGTCCGCGTCGTCGTCCAGTCGTAGGGGCTCGAGTACTGCGTGGTGGTGGTGTCGCCCTCCACGTTGCTCCTGCTGGTGCCGGTCGTCCGGCTCTCGCTGTAGCCCGTCCGCGTGGTGGCGCCCGTGTACGGGTCCTTGCGGTAGGTCTGCTTGATGACGGTCGTCGTCGTCACGCACGACGTGTCCACGCGCACCTGGGTGGCCGGCGCGACCGTGGCGGTGCCGACGCTCATCGTCGGGAGCGCCTCGGTCGTGGAGAAGCCGGCGTTGGCCGGGATGCTCGCGCCGAGGATGACGGCGAGCGTCAGGGCGATCAGGACCAGGGTGCGACGGGTGGCGGTCACTTCTCGGTCTCCTCGGGGTCGGTGGGGGTGCTGGGATCGACTCTGCCGGGCCGGCCGCACGGTCCCCGCGAGGCATCCGCAAGGGATCCGCAAGGTGTGCCGGCCGCGGTGGTCACTCCTGGTCCTCGGTGGTGTCGTCGTGGTGGTCGGTGGTGGGGCGCCAGATGGTGAGCAGGAGCCAGCCGGCCAGCAGGGTGGGGGCGCCGTAGACCAGCAGGGTGCTGACCCAGGGGGTGCGCAGGGCGGTGATGAGGTGGCCGGCCTCGGGGATGACGGCCTGGACCTGGTAGGCGGTGTCGCCCTGCAGGACGGCGGTCCAGGGGTCGGGGTGGTCGTTGGCGTCGCCCTGGGTCTGCACGGTGACGGTGCCGTCGGTGGCGTGGTCGACGGAGAGGACGCGGTGGGTGACCACGCGGTGGTCCCCGATCGGGATGTGGTAGCTGATGATCATGCCGGGGGTGACGTCGTCGACGGCCAGCGGTGTGGTGACCACGATGTCGCCGGTGTCGATGGCCGGGGCCATGGAGCCGGTGAGCATGGTCATGGTGCGGTAGCCGAACACGTGCGGGCCCAGGGCGAGGCCGGCGAAGGCCAGGACCGCGATGCCGACCAGGGCCCGGACCAGCCAGCGGCCGGTCGCCGCGGCCAGCGGCCGGAGCAGGGTGCCGGCGGTGGCGGCCCGCGGGGGCAGCGGGCGGGCTGCCCCCGGCGCGGCGAGGGGGAGGACGGCGGTCATGGCGGGGTTCTCCGGTCAGCTCGGGGGGACGGCGGTCAGCGGGCGGTGCCGGTGCGCTGGATGGCGGAGAAGGTGAGGTCCAGCTTGGCGGTCTGCTTCTGGAAGCGGTTGTCGGCGCTGGACGGCAGCGAGACGGTGAAGACCAGGTAGTCCTTGCCGCCGGCGGCGAGGCTGGCGGGGTTGTCCAGCGTGCGGTTGCTGACGGCCGCGCCGGTGCCGAGGTTGCGCTCGGTGCCGCCGGTGCAGGCGTAGGTGTAGGCCGTGCCGGTGGCGGTGGTGGTCGCCGTCTGGGTCCAGGGCACCGTGCAGGACTTCAGCGCCAGCTGCAGGCCGTTGAGGGCGTCGGTGGTGAGGATGCTGGCGGGGCTGGTCGACGTGGTCACGGCCAGGTCGACCGAGGCCAGCGCGGAGTCGCCGTCGTTGGAGAGGGTGACCGCGCGGCTGAGCGAGTCACCGGGCACGAAGCCGGTGGTGGTGACCGGGATCGTGGCGCCGGCGGTGGCCAGGTTGATGTCGACCTTGCCGGCGGTGACCTCGGTGGAGACCGGGGTGGTGGAGTCGGTGAAGGCGCCGAAGGTGCCCAGGCCGGCGACGGCGGCGGCGGCGCCGATCACGCCGAGGGAGCCGACGATCTTGCGGGCGGTGGTGGTGCGGGCCGTGGTGCTCATCTGCGTCTCCTGTGTGGGGGGCCGGGACGGGGTGTCCCGGCGACACAGACGACGATCGGGGGGCAACCGCAGGGCACCCGCCCGCCTCCCGCAAGAAAGCCGCAAGCCTCCCGCGGGATCACATCCCGGGGAGGCCCACGCAGACAGCAGGAGAGGAGACGGGAGCCGGTCTCAGGCCCCGGCGACGGCCTGCAGCTCCACGACCAGGTGGTGGGCGAGGACCCCGCGCCGGGCGTCCCGGGCGATCGCCCGGCACACGGCGGCGACCTCCGGGTGGCCCAGCTGGGCACTGGTCCCGGCGAGCGTGGCCGAGGCCCACGCCACCGCGGTCGTGTCGCCGGTCCGGGCCCCGTCGCTGATGGCGGTGAGCCGGTCGGGCAGGGCGGTCGCGTAGAGCTCCTGCAGCCGGTCCATCAGGTCGGCGTCGACGTCCTCGTCGTGCAGGTCGGTCACCTCGCTGATGGGCTGCAGCCCCGCCGGTGGCGCCGGGTCGATGGTCCGGCGGCGCAGTGCGGCCAGCAGGAGGCCGGCGTCGACCGGCTTGGCCAGGCAGGCCAGGGCGCCGGCCCGCAGGGCGGCGGCGCGGTCCTCGTCGGTGGCGTCGCCGGCGACCACGAGCAGGTGGGCGCGGCAGCCGGCCAGCCGGAGCCGGCGGAGCAGGGCCGGCCCCTCCCCGTCGGGCGCGAGGTCGGTCACGACGAGGTCGGGGTCCAGCCGGCGGGCCAGGGCCAGTGCCTCGCGCGTGGAGGGGGCCTCGTGCACCACCCACCCGGTGACGGTCAGGAGTCCGGCGACGCGGGCGCGGTCGGCCGCCTCCGCGTCGACGACCAGGGCGGTGGTCACTCCTGGTCCTCGGTGGTGTCGTCGTGGTGGTCGGTGGTGGGGCGCCAGATGGTGAGCAGGAGCCAGCCGGCCAGCAGGGTGGGGGCGCCGTAGACCAGCAGGGTGCTGACCCAGGGGGTGCGCAGGGCGGTGATGAGGTGGCCGGCCTCGGGGATGACGGCCTGGACCTGGTAGGCGGTGTCGCCCTGCAGGACGGCGGTCCAGGGGTCGGGGTGGTCGTTGGCGTCGCCCTGGGTCTGCACGGTGACGGTGCCGTCGGTGGCGTGGTCGACGGAGAGGACGCGGTGGGTGACCACGCGGTGGTCCCCGATCGGGATGTGGTAGCTGATGATCATGCCGGGGGTGACGTCGTCGACGGCCAGCGGTGTGGTGACCACGATGTCGCCGGTGTCGATGGCCGGGGCCATGGAGCCGGTGAGCATGGTCATGGTGCGGTAGCCGAACACGTGCGGGCCCAGGGCGAGGCCGGCGAAGGCCAGGACCGCGATGCCGACCAGGGCCCGGACCAGCCAGCGGCCGGTCGCCGCGGCCAGCGGCCGGAGCAGGGTGCCGGCGGTGGCGGCCCGCGGGGGCAGCGGGCGGGCTGCCCCCGGCGCGGCGAGGGGGAGGACGGCGGTCATGGCGGGGTTCTCCGGTCAGCTCGGGGGGACGGCGGTCAGCGGGCGGTGCCGGTGCGCTGGATGGCGGAGAAGGTGAGGTCCAGCTTGGCGGTCTGCTTCTGGAAGCGGTTGTCGGCGCTGGACGGCAGCGAGACGGTGAAGACCAGGTAGTCCTTGCCGCCGGCGGCGAGGCTGGCGGGGTTGTCCAGCGTGCGGTTGCTGACGGCCGCGCCGGTGCCGAGGTTGCGCTCGGTGCCGCCGGTGCAGGCGTAGGTGTAGGCCGTGCCGGTGGCGGTGGTGGTCGCCGTCTGGGTCCAGGGCACCGTGCAGGACTTCAGCGCCAGCTGCAGGCCGTTGAGGGCGTCGGTGGTGAGGATGCTGGCGGGGCTGGTCGACGTGGTCACGGCCAGGTCGACCGAGGCCAGCGCGGAGTCGCCGTCGTTGGAGAGGGTGACCGCGCGGCTGAGCGAGTCACCGGGCACGAAGCCGGTGGTGGTGACCGGGATCGTGGCGCCGGCGGTGGCCAGGTTGATGTCGACCTTGCCGGCGGTGACCTCGGTGGAGACCGGGGTGGTGGAGTCGGTGAAGGCGCCGAAGGTGCCCAGGCCGGCGACGGCGGCGGCGGCGCCGATCACGCCGAGGGAGCCGACGATCTTGCGGGCGGTGGTGGTGCGGGCCGTGGTGCTCATCTGCGTCTCCTGTGTGGGGGGCCGGGACGGGGTGTCCCGGCGACACAGACGACGATCGGGGGGCAACCGCAGGGCACCCGCCCGCCTCCCGCAAGAAAGCCGCAAGCCTCCCGCGGGATCACATCCCGGGGAGGCCCACGCGAACCGGACGACCCGGCCGATCAGCCCGTCACAGCGGCAGCGTCAGCGTGAAGGTGGTGCCGCGGCCCTCGGTGCTGGACACCTCGAGCGTCCCGCCGTGCGCGGTGGTGATGGCCTTGGTGATGGTCAGGCCCAGACCCACCCCCGGCACCGCGTGCCGCCGGGCGGTCGAGGCGCGGAAGAAGCGGGCGAAGAGCTGGGTCTGCTCCCCGGCGGGGATGCCGATGCCCGTGTCGCTGACCGCCAGTTGCGCGACCGGGGTGGCCTCCGGCTCCTCGCGGGGGGCGACGGTGCCCTCGGGCGTGCGCCAGGCCGGGCGCAGGGCGAGGGTGACCCGGCCGCCGCGCGGGGTGAACTTCACCGCGTTGGAGACCAGGTTGTCGCAGGCCTGACCGAGGCGGACGGCGTCCCCGCGGACCTCCAGGGCGCCGTCGGGGACGTCCACCACCACCTCGACCCCCGCGGCGGCCGCGGTGACCCGGGCGGTCTCCTCCGCGGCGCGGACCACCGCGACCAGGTCGACGTCCTCCGGCTGCAGGCTGAACCGGCCGGCGTCCACCTGCGCGGTGAACAGCAGGTCGCCGACCAGCCGCAGCAGGCGCTGGGCGTTGCGCTCCACCGTGGTCAGGTACTGGCGCTGCTCGTCGGTCAGCGGCTGGTCGGGGTCGTCGAGGACCAGCTCCAGGTAGCCCAGGATCGAGCTCAGCGGGGTGCGCAGCTCGTGGCTGATCAGGCTGACGAACTGGTCCTTCATCCGCTCGGTGGCGCGGACCTCGGTCATGTCGGTGCCGACGAAGTTCCAGCCGGCGTGCGCGCCGCTGTCGTCGGTGCGCGGGGTGACCGCCACGGAGACGGTGAGCTCCTCACCGGCGGCGGAGACGTAGGTCCAGTCGCGCACGTCGCTGCCCTGTTCCTGCGCGGTGCGCACGAGGGCGGCCAGGCCGCCACCGGCCTCCTCGAGCTCCTCGGGCAGGTGGAACTCGGTGATCGAGCGGCGGCGGACGACGTCGGCGCGCGGCAGCCCGAGCATCTTCTCCGCGCCCGGGTTCCAGACCCGGACGACCCCGTCGACGTCGGTGCCGATGATCGACTGCTCGGTGACCGCGTCGATGACGCTGGTCATCGTCTGCGCCCGCGCCTGCAGCATGCGGGTGGCGACCCCCAGCTCCTCGTCGCGGTGCTGCATCTGGGCGAGCAGCGCGGCGTTCTCCGCGCGCAACCGCGCCACCTCGGCATCGGGCGTCAGGGTCGGGGTGGCGTCGGTGGCGGTCACGCGGTCGCTCCGGAGGTCAGCTCCCGGACGCGGGCGACCAGCCCCGCGACCGAGAAGGGCTTGGCGAGGTAGGCATCGGCGCCGGCGGCCAGCCCGCTCGCGACGTCGTCGGGGGAGGCACCGGCCGACAGGAGCAGGACCCGGACGCCGGCCGTGGCCGGGGTGGCGCGGAGGGCGGCGCACACCTCCAGCCCGGTGGCGCCGGGCATGGAGACGTCGAGGACGGCGAGGTCGGGCGGGTCGGTGCGGGCGGCGCTGAGCGCGTGCGCGCCGTCGGCGGCCTCGGCCACCACGGTGCACCCGGCCCGGCGGACGGCGAGGCAGACCAGGGCGCGGATGTCGTCCTCGTCGTCGGCGACCAGCACGGTCGGCACGGGGCGGGCTCCCTCGGTCGGTCGGCCGGTGCCCGGGGGCCCGCGCCGATGGCGTCGTCCTCCCCGACCTCGGCGTCCGCCACGGGCGGCTGCAGCCCGGCGGCCGCGGCCTCACCCCAACAGGGGAACGGACCGACCGTCCCCGGACAGCACTGCGCCCCGCCGGGGTGGTCCCGGCGGGGCGCAGTGTCCTTCGTCAGCTGTTGTGGCTCTGCACCGTCTCGCGGGACTGCTGGGCCTGGCCCTGCACGTCCTGCGCGGCGGACTGCCCCTCCTGCTTGACCGTCTGGGCGGCGTCCTGCGCGGTGGCCTTGACCTCCTCGACCGCCTGCTGCGCGGCCGGCTTCAGTTGGTCACCGATCTCCTGCGCGGCCTGCTTGGCCGGCGCGAGCAGCGCGTCCTTGTTCTCGCGGACCGCCGTCTCGGCCTGCTGGGCGAGCTGCTTCTCCTTCTCCGACGCGGGCATGAGGCTGGAGACCAGCCAGCCGACACCGAAGGCGATCAGCCCGGCCGCGAGCGGGTTGCCCTGGGTCTGGCGCACGACGGTGTCGGGCGCCTGCTGGACGGCCGAGGCCGCCGACTGCGCGGCGCCCTGCACCGTCTCGGCGGCGCTGGACGCGGCGTCCTGCACCGTGCCCGCGGCGTTCTGGGCGTGGTACTGGGCCGTCGACCGCGTGTCGTGGGCGCTGCCCATCACCGAGGACCGGGCGTTCTGTGCGCTCCCCATCACCTTCTCCTTCACGCTGGTGATGCGGCCCTTGGCCGCGGTGACCCGCCGGTCCACGACGCGGGCGGGGTTGACCTTCTCGTTGAGAGCGTCGACGTCGTAGCTCAGCTCGCGCTGGGTGGCCTCGATCTGGCGACGGATGACTTCCGGGTCGTTGCTGGTGGTCATGTTCCAACTCCGATGTCTGGGAGGGGCCGGTGGCCGCGGGTCAGTTGGGCTTGAGTGCGCCGGGGACCTGTTGCAGCGTGTCGACGGTCCGCTCGGGCTTGGGGTTGACCGTCTTGAGCTGCTTGCGGCCCATGACGAAGGCGACCGCGGCGACGACGCCCCAGAGGACCGCGACGATCAGCGCGGCCAGGCCGGCGTCCATCACGTTCTCCAGCGCCCACCACAGGGCGATGGAGAGGAACAGCAGGACCATGTAGCCGGCGAAGCCCGCCGCGCCCATGAGACCCGCGCCCTTGCCGGCCTTGCTCGCCTCGGCCTTGACCTCGGCCTTGGCCAGCTCGAGCTCCTGGCGCATGAGGGTGGAGAGGTCCTTGGCGACCTCACCCATCAGCTGGCCGACCGAGGTGCCCTCGACGTCGGGGCGGCCCTCATCGGTCATGGGGGTGCCCACGGCGCCGCTGTGCGCGCCGTAGCTCTGCTCGGGGGAGACCGCGTAGTTGGACTGGCCGGCGGTGCCGGACGGGTCCTGGTAACCCTGCGGCGTCCCCACCGGCGTGGCGCCGGAGTAGGGAGACGACATCGGTCAGACCCCCCGACCCGGCGTGCGTGCGGGGTCGTCCCAGCCGGCCGTGGTGGTCGGCGGGACGTCGGCGTCGGCCGGCGGCACGGTGCCGTACGGGGGCGGCGGCACGGGCGCGGTGCCGGCCGCGCCGGCGGTGCCGGTGTAGCCGGCGGTCTCGCCGTAGCCGGCCGTCGTCCCGGTGTAGCCCGTGGTCGTCTCGGTGTAGCCGGAGTAGGCCGGCGTCGGGTCGACGTAGTTGGTCTGCGTGTAGCCCGTCGTCGTGGCGCGGTGCTGACCGCTGGGGCCGGTGTCGCTGTGCGCGGCCTTGACGCCGCTGGTGAGCCGGCCGGCGACGATCCCGGCGAGGGCGGCACCGAGCAGGAAGGTGCCCGGCTTGCGGCGGGCGAAGGAGCGGACCTCCTCGAGCAGGTCGGCCGGCTCGCGGTTCTGCAGCCAGCCGGCGAACTCCTCCACCTTGCTGGTGGCCTGCTCGACGATGTCGCGGGCCGGACCGGCCTGCGCGCCGTTGCCCTCGACCATCCCGCGCAGCTGCGAGGCGATGCCCTGCAGGCCCTCGGCGGCCCGCTGCTGCGAGGCGACGGCCTGCTGGCGGAGCTGGGTGCGGCCCTGGTGGACGAGGTCCTGGGCCTGCGCCTTGGTCTCCTGGGCGACCCCCTTGGCCTGGTCGGCGGCGGTCGAGGCGACCTGGCTGCCGGCCTGGGCCGCGGTCTGGCCGACGTTGCGGGCCTCGTCCTTGGCGACGTCGGTGGTGGACGGGGAGCCCGTGGTGCCGGTGTTCGTGGTGCTCGTACCCGCAGTGGCGCCGCTGCCGTGGGTGGCCGGCGGCGGCGGGAACGGGGTGTCGATGGAGTGCGTCATCGTTCCTCCTCGGCATGCGTCGTGGTCGGAGCAGGCGCTACCCAGATCGCGATCACCCACACATCGCCGGACGACGGCCGTCGGGCGCTGACGTGCGGGTACGGGTCTGGCCCGGGCCGCCGGAGCGGGCCGGGTCGTGCGGTGTCGCCCGCCGGACGCGTCGTCGCGTGCTCGGCGGAGGGTGCGACGGGCGACCGCGGCCCACGAGCGGGTGGCGCGGCCGGTCGACCCACCGCGTCTTGGTGGCGCCTTGTCGCGAACGCGCAGGTACCCGCCGTGGGGGAGGCGAAACGAGACCGGTGGGGAAGTGCCCGCCACCTCGGTCGAGCAGGCGACTAAGGTGAGGCACACCTTCCTTCAGACCCGAGGAGCCCTCCATGGCCGAGCAGGCCCCGCGCCGCCCGCGCACCCCCCGGCTGGCCACGGTGCTCCGGACCTCCCGTCCCACCCCGCACCTGGTGCGTGTCGTCCTCGGCGGGGAGGGCCTCGCCGGCTTCACGCCCGAGCACACCGACTCCTACGTCAAGCTCGTGCTGCCACCGGCCGGTGCTCCCTACGCCGCGCCCTTCGACGTGGAGCAGGTGCGCAGCGAGCAGCCGGCCGAGCTGTGGCCCTGCCTGCGCACCTACACCGTCCGTGCGTGGGACGCCGCGGCCGGCGAGCTGACCCTCGACGTCGTCGTCCACGGTGACGAGGGGGTCGCCGGGCCGTGGGCGGCCGCCGCCGCCCCCGGCGACCCGGTGCACCTGCTCGGCCCCGGCGGCGCCTACCGCCCGGCCGACGACGTCGACTGGCACCTGCTCGTGGGCGACGAGACGGCGCTCCCGGCGATCGCCGCCTCCCTGGAGCGGCTGCCGGCCGGCATCCCGGCGCGGGTGTTCGTCGAGGTGGCCGACGCCGCGGAGGAGCAGGACCTCACGACGCCGGAGGGCGTGCACGTCGAGTGGGTGCACCGCGCCGGTCCGCCCGGCGCCGCGCTCGTGGCCGCCGTGCTCGCCGCCGAGCTCCCGGCGGGCACCGTGCACGCGTTCGTGCACGGTGAGGCCGGCTGCGTCCGCGACCTGCGCCGGTTCCTGCGGGTGGAGAAGCTGGTGCCCCGCGAGCGGCTGTCCGCCTCGGGGTACTGGCGGCTGGGCCGCACCGACGAGGGCTGGCGGGCGGAGAAGGCGGAGTGGAACGCCGCCGTCGAGGCCGACGAGCAGGCCCTCGCGGTCTGACCGGCCCCGCTCAGCCGAGGTCGTCGGTGGCGAAGGTGTCGCACTGCCCGGGGTCGCCGGTCTCGTAGCCGGTGGTGAACCACCGCTGCCGCTGCTCCGACGAGCCGTGGGTGAAGGCGTCCTGGTCGACGGTGCCCCCGCCGAGGTCGCGCTGGATGAAGTCGTCGCCGATGCGCGCGGCCGCGTCCAGCGCCCGGTCGACGTCGTCCTGGGTGATCTCGGCGATCAGCGGCTCGCCGGACTCGTCGGGCACGGTCTCGGCGTGGTTGGCCCAGGCGCCGGCGTAGCAGTCGGCCTGCAGCTCCAGCCGCACCGTCCCGCTCCCGGGGCCGGTCAGGCCGGGGGTGACCTGCTGGTTGGTCCCGAGGAGGTTCTGCACGTGGTGGCCGTACTCGTGGGCGATCACGTACGCGTTGACGAACAGGCCGCCCTCGGCGCCGAACTGCGACTGCAGCTGGTCGAAGAACGACAGGTCGATGTACACGAGCTGGTCGCCCGGGCAGTAGAAGGGCCCCGAGCCGCTGGTCGCGCCGCCGCAGCTGGTCTGCACCGAGCCGTTGAAGAAGACGGTCTGCGTCGGCTGGTACCGGTCGCCGAGCACGCCGGTCCAGTAGTCCTGGATCGACTCGATGTCGGCGACCACGGCACAGTCCACCGACTCGTTGGCGTCGGCGCCGGTCCGGCACTGCTGCGCGAGCTGGCCGTTGTCGGCGGTCTGGCCCTGTCCGAGGCTGCCCAGCTGGCCCAGCGCCGCACTGGTGCCGCCGTCCCCGCCGCCGAGGAGCTGGAACAGCACGAGGACGACGACGCCCACCAGACCCAGCCCGCCACCGCCGACCGCCAGCCCGCGGCCGCCACCGAACCCCCCACCGCCCCGGCGGTCCTGGACACCGGACGTGTCGAGATCGGCACCTTCGCTGTACCTCATGGGCTGGGCGCTCTCCTGGTCCCCGGCACGCTCGGTCGGTGCCGTCGGTGCCGTCGGTCCCGCCGGTGCCCCGGCGGGCGCCCGGTCATGCGCGCTCGGGGGCCTCCCCGCCGGTCGGCGTCCGGCTGGGGTGCTCGGCCGGTTCGTCGCGCAGGAACAGGTACCAGTAGGACGTCGCGACGAAGACCACCGCGCCGACGAGGTTGCCCACCCCGGCCATCAGCCAGTTCAGCAGCACGTCGCCCCACCCGAGGTCAGGGACGCCGGCGAAGATGGCCGCGGGCAGGAAGAACATGTTGGCCACGACGTGGTCGAAGCCCATCGCGACGAACGCCATGATCGGGAAGAAGATCGCCAGCACCTTGCCGGAGACCGAGGTGGCCGCCAGCGACATCCACACCCCGAGGCAGACCAGCCAGTTGCAGCCGACGCCGCGGAGGAAGACCTGCCACGGGGACTCGTGCAGCCCCTTGGCCTCGGCGATCTGGGCGAGCCGCTCGTGGGTGAGCCCGGCGCCGCCGGAGGCACCCGGCGGGCCGATGACCCCGGTCTGGACGGCGAGGAAGTAGGCCACGAACAGCGCGCCGAGCAGGTTGCCCAGCAGCACCAGGGTGAGGTTCTTGGCGACGTCGCCCAACGACAGCCGGCCCTGCATCGCGCCGAGCGGCACCAGCAGCATGTTGCCGGTGGCCAGGTCGGACCCGGCGATGAGCACGAGGACCAGCCCGAGGGTGAAGGCCGCGCCCATGAACAGGGTGGGCAGGGTGCCCCAGGTGCCGGGGTCCAGCCCGGAGGAGACGGTGATCGCCACCAGCGCGCCGAAGGCGATGTAGGCGCCCCCGAGGAAGGCGCTGACCAGCACGCGGTCCCAGGTCCGGCGCACCTTCTTGGCGCCGGTCTCGCTGGCGACCTGGGCCATCTCGGGCGGCTGGCGGTCGGACATCACGCCTCCACGCGGCAGCGGACGGGGCTGTCCGGACGCTACTGGCCCGCGCCGTTCCCGGCCCGTCGACGGCGGCGGCGCCCGCGGGTGCCGGCCGGGGGAGGGCGACCTAGGTTCGGGCCATGCCCCTCTCCGGTGAGTACGAGCCCAGCACGCAGCAGTGGGTCCGCGACCAGGTGGAGCGCTACGAGGCCACCGGCGGCCGCGAGGCCAACACCCTCCGCGACACCGGCCTGCCCGTCGTCGTCTTCAGCACCCGCGGCGCGAAGAGCGGGAAGGTGCGCAAGCAGCCGCTCATGCGGGTGGAGCACGAGGGCGCCTACGCGATGGTCGGCTCGGTGGGCGGCGCGCCGAAGGACCCGGCGTGGGTGGCCAACGTGCGGGCCCACCCGGACCAGGTCACCGTCCAGGACGGCCCGGAGCCGTGGGACGGCGTCGCCCGCGAGGTGTCCGGCGAGGAGCGGGCGCAGTGGTGGGAGCGCGCCGTGGCCGCCTATCCCGAGTACGCCGTCTACCAGCAGCGGACCGACCGGGAGATCCCCGTGTTCGTCGTGGAGCGGCGGTGACCCCCGCCACCCGAGCGAGGTGAGGCTGCCCTAAGTTCCTCCTGGGCGTCGGACGGTCCGGCGGCCGGGGAGGACGACTGTGCAGGGGATCGGGCGGTACCGCGGGGCAGGACTCGCCGTGGCGGTGGGGCTGGCGCTCACCGGCTGCGGCGCGGGGGACGGCGGGACGGAGGGCGGGGCGGACGCCACCGCGACCGCGCAGACCCGCACCGTCGAGCACGCGGCGGGGACGACGGAGATCGAGGGCACCCCGGACCGGGTCGTCGTCCTCGACACCGGCGAGCTCGACGCCGTCCTCGCCCTCGGCGTCACCCCGGTGGGCGCGGTGCGCACGTCGGTCAGCGACGAGCTGCCCGCCTACATCGAGGACGCCGGGGCCGACCCCGCCGAGATCGCGAACGTCGGCACGATCGCCGAGCCCGACCTCGAGGCGATCGCCGCGCTCACCCCGGACCTCATCCTGTCCAACGCCGTCCGGCACACCGAGATCTACGACCAGCTGTCGGCGATCGCCCCGACGGTGTTCGCCGAGGCGATCGGTGAGACGTGGAAGGACAACCTGCGGCTGGCCGGCGAGGCGCTGGACCGGTCGGAGGACGCCGAGGAGCTGCTCGCCGCCCACGAGGAGCGGGCCGCGGAGGTCGGTGCGCTGTTCGGCGACCCGGCGGCGACCGAGGTGAGCATGGTCCGGTTCCTCGACGGCAGCGCCGTGCGGCTCTACGGGGAGGGCTCGTTCATCGGTGCGGTGCTGGCCGACGTCGGCTTCGCCCGGCCGGAGGTCCAGCGCACCGACGAGACCTTCGTCGAGGTCGCGCCGGAGGCCATCGGCCAGGCCGACGGCGACCTGCTCTTCCATGCCTCCTACGGCGAGGACGGGCGGGCCGCGGCCGGTCAGATCACCGGGGGCGGCCTGTGGGCCGGCCTCTCGGCGGTGCAGAACGGCCGGGCGTTCGAGGTCGACGACGACCGGTGGTTCCTCGCCATCGGCCCGCTGGGTGCCTCCCTCGTGCTCGACGACCTCGAGGAGATCGCCGGCCGCTCGGTGGGCTGAGCCCGGTCAGCCCGGCAGGTCCTCGCCGATCCGGCGGGCCAGTGAGCCGCCGAGGGCCGCGTCCCCGCGCGCCCGGGCGCCCAGCAGCCCCCACCCGAGGTCGGCGACCCAGCGCGACCGCTGGGTCCAGGCGGTCACCGACGGCGTGGGCAGCAGCTCCGCCCGGGCCGCGGTGGCCACCTCGTTGAGCTGGACGAGGGTGTCGTGCAGCCGGGCGTCGGCCGGCGACCCCGGTGGTGCGGCCGCAGCGGCGAGCGCGGCGTCGGCCGTGGCGCGGACCGCCCCGGGCAGCCGCCGGCTGGCCGCCCGGGGGAGCAGCGCCAGCCCGACGACGAGGGCGAGCACGACGCCGACCGCGGTCTCGGCCAGCCGTTCCCGGACCAGGTCGGCACCCGACAGCCCGGGCCGGCCGATGTGCACCAGCAGCAGCACCAGCGGGGTGATGGTGGAGACCGCGAGCACGTACTGGTGGGCGATGAGCAGCTCGACGCCGAGCTGCAGCAGCCCGACCAGCACGATCTCCACGCCGATCGGCAGGTCCAGCCAGATCAGCAGGCCGGCGACCAGGACGCCGAGCACCGTGCCGGTCGCCCGGTGCAGCGCCCGGGCCCGGGTGGCCCGCGCGTCGGTGCCGAGCTGGACGCCGACCGCGGTGGCCACCGCCCAGTACGGGCTCTGCAGGCCCAGCGCGGTCGCGACCAGCCCGGCCGCGGCGGCGCCCACGCCGATGCGCAGCGCCGTCGCCGCCCACGGCGAGTGCCACCAGCGGTGGTCGGGCGGCTCGGCCTGCGCCGGCGGGGCGGGGCCGCGCGGCGTCTCGGGCAGCGCCCGCATGAACCGCTGCTCGACCTCGTCCAGGCGCCGGCGCAGCGTGCCGTCGCCCCGCCGGCTGCCGCTGCCGACGGCGGCCTCGGCCACCCGGATGGCGCGGGCGACGGTGCCGGGCCGCTGGCTGCCCAGCCCACCCCGCTCGACGGCGCCGACCGCCGCGTCGGCCGCGGCCAGGGCCCGCCGCTCCGGGCCGGTCGGGTCCCAGAGCCACGGCAGCATGCAGCCGGCCCAGGCCAGTGCCGCGCCGCCGGCCGCGGCCAGGGCGTGCAGGGCGAGGTCGCCCGGGCCGGTGCCGAGGGCGCTGGACCCGCCCGCCACCAGCACCGCACCCAGCGGGCCCGGTGGCCCCACCCGCCAGAGCACCGTCGCCGCGGCCCCCGCGGCCGCCATCGCACCCAGCAGCACGGACAGCGCCACGGGGTGCCCGCCGGCCAGGGCGCCGAGGGTGCCGGCCACGGTGAGGGTGACCCCGACGGCGGCCACGACGACGGCCCGGCGCCGGTAGGGCAGCGCGTGCCCGTAGACGGCGGTCAGCGCGGCCAGCGCCGCCGCCGACCCGAGGTCCGCCCGGCCCGCGGCCACGCCGAGGGCGAGCGGCACGGTCATGCAGACGGCGGCGGTGACCCCCCGGCGTCCACCGGCCTGCCACAGGGCGGACAGCGCCGGGAGGGGCGGGCCGACGAGGTGGGGGCGCACCCGCCGCACGCGGGACGGGGCAGCGGACACGACCCCCATCCTCGCCGGTCGGCGAGCGTCCCACCCGCCGGCGGACGGGTGATCCCGGTCCCCCCGGACCCCGTGACGGGGTCGCTCAGAAGCCGGCGACGGCGTGCGGGGTGTAGGGCTCCTCCAGCCGCGCGACCTCCTCCTCGGTCAGCTGCAGGTCCACCGCCGCGACGGCGTCGTCGAGGTGCGCGTCCTTGGTCACGCCGACGATCGGCGCGGTCACCACCGGCTTGGACAGCACCCAGGCGAGGGCGACCTGCGCCCGCGGGACGCCGCGCTCCGCGGCCACCTCCGCGACCCGCTCCACGACCGCCCGGTCGCTGGCCTCGTCGTAGAGCCGCTTGCCGAACTCGTCGGTGCCCGACCGGTCGGTCGACTCGTCCCAGTCGCGGGTGAGCTTGCCCCGGGCCAGCGGACTCCACGGGATGACGCCGATGCCCTGGTCGGCGCAGAGCGGGTGCATCTCCCGCTCCTCCTCGCGGTTGAGCAGGTTGTAGTGGTCCTGCATCGACACGAAGCGGTGCCAGCCGTGCTCGCCGGCGAGGTACAGGGCCTTGCTGAACTGCCAGGCCCACATGGACGACGCGCCGAGGTAGCGCACCTTGCCCGACCGCACGGCGGAGTCCAGCGCCTCGAGCGTCTCCTCGACCGGCGTGCGGGGGTCCCAGCGGTGGATCTGGTACAGGTCGACGTAGTCGGTGCCCAGGCGCCGCAGGCTGTCCTCGAGCTCCCGCAGGATCGCCTTGCGGGACAGCCCCGCCCCGTTGGGCCCCGGCCGCATCCGGCCGTGGACCTTGGTGGCCAGGACGACGTCGTCGCGGTCGGTGAAGTCGCGGATGGCCCGGCCGGTGATCTCCTCGCTGGACCCGTCCGAGTAGACGTTGGCGGTGTCGAAGAAGGTGATGCCGGCGGCGACGGCCTTCTCGATCAGCCGGCGGCTGTCCTCCTCCGGGAGGCTCCACGGGTGGTTGCCGCGGGCCGGGTCGCCGAAGCTCATCATCCCGAGGCAGATCCGCGAGACCTGCAGGCCGGTGCTGCCCAGACGCGTGTACTCCATGACCCCCGAGCCTTCCCCGGTCGCCCGGCCGCGGCCACCCGGCTCCCGTCTCACGGCAGGGCGGCGGCCACCTCCGGCAGTGCGGCCGCCACGTCGTCGGGGAAGGCGGTGAAGGGCTCGGCGTCCAGCCGCCGCCGTGCGCCGGTCCCGGTCCAGCGCCAGGTGCCGACCACCCGGCCGCCGGCGACGACGGTGGGCCGGAAGACGCCGTTGCCGCCCGGCACGATGCGGCCGGCGAACTCCGGCGG
Organism: Geodermatophilus sp. SYSU D00079; assembly: GCF_054050635.1. Lineage (NCBI taxonomy): Bacteria > Bacillati > Actinomycetota > Actinomycetes > Geodermatophilales > Geodermatophilaceae > Geodermatophilus > Geodermatophilus sp. SYSU D00079. The sequence goes on along the minus strand of NZ_JBJGZS010000026.1, from coordinate 22,847 downwards.
CACGGTGCAGCTGCGGTCGGCGTAGCCGAGCACCAGCTCGTCGAAGCCGGGCAGCAGGAGCAGCCGCTCGGCATCGGCGCGGTGCTCCGCCAGCAGGTCCGGGGTCTCCGGCGCCATGAGGTGCTCGCGCCCGTCGACGACGAGCGCGGCCAGGTCGGACCGCACCGCGGCGAGCCCGGCCCGGACGTCGCGCAGCGGCAGCCCCGCCCAGCGCGCGAGGTCGGCCACGGTGGCCGGGCCGTGGCCGGTGAAGAACCGCAGCGCCAGCTCGGCCAGGGCCTCCTCGCGGTCGAGCCGGCGCGGCGCGCGGACCCACTCGTCGAGCAGCACGAACAGCTGCTCGCCGCCGCCGTCGGTCGGCCCCAGGCACAGCGTGCCGGTCTGGGACAGGTACCAGAGCAGGTGGTAGCCCCGCTGTCCCGTGGTGGACACGCCGCCGTCGGCCACCGTGACCAGCAGTTCCCTGCGGCTGCAGCGCCGGCCGCCGGCCAGTGCGGCGGTGACGACCGCCCGCGCCCGCTCGACCTCGTCCTCGCCCAGCTCCAGGGCGGCCCGCCGCTGCGCGGCGCCGGCCAGCACACGCGGCCCCAGCAGCTCGAGCAGCCAGTGCAGGTCGTCGGCGGCGACCAGGTGCAGGGTGCCGCGCATCGGCCACGACCGGACGACCTCCCCGCCGTCGAGGGCCGCCACCACGGCGGCGCGCGAGCCGTCCGCCGTCCGCAGGGCCACCGAGGTGAGCGCACCGGGCAGCTCCTGGGCCTGCACGCAGGTCAGCCGGCGCACCACCGCACCCGGGTCGGGCAGGCGGGGGCCGGCCAGCCGCTGGGCCACCAGCCGGAGCAGGGCGAGGTCCTCCACGGCGCCAGACTGGCAGCAGGGGCCGACAGCGGGGGCTCAGCGCAGCAGGTGGAGGTAGACCATGTCCTCGGCGTCGGGCTCGGTGGTCAGCGGCCGGAACCCGGCCGCGGCCGCGGCCCGCAGGCTGGCGGCGTTGTCCGGCTCGATGCCGAGGACGAACTGCTCGACGTCGGTGGTCTCCGGCGCCGCGACCAGCGCGGCCAGCGCCGCCCGCCCGTACCCCTGGCCGGTCCGCTCCGGGTCGACGACGTAGGCCGCGCCCATCGTGCGGCGGGGGTCCTCGGCCAGGACCTCCTCCCGCTCGGGGTCCCACGCCGTCCAGCGGTCGTAGACGTCGCCACCGATCTGGGCGACCGGGCGGCCCTCGTCGTCCAGCACCACGAAGGAGTGCGCCCGCAGCACGTGCCGGCCGCGGAACTCCTCGTCGCGGGCCGCCGCGCGCAGGGCCAGCTCCCGCTCGGGCCACTCCCGGCCGCCGAGCCGGCGCTGCACCTCGGCGTCGTCGAACCAGGGCAGGACGGCGAGCAGGTGCTCCGGCTGGAAGGGGACGAGCCGGACCGGCGGGTGCTCGCTCACGGCGTCACCCTGCCGTCGCCCGCGGCGCCCCGCACGCCGGCGGCGCCACCGGTGCGGCTCCCGGGGTCCGGTTGCGGCACGCCGGGGTCCGGAACCCGCGCCACGTCTGGACGCCGACTGCGTGGGTACGGGCGCCCGCGGACCGCACCCGACGAGAGACTCCCCATGCCCCACCTGCACCCAGCCCTGGCCCGCCCCGTGGCCGACCCCACCCCGCTGCGTCCCCGCGGACGACGCCTGTCCGGACGGCGGGTCGTCGTGACCGGCGGCGCCGACGGCCTCGGCGCGGCCATCGTGCGCGCCTTCGCCGACGAGGCGGCGACGGTGGCGGTGCTCGACCCGCGCGCGGAGGCCGCCGTCCGGCTGGCCGCGGAGGTCGGCGGGCGGGCCCACCCCGTCGACCTCGCCGACCCCGTGGACACGCGGGAGGCGATGGAGAAGGCGGTCGCCGGGCTCGGCGGTCTCGACGTCCTGGTGGCCTGCGCCGCGGAACAGCGGTACGCCCCGCTGCTGGAGATGGACCCGCTGGACCCGGGTGGGACCTTCCCCCTGCCGGTCCAGTCGATGCTCGCCGCGGTGCAGGCCGCGGCCTGCGCGATGGTGGGCTTCCGCACGCCCGGGGCCGACTGCGTCGGCAAGATCGTCACGGTCGCGGGCGCCGGCGGTCCCGACTCCGGCGGGCCGGCGCACCACGCCGCGGCGAGGGCGTCGGTCGTCGCCCTCACCCGGGCCGCGGCGCACGAGCTCGGTCCGCACGGCATCACGGTGAACTGCCTGTGCCCCGGCTACGTGCTGCCGCCCGCGGAGGCTGCCGCCCGCAACCGCGCCGAGGTCGCCGCGTGGTCGGCGCTGTCGCCGCTGGGCCGGCTGGGCGAGCCGCAGGACGTCGCCCGGGCCGCGGTGTTCCTCGCCTCCAGCGACTCGGACTACCTGACGGGGGACGCGCTCAACGTCGGTGGGGGCATGGGCCTGCACTGACAGACTGCCCGCGTGCGGGCAGAGGAGTGGGACCAGCGCTACGCCGAGCAGCGGCAGTGGTCGGCCGAGCCCAACGCCCTGGTGGCCGAGCTGCTCGACGGCCTGCCGCCGGGGACGGCCGTGGACCTGGCGGCGGGGGAGGGCCGGCACGCGCTGTGGCTGGCCGACCGCGGCTGGCAGGTGACCGCCGTCGACTTCTCCGCCACCGGCCTGGCCCGCGGCCGCGGCCGGCCGGGCGGGGAGCGGGTGACGTGGGTGACCGCCGACGTCCTCACGTGGACCGCGCCGCCGGACTCCCTCGACCTGGTGCTGGTGGCCTACCTGCACCTGCCCGAGGACGACACCGTCGCGCTGCTGCGCCGCGCGGTCGGCTGGCTGCGCCCGGGCGGACGGTTGCTGGTGCTCGGCCACGACGTCGACAACGTGACCGCCGGTGTCGGCGGCCCCCAGGACCCGGCGATCCTGCACAGCGTGGCGCGGCTGGCCCCGGTGGCCGCGCTGCTCGACGTCGACCGGTGCGCGCAGGTGCACCGGTCCACGCCGGCGGGGACCGCGCTGGACACCCTGCTGTGGGGCCGCCGGCCGGCCGGGACGTAGCGTGCCGGTCGTGATGGGGATGGGCGGTGCCGGCGGACCCGGGGCGGAGCGACGGCGACGGCTGGTCGCCGCGCTGGTCGTGGTCGCGATGCTCGTGGTGGCCGGCGCGACCGTGCTGTCGATCGCCCTCGGCTGAGCCGCTACCCCGGCACCTGCCCGGCCCGTGCCGGGAGGTGCTCGAGGAACCAGTCCCGGGCCAGCGCGGCGGCCGCCTCCAGCGTGCCCGGCTCCTCGAACAGGTGGCCCGCGCCCGGGACGACGGCCAGCCGGTTCACGCACCGCAGGCGCTCCTGGGCCCGCCGGTTGAGCTCCAGCACCTGCCCGTCCGCGCCGCCCACCACCAGCAGCGTGGGCGCGCGGACGTCGGCCAGCCGCGGCCCGGCCAGGTCCGGGCGCCCGCCCCGGGACACCACCGCCCGCACCTCGCCGTCGTCCGCCGCGGCCTCCAGCGCGGCGGCGGCCCCCGTGCTGGCACCGAAGAGGCCCACGGGCAGCCGCTCGCAGCCGGGGGCCGTGCGCAGCCAGGCGGTCACCGCGCCCAGCCGGCCGGCCAGCAGCCCGATGTCGAAGACGGCGGCGCGGTCCCCCTCCTCGGCGGGGGTGAGCAGGTCGAACAGCAGGGTGCCCAGGCCGGCCTGCTGGAGGACGCCGGCCACGAACCGGTTGCGGGGGCTGGACCGGCCGCTCCCGCTGCCGTGGGCGAAGACGACCAGGCCCGTCGCGCCCGCCGGCACCGTGAGCGTGCCGGTCAGGTCCACGCCGCCGGCGGGCACCGTGACCTCGGCACCGCCGTCGGCCCCCACGCCCACCGGGGCCGGCGCGGTGGGCGCCTCCAGCAGCGCCACGACCTCCTCGTCGGCCGTGGGCCGGAAGTCCTCGTAGAACCGGCCCACGGCGGCGAACCGGTGCGGCACCTCCAGGCACACCACCTCGTCGAACTCGCCGGCGAGGGCCCGCGCGCTCTCGCGGGCGCACACCGGCGCGGCGAGGACGACCCGGCCGGCGCCCTGGGCCCGGACGACCGCGCCGGCCGCCCGCGCGGTGGAGCCGGTCGCGATCCCGTCGTCCACCACGACCACCGTCCGCCCGGCCAGCGGCACCCGCGGGCGGTCCCCGCGGAAGCGCCGGGCGCGGTCCACGAGCTCGGCCCGCTCCCGCTCCTCGGCGCGGGCGACGACGTCCGGGCCCACGCCGGCCATGCCGACGACCCGCTGGTCGACCACGGTGACCCCGCCCTCGCCGACGGCGCCCATGGCCAGCTCGGGCTGGGAGGGCACCCCCAGCTTGCGCACCACGACGACGTCCAGCGGCGCGCCGAGGGCGCGGGCCACCTCGAAGGCCACCGGCACGCCGCCGCGCGGCAGGCCCAGCACGACGACGTCCTGCCCGCGCAGTGACTCCAGCTGCCGGGCCAGCCGCCGTCCGGCGTCCCGGCGATCGAGGAACGGCACGTGGCACCTCCTGGCCTCCGGTCCCCGATGCTGCGCGTCCGGAGGCGGTCGCCGACAGGGGACGTTGGTCCCCGGATGCGGCCGGGTGACCAAGGTCCCTGGCGTCGGGTCCGGGCGCCAGCTTGGGTGGAGGGACCGCAGGGGGAGCCGTGCAGTGCCCCCTGACCTCCACCCGGCACGAAGGGGCCCTGCATGACGCTGACCGACGACTCCGCCGTCGACCAGGCCGTGGCCCGTCTCGCCGACGAGTTCCGCGCCCGGTTGCGGCCGCAGGTGATCGGCACCGTCGTCCGCAACTGCCGCCGGGACCTCAGCGGGGTGCCGGCCACCGCCCTGCCCGAGCTCGTCGAGCGCCTGGCTCGGGCCCGGCTGGAGGCGCAGGGCTGAGCGGGGCGCCGCCGGCCCCGCCGCGTAAGTCGCTTGCTGCCGCCCGGACGATGTCCGGGTGGGCTTCGTGGACGTCACCGGGATCCGGCACACCCTCCCCGACGGGCGGGTGCTGATCGACGACGTCTCCTTCCGGGTCGGGGAGGGCGCCCGGGCGGCGCTCGTCGGCGAGAACGGGGCCGGGAAGACCACCCTGCTGCGGATCGTCGCCGGGGACCTCGTGCCCGAGGCCGGCACGGTCGCGCGCAGCGGCGGACTCGGCGTCATGCGCCAGTTCATCGGCTCGGTCCGGGACGACACGACGGTGCAGCGCTTCCTCGTCGACCTCGCGCCGCCCGCCGTCCGCGCCGCGTGGGAGGCGGTCGAGACCGCCGAGCTGACCCTCATGGAGACCGACGACGACGCCGCGCAGATGGCCTACGCCGAGGCGCTCGGCCAGTGGGGCGACGCCGGCGGCTACGAGGCCGAGGTGACCTGGGACGCGGTCACGGTGGCCGCGCTCGGCGTCCCCTACGAACGCTGCAAGTACCGCGACCTGTCCACCCTCTCCGGGGGCGAGCAGAAGCGGCTGGCCCTGGAGGCGCTGCTGCGCGGGCCGGACCAGGTGCTCCTGCTCGACGAGCCGGACAACTACCTCGACGTCCCGGGCAAGCGCTGGCTGGAGGAGCGCCTGCTGGAGACCCGCAAGACGGTGCTGTTCGTCAGCCACGACCGGGAGCTGCTGGCCCGCGTCGCTGACCGCGTGGTCACCGTGGAGGGCGGGACGGCGTGGGTGCACGGCGGCGGGTTCGCCGGCTACCCCGCGGCGCGGACCGCCCGGCACGAGCGGATGGCCGAGCTGCGCCGGCGCTGGGACGAGGAGCACGAGCGGCTGGTCGAGCTGGTCCGCACGCTGCAGCAGCAGGCGGCCAACTCGCCGGACATGGCCTCGCGGTACCGGGCGATGCAGACCCGGCTGGCCCGCTTCGAGGCGGAGGGGCCGCCCCCGGAGCGACCGCCGGAGCAGAAGGTGGCCATGCGGCTGCGGGGCGGGCGCACCGGCGTGCGGGCGGTGATGGCCGAGCAGCTGGAGCTGACCGGGTTGATGCGGCCGTTCGACCTGGAGGTCTGGTACGGGGACCGGGTCGCCGTCCTGGGCGCCAACGGCGCGGGCAAGTCGCACTTCCTGCGGCTGCTGGCCGGCCAGGACGTCGCGCACACCGGTGCCTGGCGGCTGGGCGCCCGCGTCGTGCCGGGCTTCTTCGCCCAGACCCACGCGCACCCCGAGTGGCTCGAGCGCACCCTCGTGGACCTCCTCTGGCACGGCGAGCCCGGGCGGCCGGGGGTCGACCGCGGGCGGGCGATGGCCGCGCTGCGCCGCTACGGCCTGGCCGACCAGGGCGACCAGCTGTTCCGGACCCTCTCCGGCGGGCAGCAGGCCCGCTTCCAGATCCTGCTGCTGGAGCTGTCGGGGGCCACGCTGCTGCTGCTCGACGAGCCCACCGACAACCTCGACGTGCTCTCTGCCGAGGCGCTGGAGGAGGCGCTGGCCGCGTTCGAGGGCACCGTCCTCGCGGTGACCCACGACCGCTGGTTCGCCCGGTCCTTCGACCGGTTCCTCGTCTTCGGCGCCGACGGCCGGGTGTACGAGGCGCCCGAGCCGGTCTTCGACGAGGCCCGGGTGCAGCGGGCGCGGTGACCCCCGGCGCACGCGGGACCCGCCCAGCGAGCCCCCGCCGGATCGCGCCGAGGCCGACGCCGCGGCCGCCCGGGTCCTCGCCGGCACCGGGGCCGACCGAGCCGACGGCTGAGCGCGGCGGACGCGCTCAGCCGAAGGCCCTGCCCTCGCCGCGGTAGGTGGGGACGGCGCCGGTGCGGACGTCGCCCTCCAGGGTGTGCAGGACGCCGACGTGCTCGCACAGCTCCCCGGCCTTGGCGTGCCGGAACCAGACCCGGTCGCCGACCCGCAGCCGCGCGGCGTCCGGCCCGCGCAGCGGGGTCTGCACCTCACCGGCCCCCTCGGTGCCCAGCAGCCGGAGCCCGGAGGGGTACGTCGGACGCGGCTGCCGGTCGTCCCCGGGTGGGCCGGAGGCCGACCAGCCACCCCCGGCGACGGTGACCGTGCCGGGCGCGGGGACGCGGGTGACGGGCAGGGCGAACAGGGCGGCCGGGCGGGCCGTGACGGCCCGGTAGCCGTCGAACAGCGTCGGGCAGAAGAGCCCGGAGCCGGCCGCCAGCTCGGTCACCGACGGATCGGCGGCGGTGCGCTCGAGGCTGCCGGTGCCGCCGCCGTTGACGAACTCCAGCGGGGCCACGGCGCGCACCGCGGCGACCACCGCGGCCCGCCGGCCGGTCAGCTCGCGGGCCGACACCGCCTGCATCCCGCGCACCGCCAGGCCGCGCGCCCGCCGGCCCGGCGGGGCGTCGGGCACCCCGGCGATCTGCGCCTCGTAGGCCATGAGGCCGACCAGCGTGAACCCCGGACGGGCGGCCACGGTGCGGGCCAGCGCGGCGGCGTCGGCCGGGGTGTGCACGGGGGAGCGGCGCACCCCCACGTGCACCCGGCCCCCGGCGGCCCGCAGCGACGCGTCGACGTCCAGGCAGACCCGCACCGGCGGACGCCGGCCGGCCGGCGCGACGGCGTCGACGACGTCGAGGTGGTCGGGGGAGTCGACCACGAGCGTCACCCGGGCCGCCGCGGTCTCGTCGGCCAGCAGCCGGCGCAGCGCACCGCGGTCGACCGACGGGTACCCCACGACGGCGTCGTCCGTGACGGGGTCCTCCCCGCCGGTCAGCCACAGCGCCTCGGCCAGCGAGTAGGCGAGGACCCCGGCGACGCCGGGCCGGGCCAGCACCCGGCGCAGCACCGGCCGGCAGCGCACCGACTTGCTCGCCACCCGGATCGGCCGGCCCCCGGCGCGGGCCACGAGATCGGCGGCGTTGGCGTCGAGGGCGTCGAGGTCGACGACGGCCAGCGGTGGGTCGAGGTCGGCGGTCGCGCGGTCCAGCCGCGCCCGCGCCGCCTCGGGGGACAGCTGCGGTGCGGCGCTCACGCGGCGAGGGTGGCCGTCCGACAGCGGAGGGTCAACCCCCGGTCGGGCCGTTGACCTGCGGACTCCGCGCCGTGCAGAGTCGCTCGGATCGAGTCGGAGGAGGGGCGGGTGGCGGTACGGACGGCGGTGCCCGGGAGCACCACGCGCTGGCGCAACTGGTCGGGCAACCAGCGCGCGGAGGTCGCCGTCGTGCACCCTGCCTCGGTCGAGGAGGTCGCCGCCGTCCTCACCGCGGCCGCCGGTGCCGGGCGCCGCGTGCGGCCGGTGGGCAGCAGCCACTCGTTCTCCGCCATCGCCCGTCCCGAGTCCGTGCAGGTGGTCCTCGACGAGCTGTGCGGCGTCGCGGTCACCCCCGACGGCCTGGTCACCGTCGGCGCCGGGACGCCGCTCTACCGCCTCAACGCCGAGCTGGCCCGCACCGGCTGGGCGCTGACCAACCTCGGCGACATCGACCGCCAGACCGTCGCCGGGGCCCTCGCGACCGGCACGCACGGCACCGGGGCCCGCTTCGGCGGGCTGGCCACCCAGGTCCGGGCCATCGAGCTGGTCACCCCGGCCGGGGAGGTGCTGCGCTGCGACGCGGCCACCCGGCCCGACGTCTTCCGCGCCGCCCGCGTCGGTCTGGGCGCCCTCGGCGTGGTCACCTCGGTGACCCTCCAGGCCGAGCCGGCGTTCGCACTGCACGCCGTCGAGGGGCCGGGCCGGCTCAGCGCCGCGCTGGAGCGCTTCGAGGAGCTGATGACCTGTACCGACCACGTCGAGTTCTACTGGTTCCCGCACACCGACGCGACGCTGGTGAAGTGCAACACCCGGGTGCCGCTGGCCGGGGGGCTCGACCCGCTGCCGCGGTGGCGGGCGGTCTGGGACGACGAGGTGCTGGCCAACGCCGCCTTCGCCGGCGTGGTCGCGGCCGGCCGGCGGGTTCCGGCCCTCGTGCCACCGCTGGCCCGCGTCTCGGCCCGGGCGCTGGGGGCACGCAGCTGGACCGACCACTCGCACCGGGTGTTCGTGAGCCGCCGCCGGGTCCGGTTCCTCGAGATGGAGTACGCCGTCCCGCGCGCGGACGCACCGGCGGTGCTCGCCGAGCTGCGCCGCGTGCACGAGGCCGGCGACTGGCGCACCGCCTTCCCCGTCGAGGTGCGGCTGGCCGCCGCCGACGACGTCCCCCTGTCGACGGCGTCCGGCCGGGACACCGCCTACATCGCCGCGCACGTGCCCGCCGGCACCGAGCCGGGCCCGTGGTTCGCCGCGGTCGAGGCGGTCGCGGGCGAGGTGGGCGGCCGCCCGCACTGGGGCAAGCTGCACGGGCTGGACGCCGCGGTGCTGCGGCAGCGCTATCCGCGGTTCGAGGAGTTCCTCGCCGTCCGCGACCGGCTGGACCCCGGCGGGGTGCTGGCCAACGCCCACCTCGACCGCGTGCTCGGCCCGGCCCCCGGCCGCTGACCGCTCAGGCCGTCGGGGTGCCGCCGATCGCGTCCAGCTCCTCCAGCTCCCGCGGCCCCAGCACCAGGGCCGCCGCGGCGAGGTTCTCCTCCAGGTGCGCGATCGACGAGGTGCCGGGGATCAGCAGCACGTTGGGGCTGCGGGCCAGCAGCCACGCGAGCGCGACCTGCATCGGGGTGGCCTCCAGCCGGCGGGCCACCGTCTCCAGGGCGGCCGACTGCAGCGGGGTGAACCCGCCGAGCGGGAAGTAGGGGACGTAGGGGATCCCCTCGCGGGCGAGGGCGTCGACCATCGCGTCGTCCTGCCGGTGCACCAGGTTGTAGTGGTTCTGCACGCAGACCACCGGCGCGATCGCCTGCGCCTCGGCCAGCTGCTGCGTCGTCACGTGGCTGATGCCGAGGTGGCGGACCAGCCCCTCCTGCTGCAGCGCGGCGAGTGCCTCGAACGGCTCGGCCAGGGACTGCTCGACCGGCCCGTGCACACCGGGCATCCGCAGGTTCACCACGTCGAGGGCCTCGACGCCGAGGTTGCGGCAGTTGTCCTCGACCGCCGAGCGGAGCTCCGCGGGGGAGAGGGCCGGCGGCCACCCGCCGTCCGGGGTCCGGCGGGCGCCGACCTTGGTCACGATGACCAGGTCCTCGGGGTAGGGGTGCAGCGCCTCGCGGATGATCTCGTTGGTGACGTGCGGCCCGTAGTAGTCGCTGGTGTCGACGTGGTCCACGCCGAGCTCCACCGCGCGGCGCAGGACGGCGACCGCGGCGTCCCGGTCGACCGGCGGGCCCATCACGTGCGGGCCGGCGAGCTGCATGGCGCCGTAGCCGATGCGGTGCACCGACCGGTCGCCGAGGGTGTACTGCCCGGACCGCTCTGCGGTGGAGGTCGTCATCCCCGGCCCCTACCCCGCCGGGGCGCCGGTCAGGCGGTGCTGCCGACCACCTCGGGGGCCGGCCGCACCGGCGCGGCAGCCGGGGTGGCGGCGCGTCGGGTGACCACCTGGGTGACGACGGCGATGCCGGCGCCGACCAGGGCGAGGACGGCCCCCACCCAGATCGGCGCGGTGTAGCCGAAGCCCGCCGAGAGCACGAGCGCGCCGAGGGCGGCGCCGACCGCGTTGGCCACGTTGAACGCGCCCTGGTTGGCCGCCGAGACCAGGCTGCCCCCGCGCACCCGGGCAGCCTCGATGACGCCGTTCTGCACGACCGGGCCGAGGGCGAAGGAGACCGTCCCGAACAGGACCAGCAGCACCACCGCGGCCACCGGGGTACGGGCGAGGAAGGCGAAGGCGGCCAGGACGACGGTGGTGGCCAGCAGCCCGACGGCGACGAAGGAGAAGCCGTACCGGTCACCGAAGCGCCCGCCGAGCAGGGTGCCCACGGTCGTGCCGATGCCGAACAGCGCGAGCACGGGGGTCACCCACGCCTCCGGGATGCCGCCGAGCTCGGTGAGGATCGGGCTGACGTAGCTGTAGACGGCGAACAGGGCGGCGAACCCGACCATGGTCAGGCCCAGCACCAGCCAGACCTGCCCGCGGCGGAAGGCGCGCAGCTCCGAGCGGAGGTCGCTGGGCTCGCCGACGTCCGCGGGCATCCACGCCAGCAGGCAGCCGATGGTGACCAGGCCGATGAGCGCGATCGCGCCCAGGACCAGCCGCCAGCTGGTCTGCTGGGCCACGAAGGTGCCGAGGGGGACGCCGACCACGTTGGCCAGGGTCAGCCCGGTGATCATCAGCGAGATCGCCTGGGTGGCGCGGTCGGGGGAGACCAGCCGGCGGGCGGCGACCGCGCCGACGCCGAAGAAGGCGCCGTGCGAGAGCGCGGTGAGCACCCGGGCCGCGGCCAGCGTCTCGTAGGTCGGGGCGAACGCCGACAGCGCGTTGCCGACGACGAACACGACCATGAGGCCGACGAGGGTCTGGCGGGGCGAGAAGCGCACCCCCAGCGCGGTCAGCGTGGGCGCGCCGACCACCACGCCGATCGCGTAGGCCGAGATGAGCATCCCGACCGCGGACACCGACACCCCGAGCCCGCCGGCGATCTGGGGCAGCATCCCCATGACGACGAACTCGGTGGTGCCGATGCCGAAGGCGCCGATGGCGAGGGCGAGCAGACCGCGGGGCACGAGGGGGACTCCAGGAGGACGACGGCGAGTACGGGTGTGGCTCGGACTGCGTCGTCCTGCCGGGGGTCGGGTCTCCGACCCTCTCCCAGGCCAAGGCGGTTCCCTGCACCGGCATGCCCCGAACGTCGGGTGGGTCTCCTCACACCCGACGTCCAGGGCGCGCCCGGGTCAGGGCTGCAGGAGCACCTTGACCGCGCCGTCCTTCTTCTCCCGGAAGTTGGCGTAGGCCTCCGGCGCCTGCTCCAGCGGCACGTGGTGGGTGGCGAAGTCGTCGACACCCAGCGGGTCGCCCTCGGTGAGGATCGGCAGGATGTCGGGCACCCAGCGCCACACGTTGGCCTGGCCCATGCGCAGCTGGATCTGCTTGTCGAACATCCGCATCAGGGGCAGCGGGTCGGTCGCGCCGCCGTACACGCCGGACAGCGAGATCGTGCCGCCCCGCCGGACGGCGTCGATGGCGGTGTTGAGGGCGGCGAGCCGGTCGACGCCGGCCACCTGCATGACCCGCTCCATGATCGCGTCGGGGACGACCGCGGTCGCCTTCTGGGCGAACGAGGCCAGCGGCGAGCCGTGCGCCTCCATGCCGACGGCGTCGATGACCGCGTCGGCGCCGCGGCCGTCGGTCGCGTCCTGGATGGCCTGGACGACGTCGTCCTTTCGCGTCGACCGGATGACGTTCGTGCCGCGGGCGCTGGCGCGCTGGATCCGCTCGGGGACGACGTCGGAGGCGTACACCTTCTCGATGCCCAGGTGGTGGGCGATGCGGGTGCACATGTCACCGATCGGGCCCAGCCCCAGGACCAGGAGGGTGCCGCCCGGCGGGACCGCGGCGTACTGGACCGCCTGCCAGGCGGTGGGCAGCACGTCGGAGAGGTAGACGAACCGGTCGTCGGGGAGCCCCGTCGGCACCTTGATCGGCAGCGTGTTGCCGAAGGGCACCCGCAGGTACTCCGCCTGGCCGCCAGGGACCTGCCCGTAGAGCTTCGTGTAGCCGAACAGCGAGGCGCCGAAGCCCTGGTCGCGGTTCTGCGTCGTCTCGCACTGGGACTGCAGGCCCTGCGAGCACATCCAGCAGGTGCCGCAGGAGATGTTGAAGGGGACGACGACCCGGTCACCGGGCTTGACGGCGGTCACCTCCGAGCCGACCTCGCGGACGATGCCCATCGGCTCGTGGCCCATCACGTCGCCCACCGACATGAAGGGCGCCATCACCTCGATGAGGTGCAGGTCGGAGCCGCAGATGCCGCTCGAGGTCACCTCGATGACGACGTCGGTCGGCTCCTGGATCGTGGGGTCGGGGACGGTGTCCACCCGGACGTCCGCCCGGCCGTGCCAGGTCACTGCGCGCATGTCGTTGTGCTCCTCGGGATCCGCGTCGGAGGGCTCCGACGGAGCCCTCCTGCCCTCCCGTGAGCTGGATCGCTCGTCCTCGGCCGCGCCGTCGGCGCGCCGCTCACCGTGCGGAGTGGGTGTAGTACGCGCAGCTGAATGGCACTGGTGCACTTCTGTGTTCCGGATCACAAACGCCCAGGTCAGAGAGGGTGTTCTCCGATCACGAACTGATAACGGCATGTTTACATGGACCACGTCCGCTCCCCCGGACCACCGCACGACGTCCTGTCCCCCACGGAAGCCAGGTGCATGACTCAGCTCCACGACGACCGCCTCCTCGCCGAGGGCCCGACACCCGTCCCGGGTGAGCGGATCCCCCTCGACCCGGCCGCGGTCCCGTCCTCGCGACGGCTGCAGGGAACGCCGGGGGAGCCGGAGGCGACGACCATCCCGACGCCGCGCGTGGGGGACGCGCCGCAGTCGGGGACCGGTCACGCGACCCGGCCCGGGCTCGCCGAGGTCACCGACCTCGCCGGCCTCAGCGGGCTGGCCGAGGCCACGGCCCGCGCCGGGATCGACGCACTCCGGGAGACGCGGGACCCCGCCCCGGCGCACGCCCCCGCCGTCCCGCCGGCCGGCAGCAGGCCCCGCCGGTCGGGCCTCCCGACGCCGCCCCGCCGGCCGGCGCTGTACCTGGCCGCCGCGCTCGTCGGCGCCGCGGGCCTGGGCCTGTTCTCCGCCGGTGACCCGGTGGCGCAGGCCGAGCCGGTGAGCGCCTCGGTCAGCGTCGCCGAGGAGCTCGGGCTGACCGGGCAGTCCGACACCGCCGTCATGCCCGAGGACGCCGCCGCGCGGCTGGAGGAGATGGCCGCCAGCCGCACCGCCCGGGAGGCGGAGCAGGCCGCCGCGGCGCAGGTGCAGGCCGAGGCCGACCGCCTGGCCGCCGAGGCCGCGGCGGAGGCCGCCCGCCCCAAGGCCGTGCTGCCCGTGACCGGCGCCCGGCTGAGCAGCACCTTCGGCGCCCGCTGGGGCACCCTGCACGCCGGCATCGACCTCGCCGCCCCCATGCGCACCCCCGAGTACGCGGCCATGGACGGGATCGTCCTGGAGGCCGGCCCCGCCAGCGGCTACGGCAACGCCGTCTACATCCAGCACGACAACGGCGACGTCACCGTCTACGGGCACATGGAGGAGATCCTCGTGTCGCCCGGCCAGCTGGTCCGCGCCGGCGACACGATCGCGCTGCTCGGCAACCGCGGCCAGTCCACCGGTCCGCACCTGCACTTCGAGGTCCGCCTCGGCGGCCCCGACGGCCCGAAGACCGACCCGCTCCCGTGGCTGCGCGAGCGCGGCGTCCAGATCTAGGCGAGGACCCCGCCGTCCGACGTCCTCCCCCGGCCGGTCCGGGCGGAGGACGTCGTGCGTTGCGGCACACTCGCGGTGTGCGGCGCGGGGCGGAGGTGGGCAGCTGATGGGGCACGACCACGGCCACGCGCACGGCCCGGCCACCGCCTCGGCGGCGCACCGGCGCCGGCTGGCCGTCGTCCTCGTCCTCACCGTCGCCGTCATGGCCGCCGAGGTCGTCGGCGCGGTGGTCTCGGGGTCGCTGGCCCTGCTGGCCGACGCCGGGCACATGGCCACCGACGCCCTCGGCATCGGCCTCGCGCTGGGCGCGGTCACCCTGGCCCAGCGCCCACCGCGCGGACGCCGGACCTTCGGCTGGCAGCGCGTGGAGATCCTCGCCGCGGTCGCCAACGGGCTGCTGCTGGCCGGCGTCGCCGTCTACGTCCTCGTCGAGGCGGTCCGCCGGATCGGGGACCCACCGGACATCGGCTCCGGCGTGATGCTCGCCGTCGCCGCCGTGGGCCTGGCGGTCAACCTGGGCGGGCTGGCGCTGCTGCACCGCGGGCGCGGCGACTCGCTGAACGTCCGGGGTGCCCACCTCGAGGTCCTCGCCGACGCGCTGGGCTCGGTGGCGGTCATCGTCGCCGCCGTCCTCGTCGCCACCACCGGCTGGACGCCGGCCGACACCGTCGCCTCGATCGCGATCGGCCTCCTCGTCCTGCCCCGGGCCTGGTCCCTGCTGCGCGAGGCCGGCGACGTCCTGCTGGAGGCCGCTCCCCGGGGGGTCGACATGGCGGCGGTGCGGGCGCACATCCTCGCGGTGGACGGCGTGCTCGGCGTCCACGACCTGCACGCCTGGACGATCACCTCCGGCCTGCCGGTGCTCTCCGCCCACGTCGTGGTCACCGACGAGGCCCTCGAGGCCGGGCACGGGGGACGGGTGCTCGACGCCCTCTGCGTCTGCCTGGGCGACCACTTCGACGTCGAGCACTGCACCTTCCAGCTGGAGGCCGCCGCCCACGCCGGCCACGAGGCGCCCGTCCACGACTGAGGAAGGACCCCCTGCCCCCCGCCACTCGCGAGCTCGCGGCGGGCCCCTGCAGGGGGCCAGGAGCCGAGGTGTGACCCCCTGCCCCCGCCGCTCGCGAGCTCGCGGCGGGCCCCTGCAGGGGGCCAGGAGCCGAGGTGGGACCCCTGCCCCCCGCCACTCGCGAGCTCGCGGCGGGCCCCTGCAGGGGGCCACCTGGTCGGGTGCCGCAGTGGGACAGTGGGGGAGCAGTCGGGACACGGGAGGCGCAGCGGTGGAGCACGGTCAGCACTCGGGCATGTGGGTGCCCAGCGAGCCACCCACCTGGGGGCGGATGTTCCTGCCGCACCTGGACGGCTGGTCGGTGCTGGCGGTGCTCAGCCTGCTCGGGATCGTCGGCTACCTGGGCGCCCTGGTCGTCCTGCGGCGCTCCGGGGTGGCCTGGCCGTGGTGGCGGACGGCGGCCTGGCTCGCCGGCTGCCTGTCGCTGTTCGCGGTGACCGGCACCTGGCTCAACGGCTACAGCATGGTGCTGTTCAGCATCCACATGGCCCAGCACATGGTGCTGTCGATGGTGGCGCCGCTGCTTCTGCTGCTCGGCGCCCCGGTCACCCTCGCGCTGCGCACCCTGCCCCGCGGCAAGGGGGTGGCCGGCGTCCCGAGGGCGCTGCTGCTCGACGCCCTGCACAGCCGCGTGGCCCGCTTCCTGTCGCACCCGGCGTTCACGCTGCCGCTGTTCCTGGCCAGCCTCTACGGCGTCTACTTCACGCCCGTCTTCGACGCGCTGATGGCCGACCCGTTCGGCCACCAGTTCATGCTCGCCCACTTCACCGTGACCGGGCTGCTGTTCTTCGGTCCGATCCTCGCCCAGGACCCGTGGCCACGGACCGCCGGGCACGGTGGGCGCATGCTCGAGCTGCTCATCCCCATGCCGCTGCACGCCTTCTTCGGCGTCGCGGTGATGATGTCCAGCGCGCTGGTCGTCACCACCTTCGCGGACCCGCCGGCGGGCTGGGGCGTCGACACGCTGGCCGACCAGAAGGCCGCCGGCAGCATCGCGTGGTCCTTCGGCGAGCTCCCCACCGTCTTCGTCATGGCGATCGTGCTGTTCTCGTGGATGGGCTCGGAGGAACGCCGCGCCAAGCGCCTCGACCGGGCCGCCGTCCGCACCGAGGACGCCGAGCTGGAGGCGTACAACGCCCGCCTCCGTGCGATGGCGGCGGCCACACCGTCGTCCTCCCGGACGACGCGGTGACTCCCTGACGCAACTCCCGGGGAGGTGCCGCCCGGGGCCGCCCGACCGGCACACCTGCCCCGGGGTCGCGCCGGACGGCACTGCGGCCCCTCCCGGGACGGATCCGGGGAGGGGCCGCAGGAGCGGTGCGCGTCAGCCGACGTGGACGACGGCGTCGCTGTCGGTGGGCAGGTCCTCCTTGGTGGCCTTGATGAGCACCGCGGAGACCAGCGCGCCGAGGACGAGCAGCGCCGCCGCCCAGGTGAAGGCGGTCGTGTAGCCCTCCACCTGCGCCTGCAGCGCCACGGCCGGGTCCTGCGGGTCGCCGCCGGAGGCCGCGACGCCGGTCACGTGGTCGGTGATCGCGCCGACCGACAGCGTCGCGAGCAGCGCGGTGCCGATCGAGGCGCCTACCTGCTGGGTGGCGTTCAGCACCGCGCTGGCCGCGCCGGCGTCGTGCGCGCCGGCCCCGACCAGGGCCAGGTTGGACAGCGGCACGAAGGTGAACCCGAGACCCAGGCCGAGCAGCAGCTGCCCGGGGAAGGCCAGCGACCAGAAGCCGCTGTCGACGTCCAGGAACGACAGGACGAACAGGCCGGAGGCCGCCAGCAGCCCGCCGAGCACCATCAGCGGCTTCGGGCCGACCTTGACCACCAGCGCGCTGGCCGCGCCGGCGGAGAGCAGCACGCCCAGGGTCACCGGCAGCGAGGCGATGCCCGCGTGCACCGGCTTGTACTGCAGCACCTGCTGGAAGTACAGGCTCAGGAAGAAGAAGGCGCCGATCAGCCCGGCGCCGACCAGCGTCGAGGTCAGGTAGGCCCCGCCCCGGTTGCGGTCGAGGACGATCCGCATCGGCAGCAGCGGGTTGCGGATCCGCAGCTCCAGGACGACGAACGCCGCGACCAGCACCACGCCGACGACGATGAACGTCAGCGCCGCCGGGTCGGTCCAGCCGCTGTCGGTTCTGCCGGCAGCCGCGTTCTCCTGCGACTTCTCGGCGACCTGGGTGAAGCCGTAGACGAACGACGCGATGCCGGCGGTGACCAGGACGGCGCCGGGGATGTCGTAGCTGGTGTCACCCGGCGCCCGGCTCTCCGGCACGATCGGGATGGCGGCGAGGATCGCGATGACGGCGACGGGCAGGTTCACCCAGAAGCACCACCGCCAGTCGGCGTACTCGGTGAGCACGCCGCCGAGCAGCAGGCCCACGGCCGAGCCGCCGCCGGCGATCGCGCCGTAGACGGCGAAGGCCTTCGCCCGCTCCCTGGCGTCGGTGAACAGCACGGTGAGCAGGGCCAGCGACGCGGGGGCGAGCAGCGCACCGAAGGCGCCCTGCAGCGCCCGGGCGGCGAAGAGCATCGTCTCGTCCTGCGCGATCCCGCCGAGCGCGGAGGCGACGGCGAAGCCGGCCGCGCCGACGAGGTAGGTGCGCTTGCGGCCCCAGAAGTCGGCGATCCGGCCGCCGAGCAGCAGGAAGCCACCGAAGGTCAGCGTGTACGCGGTGACGATCCACTGCTGGCTGGCCGCGCTGATCTGCAGGTCGGCCGAGACGGCCGGCAGGGCGATGTTGACGATGGTGGCGTCGAGGATGACCAGCAGGACGGTCAGCGCGATGACGCCCAGGGCCAGCCACCGCCTCGGGTACGGCTCCTCGCCGGTGTGGCCGGCGCCGGGGGCGCGGGTGGACGTGGGGTCAGTCATGGATGGTCCTCAGGAGGTCGTGCGGGAGAACCCGGTCATCGGGCGCTCCGCAAGGTAGCCGCCTGCGACCATGTCCACGTGCCGTTTTCCCTGGTGTTCACCTCGGACACGCACGTCCCCAAGCGTGCGCGTGACCTACCTCATCCCCTGTGGGCCGCGATCGACGACGCCGACGTCGTCGTCCACGCGGGGGACTGGGTGGACGTCGCGCTGCTCGACCGGCTGGAGGAGCGGTCGCGGCGGCTCGTCGCGGTGTACGGCAACAACGACCACGGCGCCCTGCGCGAGCGGCTGCCGGAGGTGGCCCGCGCCGAGATCGAGGGGATCCGGCTGGCCGTCGTCCACGAGACCGGCGACCGGAAGGGCCGCGAGGCCCGGTGCGCCGCCCGCTTCCCCGACACCGACCTGCTCGTCTTCGGGCACAGCCACATCCCCTGGGACACCACGGCCGACACCGGCCTGCGGCTGCTCAACCCCGGCTCGCCGACCGACCGCCGCCGGCAGCCGCACGGCACCTTCGTCACCGCGGTGGCCGCCGACGGCGCGCTGCACGACGTGACGTTCCACCCGGTCCCGAGGTGACGGAGGACGACGCCCCCAGAGCCCGCTGGCGCCACCTCGGGGTCGGCCTCGCCGGACTGGTCGCCGCCTGCGCCGCCCAGAACGGGCTGCCGTTCCTCACCGTCGCCCTGCGGGCCGAGGGCCTGGGCCTGGCCGCGATCGGACTGCTGGTGAGCGCGCCCGCGGCGGGCCTGGTCCTCAGCCTCCTCGCCTGGGGTGCGGCGGCCGACCGGTACGGCGAGCGGGTGGTGCTGACCGCGGGCCTGGCGGTCGCCGCGATCGCCCTCACCGGGGCGGCGCTGGCCGCGACGCCGGTCGCGGTGGGCCTGTGGCTGCTGCTCGCCGGCGCCGGCAGCGCCTCGGTGCACGCGGCCAGCGGGCGGCTGGTGCTCGGGTGGTTCCCCGCGCGGCAGCGGGGGCTGGCCATGGGCATCCGGCAGGCGGGGCAGCCGATCGGGGTGGGCCTGGCGGCGCTGGTCCTGCCGCGCCTGGCCGAGGACGGCACCGGCCGGGCGTTCGCCGCCCTCGCCGCCGGGTGCGCGGTCACCGCCGTCCTCATCGGGGTCCTCGTGCGGGACCCGGCGCGGCCGGCGCCCCCCGCCGGGACGCCGCGGGCGGCCTCGCCCTACCGGTCCCCGGTGCTGTGGCGGGTGCACGCGGCCAGCACGCTGCTGGTGGTCCCGCAGTTCGTGGTGGGCGCGTTCGCCTTCGACTTCCTGGTCCGCGACGCCGGGTGGACCGCGGCCGCCGCCGGCACGCTGCTCGCGGTCACCCAGGCCGGCGGTGCGGCCGCCCGGCTGGGTGCCGGCGTCTGGTCGGACCGGGCGGGCAGCCGGCTGGCGCCCCTGCGGCTGATCGCGGCGGCGGTCGCCGTCGTCGTCGCCGGGGTGGCCGTCGTCGCGACGCTGACCCCCTCGTCGGTGGGCCCGGTCGCGGCGGCGGGTGCCGTCGTCCTCGCCGCGGTGGTCACCGTGAGCCCCAACGGGGTGGCCTTCACCTCGGTGGCCGAGCACGCCGGGGCGGCCTGGGCCGGTCGCGCGCTGGGGGCGCACAACACCGCCCAGAACCTGTCCGCGGCGGCGACCGTGCCGCTGGCCGCCCTGCTCGTCGAGAGCGGCGCGGGGTACCCGGCGGCGTTCGCCGCCGGCGCCGTCGCCGCCGCCCTGGCGGTCGGCGTCGTGCCGGGCCGGACGGCCGAGGAGCCGCCGGCGGCGGCGCGACCCGGTGCGGCGGTGCGGGCCCGGTGAGCCCCCGCCGCCCCTGGCCGTCGCGCGCGGTGGACCTGCTGGCCTGCCCGGTCTGCGGCGGACCCCTGGCGGCCCTGCCCGACGACGCCGGGCTGCGCTGCCCCGCGGGGCACGCCTTCGACCGCGCCCGGCAGGGCCACGTCACGCTGCTGCCCCCGGGGCACGTGCCGCCGTCCGGGGACTCCGCGGCGATGGTCGCCGACCGGGTCGCGTTCCTCGCCGCCGGGCACTACGCCGGCATCACCGGCGCCCTGGCCGACGCCGTCGCGGCCGGGGACGACGGCCCGCCCGCGACCCTGCTGGACCTCGGCGGCGGGACGGGGCAGCACCTGGCCGGGGTCCTCGACCGCCTGCCCGACGCGGTCGGCGTCGTCCTCGACTCCTCCCGGTACGCGGCGCGGCGGGCGGCCGCCGTCTCCCCGCGGGCGGTGGCCGTCGTCGCCGACGCCTGGGCGCGGCTCCCGGTCCGGGACGCCGCCGTCGACCGCGTGCTCGTCGTCTTCGCCCCCCGCAACGGGCCCGAGATCGCGCGGGTGCTGCGGCCCGCGGGCCGGCTGGTGGTCGTCACCCCCGCCGCCGACCACCTGACCGAGCTGGTGGAGCCGCTGGGGCTGCTGCGGGTCGACCCGGAGAAGGCGCGCCGGCTGGCCGCCACCCTGGAGCCGCACCTGCGGCCGGTCGCCGACGCCGGTCACCGGGAGCGGCTCGAGCTGGACCGGGCCGCGGTCACCACGCTCGTCGGCATGGGCCCGCACGCCCGCCACCTCCCGCCGGACGCGCTGGCCGCCGCGGTCGCCGGGCTCCCGGAACGGTCGTCGGTGACGGTGTCGGTCGACGTGACCAGCTGGGTGCCGGCCGGCTGACGGCCCCGCCGGGGCCCTGCCCGACGACGGCTGTGCGCTGCGCCACAGCGGACCCACCGGCGGTGTGCGGCGCGCCTCCACCGTCGGGAGGAGACGCCACGGAGTCACCGTCTAAGCTCGCGGCCGTGACGATCGCACCGGCGCCGATCGTGAGCCGGCCGAGCCCGGCTCACGAGGTCGAGAAGGGTTCGCGGCTCTCGAATCTGCTGCGGACCACCGACCACAAGACCATCGGCCTCATGTACCTGGCCACCTCGTTCGCATGGTTCCTGCTGGGCGGGCTGATGGCCATGCTCATCCGTGGGGAGCTGGCCCAGCCGGGCCTGCAGTTCCTCTCCCCGGAGCAGTACAACCAGCTGTTCACCATGCACGGCACGGTGATGCTGCTGATGTTCGCGACGCCGCTGTTCTTCGCGTTCGGCAACCTGATCATGCCGCTGCAGATCGGTGCTCCCGACGTCGCCTTCCCGCGGCTGAACGCCTTCTCGTACTGGCTGTTCCTGCTCGGGTCGCTGGTCGCGCTGTCGGGCTTCCTGACCCCGGGTGGTGCGGCCGACTTCGGCTGGACCGCCTACACCCCGCTGTCCGACGTCACGAACAGCCCCGGCGCCGGCGGCAACCTCTGGATCACCGGCCTCGCGGTCAGCGGTCTGGGCACCATCCTCGGTGGCGTCAACTTCATCGCCACGATCGTCTGCCTGCGCGCGCCGGGCATGACGCTGTTCCGGATGCCGATCTTCACCTGGAACGCGCTCGTCACCAGCGTGCTGATCCTGCTGGCCTTCCCGATCCTCACCGCCGCGCTGCTGGCCCTGCTGGCCGACCGGAACCTCGGTGCGCTGGTCTACTCGGAGGAGAACGGCGGGGCGCTGCTGTGGCAGCACCTGTTCTGGTTCTTCGGGCACCCCGAGGTCTACATCATCGCGCTGCCGTTCTTCGGCATCATCACCGAGATCATCCCGGTGTTCAGCCGCAAGCCGCTGTTCGGCTACAAGGGCATGGTCTTCGCCACCCTGGCCATCGGTGGTCTGTCGCTGACGGTGTGGGCGCACCACATGTACGCCACCGGCGCGGTGCTGCTGCCCTTCTTCGCCTTCCTGACCTACCTGATCGCCGTGCCGACCGGCATCAAGTTCTTCAACTGGATCGGCACCATGTGGCGGGGTCAGCTGACCTTCGAGACGCCGATGCTGTTCTCCGTCGGCTTCATGGTGACCTTCCTCCTCGGCGGTCTCACCGGCGTGCTGCTGGCCAGCCCGCCCCTGGACTGGCACGTCTCCGACTCGTACTTCGTCGTCGCCCACTTCCACTACGTGGTCTTCGGGACCGTCGTGTTCGCCGCCTACGCCGGCATCTACTTCTGGTTCCCGAAGATGTGCGGCCGGATGATGGACGAGCGCCTCGGGAAGCTGCACTTCTGGCTGACCTTCATCGGCTTCCACGGCACCTTCCTCGTCCAGCACTGGCTGGGCAACGAGGGCATGCCGCGCCGGTACGTCAACTACCTGCCCACCGACGGGTTCACCACGCTGAACACGATCTCGACGATCTTCTCGTTCGTGCTCGGCGCCTCGACGATCCCGTTCCTGTTCAACGTCTACAAGTCCTGGAAGTACGGGCGGCTCGCCGTCCGCGACGACCCCTGGGGCCACGGCAACTCGCTGGAGTGGGCGACGTCGTCCCCGCCGCCTCGGCACAACTTCGTCGAGATCCCGAAGATCCGCTCCGAGCGGCCGGCGTTCGAGGCGCACTACCCGCACCTGCTCGACCGCCTGCAGCGCGAGGCGCACGCCGGCAAGCGGCACGAGCCCTACGGAGGGGTCAGCAACATCGGCCTCACCGAGGGCCGGCGGCAGGGGCCGAACGACCCCGACCCCAGCTGAACCAGGCTCCCGCAGGGAGCGCCCGCGACGCCCCGTCGGCCACCGGCCGGGGGGGGGGGGGGGGGGGGGGGGGGGGGGGGGGGGGGGGGGGGCGGGCGGGCGGGGGGGGGGGGGGGGGGGGGGGGGGGGGGGGGGGGGGGGGGGGGGGGGGGGGGGGGGGGGGGGGGGGGGGGGGGGGGGGGGGGGGGGGGGGGGGGGGGGGGGGGGGGGGGGGG